>JAPLNX010000603.1 GCA_026400935.1 Planctomycetia bacterium | reverse complement strand
GGACCTACACCGGCAAACCGACACAATCGCAGCCCGTAGCTCGGTTCTGCCCACCGCACCGGCGCATCACCCGCACCACAAAAATCCAACAAGCCGCACTCCAAATCTAATGGCAGGTTATTTCTTGGTCGTGGCAGTAGTCGTTCACCGGATGGCGAATGGCTGCGATCTTCCCAGCATTGACCCAATTGCGGAGCGTGTTTGGCGAAACGCCCAAATACTCAGCGGCCTCGGAGATTCGGAGGTAATCCGATAGTTTTTCCACTTCGGCGCTCCTCGATCCGTTCGACCCCGGTTCAAAAACCAAATCCGACTCTCCCAACCTTACCAAGTTTTGTTATACTTGCCAATCAGCCGAACGGCGAATTCGGGGGGGGAATCCCAAGGAGCCAACATGACCACCCGCCATCGCATTCGTCCAAACGCATTGGCCGAAGAGAAGAAACTGCGGGATGAATTGGAGCAACAGCCCATCTCGTTCGATCTGGCGCTTGCCCTTCGGCACCACATCGAAACCGTGCGACGAGATGCTGAGAATGGGAACGGCAAGATCGACGAGGATATGGAGCGGGCCAAGAGACGAGCCGAAATCAACGGCTTGCTCCTCGACATCTTGGAGAAGATCACGACTCCGATTGCCGACGAATAAAATGCACTCATGAAAATCCTCTTCCTCCACGGCTGGCACAGCGTACCGGGCGGCGTCAAACCGACCTACCTGAAGGACCACGGCCACACCATCATCAACCCGGCCCTCGATGACGACGATTTCGATGCCGCTGTCCGAACCGCCCAAGCAGAGTTCGACCGGCATCAGCCCGAAGTCGTGGTCGGAAGTTCCCGTGGCGGTGCCGTCGCCATGAACATCAATAGCGGCAACGCCAAGCTCGTGCTGCTGTGCCCGGCTTGGAAGAATTGGGGAACAGCGAAGACGGTGAGGCTTGACACCGTGATCCTGCATAGCCGAGCCGATGACGTGGTGCAATTTGCCGACAGCGAAGAACTGGCTCGAATTTCAGGGGCGACGTTGATCGAGGTCGGGAACGATCACCGGCTGGCCGACCCGGAGCCGCTGGCGGCGATGTTGAGGGCGTGCGGGGATCGGACTGCGAATATCCAGTCCATTAAAATCACTCAGTCGCCAGTCGATCCGTTATGCAGTCTGAACAAAAACACCAAACCGGAGAAACAACCATGAAAACCTTCCTTCGTGCTACAGCGATCTTGGCGATTGCCGCCATCATCGCTTTCGGATCATCGAACGCCCCGGCCTGCACGGGCATCACGATCAAGCCCAAGGACGGCTCGATCATTTTCGCTCGGACGATGGAATTCGCTGTGGACCCACAATCGAACATCATCGTCGTGCCAAGGGGTAAGGAGTCCGTCGGCTCTACACCGAGCGATAAGCCGGGACTTCGCTGGAAGTCCAAATACGGCATCGTCGGCATGAACGGTTTCGATCTGCCGGTCATTGCCGATGGCCTCAATGAGAAGGGGCTGCACGTTGGCATCTTTTACTTCCCCGGTTACGCCAAGTATCAGGCCGTGACCGACAAAGACATCCCGCAGACGCTCGGCCCGGTCGAGTTGCCGACGTACCTTCTCGGCACCTGTGCGACGGTCGATGAGGCTGTCGCTGCTGTCAAGAAAGTCAAAGTGGCCGAGGTTGTCTTCAAAGAGTTCGGCTTTGTTCCCTCGTTTCACTACATCGTGACCGAGGCATCGGGCAAGTCGGTCGTGCTTGAATACGTCGATGGCGACCTGAACATTCACCAGAATCCCTTCGGCGTCATGTCGAATTCACCGGCCTTCGATTGGCACATGACGAACCTCAGCAACTACGTCACGATGAACACCAAGAACGTGGAGAAGATCGACCTCGCCGGTAAGGAAATCAAAGGGCTGGGACAAGGCAGCGGAATGCTCGGCCTGCCCGGTGATTTCACGCCGCCGTCTAGGTTCGTCCGGGCAGTTGCCTTTTCCAAAACTGCCTTGCCGGTCGAGAAGGCCAACGATGGCGTCTTGCAAGCCTTCCACATCCTGAACCAGTTCGACATTCCCAAGGGGGCCGCACGGGGCATCGAACACGGCAAGGAAGTCTCCGACTACACGCTCTGGACCAGTGCAGCCGATCTGAAGAATCTTCGCTATTACTTCCGCACTTTCGACAATAGCCGCATCCGAATGGTGGACCTGAAGGCAGTGGACTTCGACGCCAAGGAAATCAGGACCATCTCAATTAAGGGCGAAGAGCAAATCGAGGATGTTTCGGGGAGAGCGAAGTGAAGCCCGGCACGGTAATCCACCACAAACCCAACCTCCCAGCACGATTTATTTGAACCTGATGGAAAGGCTGCTCCATGCTCTCCGTCTTCTGCTCGCCAAGTCGCTACACGCAAGGCAAGAACGCTACTGCCGCTCTCGGAGCGGAGATGACCGGATTGGGATTGAGCGGCCCGGCACTGATTGTCGGTAGCCGATCACCGATTCGATTGCTGTCCGAAACGTGGAAAAGCACTTTCGCTGAAGCCGGTATTGCGTATGCCGTGCATGAGTTCGGCGGCGAATGTTCGCTGGCCGAAATCGAGCGGATCAAGCAAGCGGCCCAGCAGCACAAGTCCCAAGTCATCATCGGGGCCGGGGGTGGCAAAGTCCTCGATGCCGCTCGTGCCGTCGCCGCCGACCTGAATTTGCCCTGCGTCAACTGCCCAACCGTGGCGTCCAGCGATTCGCCATGCAGTGCGTTGTCGGTGATTTACTCGGACGACGGAGTTGTTCAAGGGAGTCGCTTCCATCGCAAGAACGCCGAACTGGTGCTGGTCGATACGCAGATCATTGCCCAGAGTCCTCCACGGCTCTTGGTGGCGGGAATGGGCGATGCGTTGGCGACATGGTTCGAGGCCAAGACCTGTGTTGATGGGGGCGTCAAGAACCTGCGAGGGGGCTTATCGACGCAGAGTGCCTTGGCATTGGCGAAGCTCTGCTACCGCACGTTGCTGGCTGATGGAGCCGATGCGCTACGGTCGGTGCAAACACAAGTCGTGACCCCGGCACTGGAACGACTCGTGGAAGCAAACACGCTGCTGTCAGGAATTGGGTTCGAGTCATCGGGCCTCGCAGCCGCCCAGGCCATTCACAACGGGTTGACCACGGCAAAAGCCACGCATGATTACCTGCATGGTGAAAAAGTGGCGTTCGGTTTGCTGACGCAGCTTGTGTTGGAAGGACAGCCTCGTTCGGTCCTGCATCGTGTATTGAGTTTCGCAACGGAGGTTGGCCTGCCGATCACCCTCGCCGACATTGGCCTGACAGAGTTGCCAAAAGAAGTCCTGAGCAAAATCGCCGTTCGTGCCACCGCCGAGAATGACACGATTCACAATGAACCGTTTGAAGTGCGGCCCGATATGGTGGCCGATGCGATCATGGCGGCAGATGCGATGGGACGAGCGTGGAGGAAAGACCGCAGCCCGCAGTAGGAAATGGGCCTTCAGCCCCACCGCTTCTGCACCGCAACAAAAACTTTCTCAAGGACCACGATGAATACCAATTTGCCTGAAGCTGAAATGATTCGCCTGTGGGAGTTGCACACCCAGCTTGAATTCGCCACGAAGGACGCTGCGGCAACCGTCGCCACGATGACGCCGGACAATTATGTAAACCACGTTCCTGTCATGACCGGGGGCCGTGGCCGTGATGAGATGATCGAGTTTTACGGCAAGCATTTCATTCCTAAGATGCCCGCCGATACCACGCTGCGTCTCTTGGCCCGAACGGTGGGGAAAGATCGACTCATTGACGAGTTCGTTTTTTCGTTTACCCATGACATCGAAATGGACTGGATGCTGCCGGGGATTCAGCCGACCCACCGGAAAGTTGAAATTCCGATGGTGGTCGTGGTGCAGTTCGAGGGGGACAAGATCGCCTGCGAACGCATCTATTGGGATCAGGCTTCGGTTCTGGCACAGATCGGCTTGCTGGATCGAGCCTCGTTGCCAATCA
Source organism: Planctomycetia bacterium (assembly GCA_026400935.1). Lineage (GTDB taxonomy): Bacteria > Planctomycetota > Planctomycetia > Planctomycetales > Planctomycetaceae > SXKJ01. The sequence goes on along the minus strand of JAPLNX010000603.1, from coordinate 2,150 downwards.
CGGGTGTCGCACAGGCCCGCAAGTTCGAGAATCCGCAACTGCCGTCGAATGAGTTGATGCGGTAAGCCACGATGGCAGGATCGCTGAAACCAAGAGGACAGTGAATGGTCCCCAGCCTGTGCGAATACTGCCGCCACATGAAGGAAGTTGTCTCTGGCAAGGGATCACACTTCCTGCTGTGCCTGAAGTCTGTGGCGGACAATCGTTTTCGCAAGTACCCGCCGCAGCCTGTGGTCAAGTGTGTTGGATTCGAGAACAAGAAAGAATCAGACGACTCGAAATGAGTACGTCCGTCTCATGAAATTCATTACTTCCCCGCCCGTTCCACCTTGATCGACTCCACTTCCATCTTGAACGGCCCGGCCTTCTTGTCGCCCAGCATGAAGCCGAAGGCGTTGACCTCTTCGGGCTTCACTGAACCTGCGTCTTTGACCGGCCTGCCGAAAGAAGTCGCCTCGAATTTGTCGAGCGGGACTTTGACCTCGATCCATTCGTCCTTCTTCGTTTGCACCGTGGCTCGGTATGAGAAGGCGATCAGCGGTTTGTTGAGGTAAATGTTCAGCGAATACTCCCGGCCATCGCCTTTCACCTTGGCGACCAGCGTTTCACCTTTTTCCAGACCGAGCTTCTTGGCCTTGGTCCGCACGGAAGCGAAGCCGCCATTGTTCTTCAGCGACAGCGTGCCGAAGAACTCCATCGTCTTCTTGTCGGTGATTTTGAACTCCCCTTCGGAGACGCCACCCATCACACCGTCATTGACCGTCTGCCATTCCTTCGCAGCATCGGCCCCGGTGAAGTCGAACAAGGGTAGCGGCGTGTCTTCAGCCATGACGAACGACCCCATCAGGATCAGCAGAGGCAGCGTCAGCATTTTATGAATCATGATCGTCCCCAATTCATCGACATGATGCTCACTTGCAGCACCGTGGCAATCGACACCCACACGAAATACGGGCCTTGAGCAAGCTCGTTGAGGTCTGCGTCCGTCACCACCGTGAAGGCGCAACTCGTATTGCTGATTTTACCAGTGCCCGACCAGAAGCCCAACCTGCCGATAAAAGGCGGCATTCTTCTCTCTGATTTCCACCGCCAAAGTGAAAGTAAAAGACAACTTCGGGTATTGTAGGAGAGGACTCCTATGCAGTATCCGACGAACATTCTTGACGCCCAATTCGCAATCGAGCTTCTGGCGGTTTTCGATGAGAACCCCGTCAACAAAATTCTTTCATTCGTCGGTTTCGATTTGCTGACATTCGACGGCATCACCGACGAGGCTGCTTCAGTTATTGCGGGCTGCAATCTCGACCCGCTTTACCTCGACTCGCTGAAGTTCCTTTCAGCCGAAGCGGCACGACGACTGGCCTGTTTTCGGGGCGACTACCTGAGTCTCTGCGGTCTGGAAGAAATCTCACCCGAAGTCGCCGCCGCCCTTGCCGAGTATCGAGGATCGGTCCTTTCGCTGAGTGGGCTGACGGACCTCACCCCCGAAGTCGCCGTCGAGTTGAGCGCATTCCCGAATCTGCTGACGCTCAACGGCATCATGGCGATCTCGGTCGCAACGGCTGCTGCTTTGGTCCCTCACCGTGGCGATTTAATTCTCGATGGGTTGCTCCACCTGCCCGAAGACGTGGCCGAAGCGTTGAGCCGACATGACGGGAAGTCGCTCTCGCTTGAATCGCTGCGCTTCATGTCAGATGGAGCGGCGAAGGCACTGGCAGGGTATCGGGGCAGGTTGGAGATGGTGGTTGATGGGGAATGCGTCACCGACCCCAATTCATCACCGTGATGCTCAGTTGCAGCACAGTCGCCTGCGACACCCAGACGGAGTACGGCCCTTGGGCATAAAGTGACCAAGGGTTGGTACTTCCAGATCGCCACGGACATCCAGATGATCGTGCCCCAGACGATCAAGATGTCCACGGAGGCCAGCGGCAGGTTTCGCATCCTGAATTGAATCGGCGTGAAGATCAGGTTCGCCACAAGGTTGCAGAAGTAAAATAGACCTCTCCCAATACTGTTCGGCACGACTGATGCTGTTGTATGTTCCGTTCACATCAACATAGTCGAACATAGTTTTGTTCGCGATGTCCTGGGGCGATCCGCTAGGTTTCTTCCGCCGTGTGCGGACGGCGTGGTGGATATTTCGGCGC
>JAPLNX010000417.1 GCA_026400935.1 Planctomycetia bacterium | reverse complement strand
CGCCGCTTGCGACGAGCCAACTTCTTCGCGATCCTCCCCGCATTGCTGTTCACTCGAAATCCCTCCGTGACTGGTATGCGATGATTTGTTGACCATCCTCAAACACCACAAATCACCGAGGGATTTCTTTTTTGTGACTCAAGCCAGAACCCTTTCCAGAAAAAGTTCGCTGGTTTCAGGACTAGAGCACCATCGGACCCCAGAATTTGATGCAAAGATGGCCCAGATGTCGAATTCGGAACTAACGCGTGACGAGCTTTGGGTGATTACGCGTTATTTGTACGTCGCTTCTTTTATGAGTGCATGGCATAAATTGAATGGTAATAAAAAACTCAGCAACCAAGGATCGTTTGCAGCCAGCGGCCTTGCTGTTTCAGCGGGCTATAGTTTGGTATTGGCAATGGAATTGATGCTGAGTTGGGAAGAGACGATCCAAACGCTGATGGTCGAAAAGGGAATTGCGACGCCCCGTGCTCTTGTTATCGGAGGTGTGTTATGGTTAGTGGGAATAGTGGTTATCGGAACTATTTTGTGGTTTTGGATGCACTGATTTCTGATGCTAAAGGGCCTTTTCGATGCGTAGCCGCTTCATCTCGAATCTGACTCCCTGTGGGCGGAGCACGCGCGAACTCTTGTGGGAAGTTGGAGGCAGCTTTGCTGGCTTCGGATTGGCTGACCTCTTGTCGCGGGATGAGTTCTTTGCAGTGGAGGCTATCCGCCTTTTCTGAAAGCCAATTTGCGATGTGACCAGTGTCGTAAATATTTTTTGCGACGATCAAGGCGGGCTGAGCAAGCACTTTTCGCGACGGCTTGATTCGCGAGTCCGTGACGATCTGTGAGTACACACGCAATGAGGCTCAACGAGCACCGGAGGTTTTTCGCGGACGAGTTCGACGCGGTTTGGGATCATTCACTCGCGTGACTTCCGTCATCGATTTCGCTTTGCCACCGCGACGTTCGATCTTCGCCATGAGTGGGGTATTCCAGATGTCTTCCAACAATTCGGCGACTCCGAACTGTTGGTCGAGGTCGGGCCATTGGACTGCTTGGCCGACGCCCATGATTTCGACGTTCTGAAGCTGTCGTGGTTGTGCGTCTTTGAGTTCCGGCAACAGACGGAGCGGAACACAGACTCGGCAACCATTATTGAGGTCGATCACCGCGCCCAAACTGTGATCCCAACTCACAGCCTTGGCCAGTGGTTCGGTTTTTCGACGGTTCTCACAACGTTTCGTGGCGGCGTTCAACTGACGCGTGAATTCGGCATCGCTCATTTTCATGGATGAATCTTCCGCCAAGCGATTAGTAATTCTGTTTGATGGGACGCCACGATGTCGAAGGCATTTCGCGAACGGTTTGGTTGCATCCCGTTGTTTTCACGCACTTCCAGTGGGGCAAGATTGATGACCAATTCAGTTCGACCATGCCAAACATGGACGTGCGGCGGTTCGTGGTCGCGAGTGTAAATCATCACCTCGAAACCGTCTTGTCGAAGAATGGTTGGCATATTGGTGAGAGTGTACCATGAGATCAAGAAGTGACTCCAAATCATCTCGCGAGCGAGGATATCCCATGTGGCAGCGATTCACAGCCAACGAAACTCCCTGCGGGCAAACTCGGCGGGAGTTTTTGTGGGAAGTTGGCGGCGGGTTCGCTGGTCTCGGATTGATTGATCTCTTGTCGCGGGATGGGTTCTTTGCGAAGGACGCTCGCGCGAATGAAGTGGCGAGTGGGGGTGAGGCGGGAATGCATCCGCTGGCTCCGAAGGCTCCGCATTTTGGGGGGGCGAAGCATTGCGTGTTTCTGTTTATGAATGGTGGACCGAGCCAAGTTGACACGTTTGATCCGAAGCCGACGTTGGAAAAATTTCATGGGACGGCTTACTCCGGGAAGGCGAAGGTCGGGTCGAACGGTCGGCCGGTCGGGTATTTGATGAAGTCGCCGTTTCCGTTTCGGCCGCATGGCGAGAGCGGGTTGCCGATCAGCAGTTTGTTTCCTCATACGGCGAAGCATGCGGATGACATTTGCGTGATTCGGTCGATGCACGCGGACACGGCGGCGCATGCGTCCGGGTGCTTGCAGATGAATACCGGAAGCGTGTTGATTGGCAAGCCCAGCTTGGGAGCGTGGCTGAGCTACGGCCTGGGGACCGAGAACGCGAACCTGCCGAGCTTTGTGGTGATGACTGATCCGCGCGGCGGGCCGATCGGCAGTGCGTCGAATTGGACGGGTGGGTTCATGCCGGCGGCGTATCAGGGGACGCTGTTTCGCAGTCAGGGATCGCCGCTGTTGGATCTCGCGACGCCAGCGGGAGTTTCCGATCGGACGCAACGGCAATCACTGGATTTGTTGGGCGAGTTGAATCGGGAGCACCTCGCCCGTCGTAGGTTGGGTCTCCGACCCGACCTGTCTTCATCAGCGTCAAAAGATGGTCGGGTTGGAAACCCAACCTACGGGAATGACTCCGAACTCGTCGCGCGCATCCTCTCCTACGAGCTGGCCTATCAGATGCAAACGACGGCGGCGGATGTTGTCGATCTCTCGCAAGAGACGCGACAAACGCAGGAGATGTACGGACTCAACAATCCCCGCACCGCCGACTTCGCTCGCAAGTGCCTGATCACGCGACGGCTCATCGAGCGGGGCGTGCGGTTCATCCAGTTGTATTCTGGCGGCGGGCACATCGAGGACACTTGGGACGGCCACAACGACTGCATCACGAACCACACCGTCCATGCTGGCGAAACCGATCAACCGATCGGAGCCTTGATGACCGACCTCAAACAACGCGGCCTGTGGGACGAAACGCTGCTCGTCTGGGGCGGCGAGTTCGGTCGCACTCCGACCAGCGAGGGAGTCAACAAACCGGGCCGCGACCACGACTGGCACGGCTTCTCAATGTGGCTCGCCGGAGCCGGCACTCGCGGCGGCCAAGCGATCGGCTCGACCGACGAGTTGGGCTTCGCCGCCGTCGATGAACCGTGCCACGTCTCCGACCTACACGCCACAATCCTGCACCTCATGGGCCTCGACCACGAACGCCTGACGTTCTTCTACAAGGGGCTGGAGGAACGCATCACGGGGACGCGCGGGAACGTCGTGAAGAAGGCGATCGCGCAGCGTCCGCCCTGTGGCAAATTCCAAATTCCCCCAAAAGCGGTTGAATAGAAGAAATTCCCAAAGGCAGTCTCAGCAATCGTGGGGGCAAATCTCCCAATGTGCGCCGTTCGACGAACTTAATCCAGTCTCTCTAGTCCTCAAACAAGCAACTGCGATCGCGAATTTGTCGCTTTTGCGAGCGCACACTCCGAGCGTGTCCGACGTCGTCGGCGATGAGTGTTGGGCGGTGGAGTTGTCAGTGAGCGAGGCTTTCGGTTCGCAGAACCAGTG
>JAPLNX010000490.1 GCA_026400935.1 Planctomycetia bacterium | reverse complement strand
GGAACTCTGGCTTCGCGTGCTGCGGCGACGCAGTCAACGTGGCCGCCGGATGACTTGGCTGAAGTTTTCCTCGCTGATTAAACGCTGGCTTCCCACACCGAGAATCCTGCATCCGTATCCCGAAGTGCGGTTTGATCGTCTTCATCCAAGGTAAGAGCCGTATGCGGTAGTTCCGCACGTACGGATCTATGCGGGTGCCGCCGGCAACGGCGGTCCCTACCGCGATATTCTTTGTTTCTCAGATCGTCCGTGCAAACGCGGCCGAACATCTCTATGGCCCCACTCTGTCAACAGAGCGCACCGCGAACGCGGTGAGGAATTTTTGGAAGTTTTTCGCCTCACGAGTTTGGGTGACAGATCGCTGAGTGATTTCCGGGTGCGGGTCGCGTACGGGGTGGCTTCTGCAAACGGTGTCGTTGCGCAACGGATCGCTCCGGTGCGACGCACCAAACATGTATTGAGGGATCGGCCGAAGTGATCTCGCGATCAAGGCGGCTGTCTGAAAAGGCCAGCGAGCCAAGCGGGCGCTCGCGTCGCTCAGGTGTTTCAGCCTTCGCCGTTCGTTGTGGCCACGTTCAAAAGAACGACAACTCAGCGTTCGATGCGGCATTTTGGTAAGCGTTGTTGCAGGCGCGTAATGCCACGATCGGTCACGTGGGTTTCGCTGAGATAGATTTCTCGCACCGAACGGAGCGATTCCAAATGAGCGAGGCCCTCGTCGCTGATCGCACACTTCATGAACGAGACGTGCCGCAGTTCACCGAGCTTTGCAAGCGATTTCAAACCGTCATCACCGATCTTTGTGAAGCTGATATCTAGCCAACGCAACTTCTTTGCCTGAGCCACGACTGCGAATCCACGATTTGTCACGTTGCTCCCGGAAAGATCCAAACCGATCGGTTCGATACGTTTCAGTAACTCCTTCAGACCGTCGTCGCTCAATGGCAAACTTCGCAGTTCCAACGCGAGGTCCGGAATCTTCGCAAGCTGATCAATCACATGGGTATCAACGCGCCCCGTCACATCGAGATGCACGGCCTTCAGTCGGACGAGTAAGCCGATAGTCTCCGCTTCACGCACTTCAAACCGCTTGATGATCGCACCACGTCCTACCAACTCACCAATCGCGACATCTGTTTGGGATTGAGTTTGCTCCGCGATCAAATTCGTCGTCAGAACGAAAACTAGAAGTGTGAAGACGGCGGCGAGAATCCTCGTAGAGCGGTTTTCCAAACCGCGCCTCTGGCTTGGCCACGGATGAAACACGGATTGAACATGGATCGGGCAGAAGACAAGAGAGTGATCTTTGTTTGAATGCACCTGATTTGCCGTTGTGTTTGAGTTTGTCCTGTCACTTTGCCCAAATCGGTGTTTCATCCGTGGCAGCAAACGCTTCTGACATCGCTATCGCCGAAGACGATGTTTTTCCGCAGGATTGCTGCTTCGCCGCGCTAGTTCTTCTTCAGTGTCGTCTTGAGTAAGTAGAGACCGCTTTCGTATAAATAAGTTTATTCCAACCGAAACTTGTGCCGCGCGTAGTGAATCGCGTCGATCAGTGCATCGACTTCGGCCTCGGTGTTGTAGAACGCGAAGCTCGCGCGAGCGGTCGCGGACACATCCAGCCATTCATGGAGCGGCATCGTGCAGTGATGCCCCGCTCGTACTGCGACTCCCTTCTGATCGAAGAGGTCAGCTAAATCGTGCGGATGAACTTTTTCTACCGTGAAGCTGACGATCGCTCCTCGATGCTCGATCGACGGGCCGTAAACGGTGACTCCGGACGTTTGCGGCAACAACCGCAGCGCGCGTTCGAGCAGTTTTATTTCTTGCGTGTGAATCGCATCGAAGCCAATGGATTGCACGTAGTCGATTGCTGCTCCCAAGCCGATCGCCTCGGCAATCGGCAACGTTCCGGCTTCAAACTTCGAGGGGAGTTCGCCCCAGGTCGAGGACTCCAGCTTCACTTCGTCGATCATGTTGCCTCCGCACATAAACGGGTCCATCGCTGTGAGCAACTCACGACGACCATACAGCACACCGATGCCAGTCGGGCCGTAAATCTTGTGTCCAGAGAACGCGAGGAAGTCGATCGCCGGACTCAAAACATTGGTCAGCATGTGCGGAACGCTTTGAGCACCATCCACCATGATCACCGCACCGACTTGTTTCGCTCGCGTCGTCAGTTCTTGAATCGGGTTAATCGTACCGAGCACGTTCGACATCGCAGTGACGGTGATCAACTTCGTTTTTGACGTGATGATCCGATCGAAGTGCGATTCATCCAATCGACCATCTGCCGTCAACGGGATGAAGCGCAACTTCGCTCCAGTCGCTTTGGCCACTTGCTGCCATGGGACCAGGTTGGCGTGATGCTCCATTTCGTTGAGTACGATCTCGTCACCGGGCTTGAGAAACTTACGCCCCCAGGCATTCGCGACGAGGTTAATCGACATTGTTGTGCCGGACGTAAAGATGATTTCCGCTGACTCTCTCGCACCGAGAAATCGCTGCACTTTCTCACGAGCCGCTTCCAATTCAACAGTCACTCGATCGCCGAGTTGGTGGATGCCGCGATGCACGTTGGAGTTGTACGTCTCATAGACCTCACGCAGTTTATTAATCACTGCTTGTGGCTTCTGAGACGTCGCACCATTGTCGAGATAGGCGAGCTTTGCACCATTGGGTAGCGGTCGGCCCAGGATCGGAAAATCAGCCCGGATTGCCTCGATATCAAATTCGCGCGGTGCCATGACGGCTCTCTGTTCTTCAAACGGTTAAGTACGTTTCCACGGGGTGCTTCAGCGTGGCACATGACAAGTTTCAAGCAAACAATCCGACCAAGGTTGCCTCAGTGGTAGTCAGCCTGTTGCACTAATTTGATAGCGATTTTGAGTCAGGTTGCTCTTTGTAGTGCAACGGCCCCAATTCACCGAGGCAAGCTCGGCGGTGTTCAGTTGATATTGGCAGTGGATCAAACTTAGCCGGAACTCGCAGCGATCGGTTCGCCGGTTTCAACAGGGGGTTGCTCCAGCGAATACATCATCGTCTTGAGCACCTTAAAGCACAGTAAACCACAGCGTTGTCGAGTTGCCGTCAGCGGCACCTTCAACAACCGAAGCATGTCGGGAGCCTGGAAGCCGCGTAGTTCATTGAGCGATTTTCCTTCAACATGCTGACAGAGAATTGACGCACCAGCTTGGCTGATCGCGCAGCCCTTTCCGTTGAAAAACGCTTCGGAAACTTTCCCTTGATCGTCAACTTTCAGTTCCAATCGAATCTGATCACCGCACAACGGGTTCTTTTCGCTGTGAGCACAGGTCGGGCATTCGAGGTGCCCTTTATGATACGGGCATTCGTAATGATCGAGGATGTAATCGTCGTAAAGCTCTTCATTCACGGGAGTCTGTTCCTTTTTGACAGTTCAGGATGTCAAAAATAGCGACGAGCCATGACAGTTCAAGTCGCTGCGACATTTCCGTTTGAGACTACGTGAGAAAACGGCTCAAACGGTTTCAGATTTTCACCACAGCCACGTTGAACGTTTCCTCGTTGCAATCGTGTTGCGAATCATTTTCGGTAACACCGGTTCGGGATCAGCCAACAATCGGCTGCGAATGCACATGAGCTGACATCCGGGAGTGCTTCAATCTTTGTTTTCCTTTAGGCTGAATCGCTCTTGAAACGGGGTAACGAGTTCGTAAGAGGAACCGAAGATGGCCAAACTCAGATGCCAATGCGGCCACAAATTTCTAATCGACTTTGAAAGGCTGACCGTCCAGAGTGCGCGCAAGGTTCGCTGCCCAGAATGCGGACAGTCGTTTCCTTTGGCGGAACAGAGTCTCGACCAGCCGGCTTCGGAAGTTGTCGTCGCTGCCAAAATGTCGAGTCCCTCAATCTTGTCCGCCGTTACGAACAACAAGCACTCTGCACCCGCAATCGACCTAGATGAAGATGATTGGCCCATTGCGATTCCGCTTTCAGAATTGCGAAACGAACCCGGCCCGACTGATCTACAGCCAACATCCAGCAAACCGACAATCGCAGTCGTGAGTTGGTTGGCCGTCCTCTCCGTCGTCTCCGTTCTCAGCACCGGAGTGATCTTCACGGGACTGAATCAACAATCCGCAGCCGGCATCGTTGTGACCAACCTGTTGCTCACCGGCATCTTGTTTGAGCTGTGGCGAATTCGTCGTCAGTTGGAAAGCTAAGTTTCCCTTTCGAATCAATGAGCAGCTTTGGGCGATTCAACGAGTGCCGCTGCTTCGCGGCGAAGCTGGCCGAACGGTTTGCAGGTGAAGCGAGATCGGTCGCGCAGCTCCAGCATCGGCACATTGTCGGCACTTATGAAGTGGGCGAGGTGTTGCACGTCGCTCACGAGGCGGGCATCGTACACGAGACTTGAAGCCCGCGAACATTCTGATCGGTGCGGATGGCCTGCCGCGCGTGATGGACTTCGGCATGGCCAAGCGTGACACCGAGGCCGAGTACGTGATGACGCAAGCGGGGCAACTGCTCGGTTCCCCCGCGTACATGTCGCCGGAGCAATGGCAAGACAGCCACGCCGTCGATCGCCGCACGGACATATGGGCCGTGGGGGGATTCTGTTCGAGCTGCTGACCCTGTTGATTGTACGTAAGTTTTCCAGCAATTCATGATCGCGGCACGCGGTTTGCGCCAGAGATATTTTCAGATGTTCATCTGCCAATATTTCTGGGAGCGACAGGATGTCCGACGCTGTGGATCACGG
>JAPLNX010000390.1 GCA_026400935.1 Planctomycetia bacterium | reverse complement strand
CAGTAATGACACAAACTCGCTTTTTATGGAGGATCAATTCTCGGTCGTGGTACTAGCGTTGTTGGCAACAACCAGAATCACATCAGGAGCAGTCATGGCGAAGAAATCATCCACTGCGTCGGTCATTTCAACCGAACTCGGCGAACAACCTCCCGTGACCGCCGGCACGTCTCGCGATTTGGAATCACTCCGAGAGTTCTGGCAGACAACGGCTCCGTATGATCCAGCGCGTCCGTTGGCTTCGCGGGAAACTCGGTACGAACTGGGCCAGGAGTTACGAGAACAGACGCCGCGCGAGTCGCACGCGACATGGACGCCGCCTGCGGATCGAGCGGACCCGGTCGCGACGGTGTTGGCCAGCAATGCCGGGCGCGAGGAATCCTTGATCCCGCTGCGCATGGGACGCATGGCGGAATCGCCGTTCGCGTTTCTGCGCGGAGCGTGCGCGGTCATGGCGGGGGACTTGGCTCACACCCCGATCAGTGGGCTGCAGGTTGTGATCGACGGCGACGCGCACATCAATAACTTCGGGCTGTATGGGACTCCGCAGCGGGATGTCGTGATCGACATCAACGACTTCGACGAGGCGACCATCGGGCCGTGGGAGTGGGATTTGAAGCGGCTGGTCGCCAGCGTGAATGTGGCCGGCCGCGAGAACGGGCTCGATGCCGAGGAACGGCGCTCGGCCGTGATGCGGTGCGTCGGCGGATATTCGCTGAATGCTCAGCGGTTGATGAAACTCGGAGTCTTGGAAACCTGGTCGCTGTTCTCGTACGCCGAACTGGACCGGAGCGAAGCGGTCTTCAAATCGGTGGGAATTCAAATCGGCAATAAGTTCCGAGCGGTCGTGAAGAAGGTGTTGGCGAAAGCTCAACGGACGAGCAGCGCCACGCTGTTGGCGAAGGTCGCTCGGCGGCAAGCTGACGGTGGTTGGCGATTCGTCGAAGACCCACCGATCCTGACGAGCCTCGACGAGGCCACGCGGCAGAAGGTCATCGCGTCGCTGGTCGAGTACGGCGAGAAGCTGCCGCCGGAATACCGATTCATGCTGCATCGCTACTCAATCGCGGATGTGTGTCATCGCGTGGTCGGCGTCGGCAGCGTCGGGACGCGAGCGTATCTTGTGCTGCTATTCGGCAACGGCGATGACGATCCGCTGTTCCTACAAGTTAAAGAGGCGGTCACACCCGCTCACGCACCGTACTTGCCCTCGGTTGAATTCCGAATCAACCACGAAGGCCGCCGAGTCGTCACTATGCAGCGTGTTCTGCAGTCGCTGGGCGATCCGCTGCTGGGCTACACGACCATCGACGGCCGACACTACTTCGTGCGGCAGATGAAAAACCTCAAGGCGTCCATGCCGATTGAATTCCTCACCGGCGAACCGTTCGAGTTTTGGGGCTTGGTCTGCGGAGCACTGCTCGCACGCTCACACGCTCGCACCGGCGACATCGCCAAGATCGCCGGCTACATCGGCAAATCCGACGTTTTCGCTTCCGCATTGGCCGACTTTGCCGAAGCCTACGGCGATCAAACCGAACGCGACCACGCGGCCCTCGTCGAAGCAATTCAAATTGGGCAAGTTGATGCCATCCAGGAAGACAATCCTTGACTGGACCATCAGCCGGAACGCGCTGGCGTCCGTTTTTTGAACCAGAACCAGTTGCAACTTCCGTGACTGGAAGATTCTCACCGGCCGCCCGCCAATGGTCGTTGACCGAAGGTCTCTTCAATCGAATGTTAGATCGGTGATCCCTTCGGCCCGACTTGGTCCTTCGGTGAGATTTGCGAATGGGATGCGATGTCTTGATAAGCCACCGACCACAGCGAGTTTCCGATTCACGCAACAATTCGTCGCAACAACCTCGCCAGCATTAAGTCGTGCATTTCAGTAGCTCAATTTCAGGGAGCAATTTGATCTCGCTGGATGACGCGGTCTGTTCGGCCTCCCAGAAGGCTTTCCAGTCGGTCCAGTTTAGAGGGCTTTCGCGATAAACGATTGCGGCCAACGGGAGCAGAGTGAGGCCGGCGGTGCGAGCGAGTGAGCGTGGACGCGGGACCGTCGTGGGGCGCTCTTCCAACGAATAATGGACTTCAGCGGCGTAGTTACCGTGGGGCCAGACGACTAAACCGGCAACGGAAATATCGTAGGGATGATGCGAGCGATGAGTCGGTGTGATGAATTGAGACTCATTCTGTTCGTGAGAGCGGGCACCACTCGTTGGCGCGTCGTACTGGGGCGTAATGAGATGGCTTTCGATTTGTTCGCGGACCAAGCCGACCGAGCCGAACTTGTAGAGACCGGCCAATGCCGCTCGGAAGATGATGCGATCGGCATCAGAAAGTTGTCGCAGCCAGCCTTGATCAGGGACGTGAGCCGTCAGCCAACCGGACTGTTCGGTGAACTCAATCTGCATGACTGCATGTGGATGATCTTGATGACTGAGCGTCACGAGCAGGCGGTTCGTGGCAATCTCAACTCGACAGACGGACAACAAACGTTTGCGAAAGGATCGGGTTTCGCTCAACAGGGCGAGCAATTCGCGTTCGACGAAGTGCCGCACACTTTCTGCCTCGTGATGCAGTTTCTCGGCGAACTTGGCCTGCTTGTCGATCTTTTGATTCTTGACCGCTTGGCGAGCCGCTCGTCGCCGCCGATTGAATAGCTTCGGGATCGTCCCCGAATGAAATCCAGGACGCAGCAGTCGCAGTAATGTTTCGCCGTGATGTCCCACTAAAACGGGACGCAGTTTCGATGACCGATTTGCAGCGTACAACCGCCAATTCTCTTTGAACTCCCAGGCGAGGAAGCCGAACACGCCGGGGATTCCCGACAGAATCAAGCCGGTCACTGTGTACGCAGTCGGCTTGTCATAGATTTTTTCCAACAAGGTTGCGAGCGGAATCGTCAGAGTGCCCAACACCAATTTATGAGAGACGGTGACGACCGGAAAATGTTTGATCGGGTTGATCTGTGGCTCGATCAGCAAGGTCACGCAGAATCGAATGACTCCGCGAACGACGCCCCACACGAGCCCGAGGATTGCCTTCACTCCGAGCGTGATGCTGCTTTCACCACTGCGAAACCGCAGCCACTCATCAACCGCATACAACAACCGTTCTAGGCCATCCATCAACCAGCGAAACGCATCGACGATTAACGTGAAGAGGCCGACGACCAGATGGACTCGAATACGGTACCACGTCCGTGCGACAAACTCGCGAGTCAGTTCTTCAGTGTCGCGACCAAATCGCGAATTGAAGGCGAGCAGTGAACCAAAGAAGATCGCGGAACCCCACCAACGATTGAGCGGCTCATAAACCCCCAGCGCGGGCAAGACTTTCCAGAGCAAGGCGGTCGCGACTAACGGAGTCAGCAAAAAGCGACGAAACAACAAGAACGGAAAACTCTTCAAGATCCATTTCACAAGCGGAAACGAAGCGATCTTTCCAGGCAGTTCAATGATCGCCAGTTTCAAGAGCTTCCACGTGGTTCGCACAATTAAGATGACCGCATCGCGAAACTTTGGTCCGTGAATCAAGGCAAAGATGAAACAGCTCAGCCACAACAAGTTGATGTGGTTGTAGACCAAGTAGTGTCTCGCGACTGCGTGCCCATCGACTGCGGCCGCGGTCGCATGGGCAGCGGCATTCACCGATTCAATTGCAGCTCCGACATCTGAGACATGCGGAGTCGGTTGCTTTCTCACGACCAAATGTGCGACTTCCTCAGCCGCCATCAATGCGAGAAATGCTAAGCCGATCGGTAACGCAAAATATTTTGTCACCGCGCGACCAGCGGGAATCCCAAACGCCAACGAATTGAGCCGTTGCAACAACCGAAGATAAAATGGCCCACTTTGATAAACGCCATCCATCGTTGCCGCGAACAGACGGTTCGCTTGGAGTAACGGATCGCCGGTGAAGAACTCACGAGCGTTTTTGAGGTCTGGCATCTTGAGTTGATTGCGAGAAACACCGTCACGCAGATCGCCTAACGTGATGAATCCACGTTGCACAATGCCGTCCAACAACTCTTGCGTTACTTTGCGACACGCGACTCGCTCAACAACACTACTCGGAGTGAACCCCGCGTCGGTCAACGACTGAATGACCAGCGGCTCGAGTCGCTTGCGAAGAATGTGTTCCGCCGCGTCCGCTGCTGCATGCAACAGTTCGCCCAGTTCCCGTCGGCCTGCTTCGTCGATCAAAATCGTTGGGACGCGCAACGCCGCGCTGCGGAGATGTTTCGACATCATCACGAATCGCTGATTCGGCAGCGGACGTTTCATCGGACGCTGTCCACGGCTGATCGCCCACCCCAAGAGATCGACTCGATAAATCTCTTGTTCGTGATCAAGACAAACTTGTTGCAGGTCGTAAAGCAACCGCGCATTCGCGTTCCAAAATCCACGACGGGCTCCTGCCAGCAATCGCTCGCACATGGCCAACCATGGTCGCACTTCGTCGTCGGTCAGTTCCAGTGCCGCTTGCAGTCGCAGCACGAGGTATTCGATCTCCGTGACCATTTCACGCCGCGCCACATCAACGTGTTCTTGCGGAGCGATCTCGAACGCCCGACGTCGAACGGACGCCGCACGAACGTTGTTTCCTTTAGTTCGCAGTCGATCTGCTTTCAACGTCAACGCCGCATACTTCCGCAGCGAAGGTGTTCCGACTCGAACCGACACACTTTCGAGCTCTTCTTTTTCCACCGCAGCAGCTTCTGTTGTTCCTTCTGTGGTCACGACCGTCGATGAAGCAGGCTCCATCGAGGCCAGTTCCGTCGGACGAATGGCACTGAGAATCGCCACGGCGTCGCAATCCGCACCGATTGCCTGCAACACGTTTGCATCATTGCCCAAGGCCGGAAAATAGATCGGCAGTAACTGTGGAGCGAACATTCGCAGTTCGTGGTAGACCGCGACAAATTCCGCATAGACGTGACGCAGATCGTCAGGCCGTCGCAGCATTTGCTCGGAACGGAGTACCGAGCGAATCTCATCAAATTGCGTCTGTCCCAAAGCGTCGATGCGGTGACGCAATTGAGCCAACGTCATTTGTGAATTTGAAGTCTTTAGTTCCAGTTCAAAGTCTAAGCGAGCATGAAACAATCTCCGCCAGTAGTAGCGGAACAGTTCATCGCGTGAGAACTTTTCTTGTCGATCCTCTTCCGGTCTCGCGATCAGCATGATCCTCGACGGCAACACAGCATCATCGGCGACGCCAAGTTCATCATTGGCAACAAGCCACAACAGCCGATCTCGTTCGACAACACACGACTTGCGATGCGGCGGTTGTAGCCACGGACTGGTGATATCGAGTTCGTTCTGTAACACGCGACGAACAACTCGCGGCATCACAAAGAATGCTGCCGGTTCGCGTTCACGAAACAGCCGCTCGACGTCCAACACCATTTGTGAGGCACGTGGGGATTTCGCAACTTGTGTTTGAGGGGCATTAAGTTTTGACTCCGTCACTTCGTCTCTTCCATGCAGTCTTAAGGCTTTGAGGTTCAGGGCGAGACTATCGGCAGGCCAGTCCGGTTTCCAGTAAGCTGTGAGCCTAATGAATTCACAAAATTCTGTGTCAGATTTTTGAATTGCGTGTGTGTCATCTTTCACGAAGGAGGATTCATGCCATTATCGCTGTCGCCAGAAACGCGAGCGAGTTTATTGATCCGCTTGAAAGATCGAGCGGACCAAACGGCGTGGAGCGAGTTCGTTGAGATCTATCAGCCGGTGATTCGTCGGTTGGCATTGCGTCGCGGTATGCAATCGGCGGATGCGGAGGATGTGACCCAGCAGGTGTTGCTGGCGATCTCGAAGGCGATTCGTCGGTGGGAGGTTGATCCGCAGCGCGGTAAGTTTCGGACGTGGCTGCATCGAGTGGCTCACAATGCGATCCTCAACGCACTGACTCGCGGGCCGCGTGAACGGGGTGCCGGTGATTCGGATTTCTTGCGGCAACTCGAACAGCAGTCGGAACGCAGCGGGCCGGACTCCGACTTGTTGCGATTGGAGTTTCGTCGCGAACAGTTCCGTTGGGCGGCTCGGCAGATTCAGGAGGAGTTTCAATCGGCGACCTGGGACGCCTTCTGGCTGACCAGCGTCGAAGGGGTCTCACCGGAAGAGGCCGCGGTGAAATTGAAGAAGGGAATCGGTTCCATCTATGCCGCTCGCAGCCGAGTCATGCGGCGGTTGAAAGAGAAACTAGTGCCACGACCAAGAAATAACCTGCCATTAGATTTGGAGTGCGGCTTGTTGGATTTTTGTGGTGCGGGTGATGCGCCGGTGCGGTGGGCAGAACCGAGCTACGGGCTGCGATTGTGTCGGTTTGCCGGTGTAGGT
>JAPLNX010000527.1 GCA_026400935.1 Planctomycetia bacterium | reverse complement strand
GACGCTCCACAACCGAGGGTCGCCGTCCCATCCGCTGAGGTCTTTTCCATTAAACAACACCTGCATTCCCGCCACTTCCGCAGGAGCCTTGACCGGTTCATCCGCCGCAAAAAGACTGGCCGGGACCACGAACAGAACAGCGAATACCAAACGACGAATCATGTTTTTCTCCAAAGGTGTGTTCCCAGCTCGATTATTCAGCAACGGGAGCGAATCAGATTTGAAACATCTTGCCGAATTGCGTCCCCACAGCGAGTCGCAGGATAGTGACTCGTCGAACGCTGTGAAATCAGTGGCTGTCGATGCAGAAGGAAGATGCTGCGGATGAACTTCGATTGTGAATAGTGAGCTTCTCTTTCAGACAAGTAATCGCACACGCTATCGACGTTCTGCCTTTCGCGAATACCGTCGCAGCCCGATTTCTAACTCGCCCGACGCGCGTGTAGTGATTCTGATTCGGAGCATTCGCTGGCGCGTCGTGTTTGTCGCTGTGCATGAATAGTCCAGGTTAGTCCTCGATTCGCAAAAAAAGGTTTTCCCCGATATGTCGCCAGCATCTACTGCTCCAGGAACAAGTCCGTCATCGCGAAATCTCATGCAGGACTTTTTGTCCGGATTCATGGTCTTTCTGATCGCCCTGCCGTTGTGCTTGGGAATCTCAGGGGCGAGCGGTTGTCCGCCGGAGGCCGGCATCTTCACGGCGATCGCAGGCGGAATCATTACGGCGTTCATCAGCAATTCGCAGATGACAATCAAAGGCCCGGCGGCTGGCCTGATCGTGATTGTGCTGGGCTGCGTGACCGACTGCACGACGTTTGCGAAAGAGATCGGTATCGCAGAGGGTGATGCCGCAATGGCCGCGTACAAGATGACGCTGGCGGTGGCGGTCGTTTCGGGAGTGTTTCAGATTTTGTTCGGTGCGATGAAGGGAGGCATCTTAGGGGACTTCTTCCCGTCGGCCGCAGTGCATGGTTTGTTGGCGTCGATCGGCGTCATCATTATGGCCAAGCAAATTCCCGTAGCCTTCGGCGTGCCGAAGGAGCAGTTGCTCGATGCTCATAAGCACGCACTTGAACCACTGCAATTGATCCTGCACTTACCGAGCGCGCTGCTGCACTTTAATCCGCTGATTGCGGTCATCGGGATTGTTGGCCTCATCATCATGTTTGGGATGCCCACCTTTCTTCCGAAGTTGGCAAAGAAGATTCCCGCTCAGGTTGTTGTTCTGCTCGTGACTGTCCCGCTCGCGATGTTCGTGTTGCACATGCCGTCGCCAGGCACCGAAGACTACAAGTACGCGGCGCTGGGCGGTGACTTTGCCCTGTCGGCGAAGAAGCATCTCGTCAACGTGCCGCTCGATGCAGTGCAACAGCTCGGTACGCGAGCGACCAACCTTTTGAGCTTCACGTTCCTGCCCGACTTCTCGGTTCTCAAGCAGGTCTTCGCGTGGAAGTGGATTGCGTTCTCGAATCGCTGCTCAGTTCCAAAGCGGTCGATACGCTCGACCCACAGAAGCGTAAGACTGATCTCAACCGCGATTTGCTCGCGGTGGGCGTGGCCAACACGGTCGTCGCGTTCTTCGGCGGCATCCCGATGATCTCCGAGATCGTCCGCAGTCGAGCCAACATCGACAACGGGGCGAAGTCAAAATACTCGAATATGTTTCACGGGTTGTTGCTGCTGGCCGCGATTGCTGCGATCCCCAAAATGCTGAACCTGATTCCGCTCTCGGCACTCGCGGCAATGTTGATCTTCACCGGTTCGCGACTGGCGCACCCGCGCGAGTT
The DNA here is from genome assembly GCA_026400935.1 of Planctomycetia bacterium. Classification (GTDB taxonomy): domain Bacteria; phylum Planctomycetota; class Planctomycetia; order Planctomycetales; family Planctomycetaceae; genus SXKJ01. The sequence continues at coordinate 11,669 of JAPLNX010000527.1, read as the reverse complement.
TATGCACGTCTATCACGTCGGTAAGGAACAACTGCTGATCTTTGTCTGCACGATCGTCGGTGTCCTCGCAACAGACTTGTTGATCGGTATTTTGATTGGAATCGCGGTCAAATTCGTCATTCACACGATCAACGGCGTCCCGCTGAAATCGTTTTTCAAGCCGTACCTCAACGTCGAGCAAGAGGGTGACAACACTTATCGCGTGCGAGCACACGGTTCGGCTGTCTTTAGCAATTGGATTCCCTTTCGACGGCAGCTTGTGGAGATCGGCTTAGAGCAAAAAAACAATCTCATCATAGACCTGTCTGATACCAAACTGGTTGATAGTAGTGTGATGGAAAAGCTGCACGAGATGCAGCGCGACTTCGAACAAGAAGGCTTGACCCTGACGGTTGCAGGACTCGAAATGCACCGCCAACTTTCCGAGCATGAGTTCTCAACAAGAAAGCGATCTTTGATCGCCCTGCGTCGGCTGACGATTATCGCCGATGCGAGTTTACAAGACCGGCTGATTAACGATTTTGTCCGCTTGGGAGCGTCCGGCTACACGCTCATCCCCTGCCTGGGAGCCGGTCGTCGATTGCTCTCATCCGGAGCCGCACCAAACTCCGCACAAGTACGAATTGAAGTCGTTGTGACTCGCCAAGTGGCTGACTCACTGTTGGCATACCTACGGCAAGACATTCTAAAGGATCATCACGTCACGGCCTGCGTCGAAACTGTAGACGTTGTGAACCCAGAGCAATTTTGAGCCGCGGCTTTTCGTAGGGTTGGCGGCTCGCCGGCCCTATTTCTCGTAAAAAAACAGGCGAGGCACCTGTTCGACGAATGATTTACGGCCTCAATACGTGACTGGCCGCATCCAAACTGCGACCGCTGATTTGTTCTGCTTCGTTCGGGACGGATTCGTCATCGACGACCAGAATTTTGGTGTGCATGTCAGAGTGCCGAAATCACGTTGGTGCCACGAACGCCGAAATACTCCGCCGCTTTGAGAAGATGCCGATCATTGCTGAAGACCTCGACGATTCCGTTGGCAGCGGCACAAGCGAGATGCATCGCGTCGCCCGCTCGAATGAAGACGTTGTTCGGAACAGCCCGCATGGCCTTGGTCGCATGCGTCATGATCGACTCGCCGAGTTCCAACCATTTCCAGACGCCGTTGGAACAATCTCGCTCGAACACGTCGATGATGGCGTTCAATTCGGAGTTCGTGATCTGCGACTCACGGAATTGCCGGTGAACCGCCGCAAGGAATTCAATCCTCGCATGAGTACTCGACACCGCGTCGCCAGAGTCAGCCAGCAACTCACGGACTTCGGCGGTGCCATTCTCGACCAAATAGCACTTCACGATGTAGCAAGTATCGAGATAGATCACCGGTCACGATCCTCGGAGATGAGGTCGGTCGAATCGATATTCACCGTGACGCGTGGAATCGAGTCCCAATGGCTCAACGGGATCGAGCGTCCCTTCGTTCGAGCGATCGGGACTCGAATTTCGGCGATCACGACTCCTTGATCGACGACCACTGTTTGCTCGCTGGCCGCGTTGCGAATGAGCGACTTCATCGTTTCATCGAGTTCATCGAACGAGACTGTTTTCATGACTGTGCTCCCGAATTAAACCAACGACCAACAATGTGTTGCCCGGAATCGGAGTGTACTTGCCGCAGTCGTGCGGACCTACGCGACTTTGGGATGGTCGGTCACGGGAAGATGAGTTGAAACAATTCCCATTCGGTGTGGCAGCCAGATCGAGAATTCGGCACCGGCTCCTGCGGCATTTTCGACCGTGATGGAACCGTCGTGAGCTTCCACGATGCGTCGGCAAATGGCCAAGCCCAGGCCCGTGCCGCTTTCTTTGGTCGTGGCGAATGGCTCAAAGATTTTTTCGAGCGACTCGGCGGGGATCCCCGACCCGTCATCGACGACACCAATCAGAATGCCTGCCAATGTTCTCGGCTCGCCGTCACTGTTGGGGGCCGTGAAGCGTTCGCGAACAGACACTCGTAAGTGACCCTGAGGTTGCAAGGCGTCGAGCGCATTGAGCAGCAAATTCAAAATCACCTGCTTGATCTGCGTCGGGTCATGATCGAACTCACACGACTTGGCCGGGAAATCGGTCGTGAGTTCAATCTCTTGCGAATGGCAGCGGCCCCTGACGAGCTCGACCGCTCCCGAAATCGATTCGAGCAGATCAGTGCGCCGTCGTTCCAGGACCGGAGGCCGCGCGAAATCCATGAACGACTGAATCGAACGCTCCAAGCGGCTGATCTCGCTGCTGATGATTTCCAACTCGTGCGCGTTGAGCCCGCCGCCGTCGCTTCGTCCCTGAGCCATCTGGACGAGCATCTTGATCGGGGTCAACGGATTGCGCATCTCTTGAGCGAGCGCGGCGGCAAGCCGTCCCATCGCTGCGAGCTGTTCGTTGAGCAGCAGTTCTCTTTCGCGTTCGTGCAACTGCGCGACGACATGCTCAACGCGGCGGCGGAGTTCCTGCAAGCCCTCATGCAACGTGACCGGCGAATTGAAGTCCGACGACTCAAATGAGCCGACGACTTTCTCCAGTTTGTCGACGGTTCCGGAGACGGAGATGTGCAACTCCAGCAGAGATCGTCGCAGCCCGCGAGCGATCGCTAATCCGCCCAGAACTCCCGCCAAGCTGCCGCAAACGCCCAACAGCAGCAGGCCATTTCTGACCGTGCGCGCGTTGTCGCGGTTGCTTTCGTTCGCTCGCTCGACCACCCGTTCGTCCAGCTCGACGCAGGCATTGGCCGGGGCCAGCACAAGTTGATTGATCCGTTCGTCCGCCAACTGTTGCAGCTCAACGAACCGCGCTTGCGATGCTGGTCTACACAGGCTTCCGTCTCGCGTCTCCGAAAGAGTTTCTGCACATGTACAAGCTGGGTGTTGATCAACTCGTAGTTTTCGTCGGTACGGTCGCTGCGGTCTTGGTCACAGACTTGCTGATCGGCATCATCGCCGGAGCCTGCTTGGAAATCGGCCTGCATATTCTCCGCGGTGTCTCCTTGCGAGCGCTGTGGCGACCATTCCTCGAAGTCGAACAACACGATGGTCAATCCACTGTGAGTACTTGCGATTCTGCCGTCTTCACCACATGGCTCAGCCTGAAGAAGTGCCTGTCGCAATTCGATCACAGCGAACGAGTGGTACTGGACCTTTCGCGTTCGGCAATCGTCGATCACACGGTGTTCTCGAAATTAAAAAACTTACGACGTGACTGGTCCGATGAAGGTCGCCACTTGGCAATCACCGGGCTTGACGAGCACCAATCGGCATCATCGCACCCGCTCTCTTGCCGTCGCCGAATCAATCACACCACAGCACCTGAATCCGCACTGTAATCCCCAAACTTCTTATCACTCGAAACCAGGAGTTCCTGTTATGACCGAAACGACTCACGCTAAGCCAAGCAATTTCGTTCGAGACCAAATCATCGTTTTGGTCATCTTGATAGCTGCGTTGTTCTGTCGCAATTCTCTGGCCACGTTGAAGCCGACAACTTCGACGGAGATCGCAATGCCGTCTCACGCAGGGACAACAGACGTCGTCGCAGACACCGGATAATTGCTCGTCTTGGTGACAACGAGCCTCCAAATTCACGCCTACAATGACCGCTGGTGCGTCAGGCTTCCTGCCAGTTATCGCCGGATGAGACATCGACCACGAGTGGTACTCGCAGGGTCATGGCGGATTGCATTTCGTCACGAACGAGTTTGATCAGCGATTCGACTTCTGCGGCGGGAGTTTCGAAGACCAGTTCGTCGTGAATCTGTAGCAACATGCGGCCCGGATGTTTTTCGTTCTGCAATCGCGAGTGAACTTGCAGCATCGCTTGCTTGATGAGGTCGGCGGCGGAACCCTGAATGACCGTGTTGACGGCGGTTCGTTCGGGCAGGTTGAGTTGCTGTTTTCGTTCTGGTCGGATGCCGCTGATCGCACGGCGTCTTTTCAGAATTGTTGTGGCGAAGCCGGTGCGTGCAACTTCGACCAATGTCTGTGCGATGTAAGCATCGACTCCAGCGTACTTCGCGAAGTACTGGTCAATGAACATAGCCGCTTCGGTCTGATCAATGTGTAACGCTTCGGCCAAACCAAACGGACTCTGGCCGTACAACACGCCGAAATTCACTGCTTTCGCGATGCGGCGTTGCTCCGATGTGACATCGGCCGGGGTGATGTTGAAGACTTGGCACGCCACCGCCGTATGGATGTCGATCCCCACTGCGAACGCTTCACACATCGCGGGGTCCCCGCAGAAGTGAGCCAGCATCCGCAGTTCGATCTGTGAGTAATCGGCACAGACGAATTTCCAACCGGGCTGCGACGGTATGAATGCACGACGGACTCGTTGACCTTCTTCCGTGCGGATCGGAATGTTTTGCAAGTTCGGATCGCTGCTGCTAAGCCGACCGGTGGCGGCGACCACCTGATTGAAGCTTGCGTGAATCTTTCCGGTCTGCGGATTGACCATCGTTGGGAGCGCGTCGAGGTAAGTCCCTTTCAACTTACTAAGTTGCCGATGCTGCGTGATCTTCGCCGGCAGCGGATGCACAAGCGCGAGCTTTTCCAACACCTCTTGGTCGGTACTTGGCCCGGTCTTCAGTTTCTTCAGCACCGGCAGCGATAACTCTTCAAACAAGACCTTCGCGAGTTGCTTGGGTGAGTCGATGTTGAATTCGTGTCCGGCATCTCGATGAATCTCGGCGATGAGTTCATTCAGTCGTAGAGAAACGTCCGCTGACTGGCGTTGCAACTCGGCGACATCGACATGAATGCCGGTGACTTCCATCTCGGCGAGCACGCCGATCAGCGGTCTTTCAAGCGTCCAATACAATTCCCAGAGATCGTTGCGACGGAGTTCGTCGCCGAGCGTTTGAGAAACGCGCCATGTATAGTCGGCACGTTCCGTCGCCCATTCGGCAACGGCGATCATCGACCGATCGGCGTTCGCACCCAACAACGCTGCGACCGGTTTCAACGTGTGCTGACAATACTTGTCTGTCAGCGCCTCAAGATCGTGACTGCGTGCGCCGGCTTCGAGCAGATAACTCGCGACCATCGGATCGACGCCGAGTCCTTGCACATGAATTCCGGCCCGCTTCAACAAGATCAAGTCAAACTTCAAGTCGTGATTACCAAGTTCAATGTCCGCCGATTCGAGAATCGGCCGCAAGCGTTCGAGAACGTCTCTAGCAGTAAGAGTAGCGTCAGCGCTTGCCAAGTAACCCGAAGCGTCACCGAGGGCGGGCGCTTTCATAGACTCCGTCAGCACATTCCCGGAACTCTTCTGCTGAACAGTCTCCGCAATCTCTTGAAGCGTTCGCCCTTGCTCACGCTGCGGGTTTGTTGTGTTAGCAACTTCCGGCTCATCATCAAACAACGACCGCTGTCGACTTTGCTGAGGAGGAAAATTCTCCCCAAGTGAGCCGAGGAGCGTTAGCGCCCGGACATTCTCGGCTGTCCGGGAGCTAACGCTCTCCGGCTCACCGGGATTGTTGGTTTCAGACCGTGTTACTTCGCCACGCGACATGGGCACAAACCACGATTGACCTTCCACCCAGCAAAACGCGAGGCCGAGTATCTCCGCTTCTGTGGCACTTGCCGAAGAGGCAGCGACATCGAGACAAAATTTCTTCTGCTGACTCAGTTGATCCACGAATGCGGTCAACTTCGCGTCGGTGTCAACGAGTTCAAAGTGTGTCGGCGCGGCAGATATTTCTGGCGACAGCGTTTCTGGAAACAGAGTCGGATTTGCATCAGCGGACGTTGCTTCGACGACGTCCGCCTGTGGCAGCTTGTGTGCCGCTGGAAGCGAGCGTGCTTCGTCGATGAAGCGTCGAAATCCGAACTCGTGAAACAACAGCGACAACTTCGCGACATCGACTTTGCCGACTCGCATTGCTTCCCAATCGGTCTCGATCGGCAAGTGCTGATTGAGCGTCACAAGCTGCCGACTGACCCGCGCGATGTCGGCATATTGCTTGAGGTTCGCTTTGAGTTTATCTCCCGTCACCTTGTCCGCGTTCGCCAGGATTTCATCGAGCGTCCCGAATTGTTCGAGCAACGCCGCCGCCTTCTTCGGGCCGATCAACGGTACGCCGGGAACGTTATCGACACCGTCACCAACCAACGATTGGAAGTCGATGACCTGATCGGGCCGCACCCCCCAATCGGCCTTCAAGTCTGCCTCGTCGAGCCACGTGTTCTTGCGGATGTTGAAAATGCGAACGCGCGGACTGAGCAATTGCCGCGCGTCTTTGTCGTTCGTGACGATCCGAACTTCCCAGCCTTGCTCAGCCGCCGTTCGTGCGATCGTGGCGATGATGTCGTCCGCTTCCCAACCATCGACCTGCAAAGCCGGGATGCCGAAACCGTCCATGATTTGCTTCACCAAGGCAATTTGCGGACGCAGATCATCCGGCATCTCGGAGCGGTTCGCTTTGTACTCCGGATAGATCGCGTTACGAGTTCCCGCACCCGGCGAATCCATCGCACAGACCCAGTGCGTCGGCTGCTGCGTCTTCAAGAGGTTGAAGAAATCTCGCGTCATCCCGAACACGGCATTGACCGGCATCCCCTTAGGACTGGTCATCGATGGAATGCCGTGGAAGACTTGAAAAAGAAGCGAGAAGGTGTCGATGAGAATGAGCATGGGGGGGGATGATGTTGGGGGCATTGGTCGTTGGTTATCGGTGATTGGTCGTTGTTCGTTGGTCATTACGGGAGTGAATTTTAAGGGGTGTGTAGTGAATCAAGTAGTGGGTCAGCAGACCTCACCTACTCATCGTACAAACAAGCGATGTCCACCATCCCCACCGAGCTTGTCTCGGTGGATTCGGGCTTTTGCACTACGCCGTGGTTCACCCGAAACTATAAACGCCGTAGTACGAAAGCCCGCGAGCCACCGAGACAAGCTCAGTGGGGTCGATGATTTGAGGATCAATGGCGGGCTGGAAATGTCTGTCGTCATCCAGTAGTAACGGTAACATGTAGCGGCAAGCGGCCAGCTTGCCCCGACAAGAATCGTTGGTGTGAAATCAAATTGAAAAGGTCTTGAGAAATGGCATTGGTCGGATTGGTCGGTTGGCGTGGGATGGTTGGCTCCGTGTTAATGGACCGGATGCAGGCCGAAGGAGATTTCGGTCTGATCGAGCCGTTGTTTTTTTCAACGAGCAACGCGGGCGGGACCGCTCCGGCGATGGCGAAGAACGAGACGAAACTGCTCCCGGCCGATGACATCGCCGCACTCAAGCGATGCGACATCGTCATCACCTGCCAAGGAGGCGATTACACGACCGAGGTTTATCCCAAGTTGCGAGCCGCTGGCTGGAACGGTCATTGGATCGATGCCGCCTCGACACTGCGGATGAAAGATGATGCGGTCATCATTCTCGACCCAGTCAATTTACCGGTCATCAAGCACTCGTTGACTAAAGGGGGCCGCCATTGGATTGGCGGCAACTGCACAGTGAGCTGCATGTTGATGGGAGTCGGCGCGCTCTACAAAGCGGGACTCGTCGAATGGATGAGCACTCAAACTTATCAAGCGGCGTCAGGGGGCGGTGCTCAGCACATGCGCGAATTGCTGACTCAATTCGGCACGCTCAACGCCGAAGTCAAATCGCTCCTTGATGACCCGAAGAGCGCGATCCTCGAAATCGACCGTAAAGTCATCGCCAAGCAGCGAAGCCTATCGGCCACAGAGACAGCAAACTTCGGCGTGCCGCTGGGCGGATCGCTGATCCCTTGGATCGACAAAGACCTCGGAAACGGCACTTCCAAAGAAGAGTGGAAAGGAATGGCCGAGACCAACAAAATCCTCGGTCAAGGAGACGGCTTCGGAACTGCTGCGGTTCCAGTCGATGGATTCTGCGTCCGAGTCGGAGCAATGCGCTGCCACAGCCAAGCGCTGACGTTCAAACTCAAACGCGATGTCCCCATCGCCGACATCGAAGCGATGATTGCCGCCGACAACACCTGGGCAAAAGTCGTCCCGAACACGCGGGAGGCAACGATTCGCGAACTGACCCCCGTCGCCGTCACCGGTACGCTAACAATTCCCGTTGGCCGTATCCGCAAAATGGCGATGGGACCGGAATACCTTGGAGCATTCACCATCGGCGACCAACTCCTGTGGGGAGCCGCTGAGCCGCTCCGGCGGATGTTGCGGATCCTGTTGGAGGCGTGAACTCAATTTGCTCTTGGATTCGTCTTCAAGAGTGCGTCAAATCACCGCCGAGCAAACATCAACAAAGGGGCTTCGAGATGACTGTTTCCGGCCACATTCAGAATGGAGTCGTTGTGTTCAACGATGCCAGCACCCTACCTGAAGGGGCCGCCGTTGAAGTGCATCTGATCGAGGATGACAACGAAGGCCCCACGTTGCTTGATTCTCTGAAGCCGTTTATTGGCGTCGTTAAAGACATGCCACCGGATATGGCTCGCAACCATGATCACTACGTTTACGGAACCGCGAAGCGGCCATGAAATCATTGTTTGCGGACACGTCGTACTATCTTGCAATCATCAATGCTGATGACATAGACCGGCAACGCGCGATGGAAATTGGGAGTCAATGGCGCGGTCGAGTTGTTCTCACGGATCACATTCTGATGGAACTCGGTAATGCGCTGTCATCGTTTTCTCGGCGACGTCATCTGGTCCCTTTGATTGGTCTGCTCAAAGCTAATCGTAAAGTGGAAATCGTTCCGGCCAATGAAGAATTGTTTGAACGTGGCTTGGAACTCTTTGGAAAGCGTCCTGACAAAGAATGGTCGCTCACCGACTGCATTTCATTTGTCGTAATGACCGACTACGGCCTGACTGAAGCACTGACCACAGACTATCACTTTGAGCAAGCTGGTTTCAAAGCACTCCTCAAGTAGCCCACCTGAAAGACTCATCATGACTCAACCAATCCAGTTCCCGAATGAAGCTCAATCTAATGCCATTCGCCAAGTTGTTGCCGAACGCGAGGCGCTCGCATTGAGAACGTTTACTCCGACGCAAGCGGTGCTTGCGAAGTCGGCGGGTGTATTTCATTGGACTCCGGAAAATCGACGGCTGTACGACTACAGCTCCGGCGTGTTGGTCGCGAACTTGGGGCATAATCCCAAACGCTGGCTCGGACGTCTGGCGGGGTACATGGGCTGGTCCGCAGAGATGCTTAGCCCGGCGACCGGCTTTGATGACTATTACATGGCGGTACCGCTGACCGCGTACAACGCGATCACGGAAAACGAAACTCGCGCGACCGAACGATTGGTCAAGAGCCTGCAAGCTTCACCGGGTGGTAATCGATTGCAGACGGTGATGTGGGCCGCGTCGGGAAGCGAGGCGGTTCAAAAAGCGTTGTGGGCCTGTCTACATCGAGACGAAAAACGAGACATCATCCTTGCGACAAGATATGGCTTTCACGGCAAGAAGGGACTCGCCGGTGCAGTCACTGGTTGTGAGACCGATCACGATCGCGACCCGCGAGTGAAGTTCCTCAGCTTTCCGATGGCCGAAGTTGACGACGTGAGCAAGTACGGTCAGCCGATTGATCTCGCGCCGTATGCTGCCGAACTCGATCGGGTGTGGGCCGAACACGGCACGCGGATCAATTGCCTCATCACCGAGCCGTATCTCGGTGGCGGTGGCAGCTATCATCCGCCGGTCGAGTACTTGAAGCTGCTGCAAGACTTCTGTCGGGCTCACGACATCGCATTCATTCTCGATGAGGTACAAGCCAACTTCGGTCGTTGCGGTCGGATGTATGCGTTCGAGTCTTACGGCATCGAGCCAGACTTCGTGACGCTCGGCAAAGGTTTGGGCAACGGCATCCCCGTGAGCGCTGCGGTCGGTCGAGCGGACATCATCGCCAGCCTGAAATACGGCGAAGCCTCTGACACTTGGAGCGCAAGCCCCGTGAGCTGCGCCGCAGTCCTCGCAACGCTCGACGAGTTTGAATCAACGCCAATCCTCGAACACACGCGCGCACTCACCGCTGCCTTCTTTGAAGGACTCAATCGCCTCAAAGAAACCGGCCTCATCGCGAAGGTTCGCGGCGAACGCGAAGGACTCGTCTACGGCATCGAGTGCGCTCCGCGCGGCTCGCTCACCGCCAACGAGGTCGCCGTCCGCATCGTCGAAGCCTGCTACCTCGGCCTCGGCGACGACAGCATTCACCTCCTCGGCGCCCTCGCCGGCAAAGTGCTCCGAATCAGCCCACCGCTCACCATCTCCCGCGACCAAACCAAAACCTCGCTCGACCTCATGCACGACATCTGCCTCAAGTTGGCGGAACGGTTGCCGAAGTAGCTCGAGGTTTTCTTTCGGATTGCTGGAAATCCAGACTCGCTCTACAACACCTGCCGTTAATGGCGGTGCAATTAAAGATACTGTTGAAGGTGACGTTCTCGTTGACCGCATGGCACAAATTGCTGATTTCTTCGTTATTTTCCGATTCAGCCTCGCCTGATTGGCGAGCGGAGGAGTTCTCAAGGATGAGGTTCTCTTTTCAGCTTGGTCGTTTGCGATGGCAATGGCGAGGTCTCGAACAACATCCCGCTCACCAAAGACGGAGCCAGGCTACCCGAGCAACCTTGACTTGGTTCGGAATGCGAACGGCCATCGAACCACTGGAAGAACGATTGGTTCTGACGAGCTTATTTCCTGCTCCAACAACAATCGACGAGATGGGGCCGACGTCACCTGTAACCGGGGACTTCAATCGTGACGGCGCAAGCGACCTCGTTGTAATCAATAGTGATACCGGCTCCGTGAGCCTATTGATCAGTAATGGAGATGGGACATTTCAGCCGCAATTCGAGTTCGTTTATGACTCGGATTACGATCCTGACCTTGTGACAGTCGGAGACTTCAACGGCGATGGGGAGAACGATGTCGCTGTTGCCAATGGGCCTGACGTAAACATGTTTCTTGGTAACGGTGACGGGACGTTTCAAAGGCAAGCAACCTATCGAACAGGAACATCCTCCAGCTTTGTGACTTCCGGAGACTTTAATGCTGACGGCAGGGACGATCTCGTTGTTATGAATTTAGATAACCTAAACATCCGCGTGTTACTCAGCCGGGCTGATGGAATGTTTGACGCGCAGACCGCTTATGAGACTGGTGTAGCTCCGACGTTTGCGACAGTCGGAGACTTCAACGGTGATGGGAGAAGCGACCTTGTCATTGCGAAGTCATATGGCGTCAGTCGCGTCCTACTGGGCGAAGGAGATGGAACCTTCCTGAATCTGAATGCTGATGACACCGCACTTTTTTCAACGGTTGTGACTATTGGGGACTTTAACGGAGACAGAAAGAGTGATCTTGTGGTTGTCAGCAATGATGGCAACACCGTTAGCGTCCTGTTGAGCAAGGGCGACGGGACATTTGAAACAGAAGTCGCCTACCACAAAGGATATTATGCATCGTCTGCTCGGGTTGGAGACTTCAATAACGATGGTAATAGCGATCTTGCTGTTATCGAATGGGGCATAGATACAACAACAATCCCAGGGCCAGCGCGCATAACTGGGTAATCTAGGGCGACTTGCGCTCTTTCTGTTTGTATGGTATCTCTGTCTCCTGGAATATGTCTGCGTGAGTTCTCTGGTCGTGTGACTATGGGCTGGAGCGCAGGAGTCCAGACCA
>JAPLNX010000622.1 GCA_026400935.1 Planctomycetia bacterium | reverse complement strand
CTCAAGAACGTGACCGACCGCGACCAGATTCGGATCGACGTGCTGGTCTTGGGCGGCGTCTTTTTGATCCTAATTGTCTTGTTGAGACGAGTGATGATCTCGCTGTACTTGATTGTCAGCGTTTTCTTCAGCTATCTGGTGACGCTCGGAGTAACGTTTGCAGCCTTCTACCTGATGGCTCCCGGCGAGTTTATGGGACTCGATTGGAAAGTTCCGATGTTCCTGTTCACGATCTTGATTGCTGTTGGTGAAGACTACAACATCTTCTTGATGACTCGAATTGATGAAGAGCAAGCGATTCATGGCCCGACAGCCGGTGTCATTTCAGCGTTACGAAAAACGGGGAGCATCATCTCCAGTTGTGGCATCATCATGGCTGGGACGTTCTGCTCGCTGATGGCTGGTTCGCTGGCGGGATTGCATCAACTCGGGTTCGCACTGGCGTTCGGCGTGCTACTCGACACGTTCGTCGTGCGGCCAATATTGGTTCCGGCCTTTTTGGTGCTGTTGCACGAAGGTCGCTTTGGGAGTTGGCAACGTTTGGTCGGGCGTAGCGATCAAAAGTTGGTGGCAACGTCAGCCAATCAAACACTTGATGTTGGAGGCGAATGATGAGTTCGATGCCCCGTTTTGTAGTGGTGGGAATCTCCACGCTGTTACTGTTGGCATCGACATCCACATCAAGTCTTTCGCTGGCTCAAGAGACAGTCCCTGGCTGGCACAATAATCTTGCTCAAGCTCAGCGATTATCGGAAGAGTCCGGTAAGCCGCTCTTCATCGTCTTCCGCTGCGTCCGTTGACCGGAGTGCTGGATTTGGGATGGGCAGGTTGCTCAGGAAGACCCCGCGATCAGAGACCTGCGTGGAAAATATGTCTGCGTCCGAGTGACGTCGATGAACGGCATGAACCTACGACGGTTTGAGTTCGACTACGACGCGACCTGGACTGCGTTCTTCACCGACTCGAAGCTCAACGTTTACAGCCGCTACGGCGGACGCGATCAAGGTGATCCTGAAGCGAGACTCAGCAAGCCATCGTTGTTGCACACGATGAATCAAGTGCTCGCTGCACATCAAGAAGTCCTCGTATTGCGAGCAGCCGGTCAAATCGTACCACCGTCACTAAAGCCGAACACAGCAATAGTACCTCCAGCAAAAGAGCCCCCGAACTCGCCGCGACCCTCCACGTCCGATCGTGAGCGACCCAATGTCGGGCTTCCGCTCTTTCAGCCGATTTCGGAAGAGGTCAAGAAACCGGAAGAGATGCTGTTGTTAAAAAAGAGCCATCAGGGTTGCATTCACTGCCATCAGGTCAAGGAATACAGCCTATTGCAGGCATATCACGACGGTCGCTTCAGCCGCGATCTGCTCTTTACGTTTCCTTTTCCGGAATCCTTGGGTATTGAAATCAATCGAGTGTTCGGGCACCGCATCGCAAAAATTCGCCCCGAATCCGCAGCCTCGATCGGTGGTCTGCAAATGGACGATGAAATTGCCCGTATCAACGATGTACCGATTCGATCGGAACTCGATCTCCGTTGGGCATTGCATCGTCTGTCGCAGTCGGCTTCTCAAGTGACGTTCCTTGTGCGGCGTCCGAACTCTAGCAAAGACACTTCTGAGAAAACGGACTCGCCGACATCATTGAACAAACCTGCTGATTCAAAACTCGTGACGCTCTCACTCAAGCTGCCGAACCGCTGGCGAGAAAGCGAACTGAGTTGGCGCAAATCATCGCGTAGTATTCCCGCTGATTGGGGCTTTCGCGCTGCCGCGCTGACGGCCTCGCAACGTCGTGAAACGAATCTCCCAGCCGAGGGCCTTGCGATCCGCGTCCTTTCGATGAAGCCTCGTGGTCTCGCAGCGGCAGTAGGACTTCAGAAAGACGACGTTATCATCGCACTTGATGGCGAAAAGCGCACTCGAACTTTGGAACAACTCCGTTCCGATATCATCCGTCGATTCTCTCCTGGTGATGAGATTCAACTGACGATTCGACGTGGCAACGAAACATTGGAGATCAAAGGGCAATTCCCACCGTGGTTCACGGAAGAGACATCGGTGCCGTGACGTGAGATTCAGCGTAACGGTCATCACTTTGTGTGATGACCCGGTCGCTTCACGGGGAGTCGGTGAGTAATCTCAGCTCATAACGCGTCGCCGCTTAGGTCGCTTCGCTGCCATTTTTCAACAAATCATCGAGGAGCGTTTTGTGTTGAAGTCGAGCTTAGTTCCCGTTGTGTATGCCCTGGTTGTTCTCTCGGCCGTTACTGCCAATGCGACTGAGACGTTTCAAGCCGGTGCCGCAACAAGCAATATCACTCCGGAAATCGGGCAGGAAATCATTGGTGGCTTCGTGCCGTATCCATCAAAGCACGTGCATG
>JAPLNX010000040.1 GCA_026400935.1 Planctomycetia bacterium | reverse complement strand
GCAGGATTTCCAGTTGCCGCTCCGTCGCCTCAATCCGCACTGCCTTCCTTGGCATCGCACCACCCTCCGTTAAAGGTGATGCAGTAATGACACAAACTCGCTTTTTATGGAGGATCAATTCTCGGTCGTGGTACTAGCTTGCGGTTGGACATACACGACTGAAAGAGGAACCGTGTGGCCAGAACACGAAACATGCCAACAACACGAATTAATGAATCATCGACAGACTCGAAAGTCATCAGCCCGCTTTGATACCATCTCGCCCCGCTTCGAACGATCTTTGGGAGACTCGCTCAAGCTTTCAGACTTTCACCGCCGTCACGTGGAGATTCGCCCAATGACTCACCCCGCACCAGCCAGTCGTTCAGCTTCGGATCCTGTTTCGAATTCTTCATCGCGCCGTGACTTTCTGAAAGCCGGTGCAGTATCAGCGACGATTCCTGCTCTTGCCGCTCAGCTTGCGACGTCGGCTTACGCAGCGGGAAGCGACAAGCTGAAGATCGGTTTGGTCGGTTGCGGCGGTCGTGGGAGTGGAGCTGCGGTTCAAGCTCTGACTGCCGATCCGAACGTGGAATTGGTTGCAATGGGCGATGCGTTCGGCGATGCGCTCAACAGCAGCCTCAATCAGTTGACGAAGAGCGAGGCGCTCGCAGGCAAAGTGAAGGTCGATGACGATCACAAATTCATCGGACTCGATGCCTATAAGAAAGTGATTGACTCGTGCGACGTTGTGCTGTTGGCGAGCCCCCCCGGTTTCCGCCCCGTACATTTCAAATATGCTGTCGAAGCGGGCAAGCATATCTTTACCGAAAAGCCGATGGCGACTGACGCCCCCGGCATTCGCTCAATCATGGAGTCGGTCGAGCTTTCCAAGCAAAAGAAATTGTCGGTCGTTGCAGGTTTCTGCTGGCGCTATGACAACGCCAAGCGAGCTTTCTTTGAGAAAATTCACGACGGAGCGATCGGTGAAATTCGGATGGTCTACGGCACGTACCTCACAGGTCCCGTAAAGCCGATGCCCTCTGCAACGACACGCCCACAAGGGATGAGCGATCTCGAGTGGATGGTGCGCAACTGGTACAATTTCACGTGGCTTTCGGGCGATGGACTCGTCGAACAAGCGGTCCACACTGTCGATTGGCTGGCCTGGGCCTTCAATGACAACCCCGCCGCAAGCTGCACTGCTGTCGGCGGTCGCCAAATTCCGGCGGAAGGAGGCAATATCTTCGACCACGTTGAGATCAACTACGTTTGGGCCAATGAAGCCCGCGCGTTTCTCGCCCAGCGACAGATTCCTAACTGCCACAGCGAAAACAATCTTTATGTGCTCGGCACCAAAGGATCCGGCCAGATCGGTGCACGTGGCGCTGTGGTCAACGGCGAGACCAATTGGAAGTACTCAGGCCCTAGTAACAACATGTACCAGACAGAGCACGACGAGTTTTTCAAATCGATTCGCGATGGTAAGCCTCTCAACAACGGCGATCGAATGGCCAAAAGCACCCTCATGGGAATCATGGGCCGTATGGCTGGCTACACCGGCAAACAAATCACCTGGGAAATGGCATTGAACTCACAAGAGTCGATCGTCCCCTCCGAATTCCCTGACGGCTGGCAAACCAAGATGGCGATCCCCAAGATGGCCATGCCTGGAATTACCGAGTACGTTTAGTGAGGTTTGCCAGCGGTAACCGTGCGTGAAAGTCAAAAGAAGCCCAGTGTTTTGAAAACGCCGGGCTTTTTTTACGCGGGATGTACGGGCTTCAAAGTTTTTCTTTTCCTCACCAACGGTCGGCTTGAGTCGTTCCGCTGTCATCCACTAGACTCCGCCCGCATTCGGTACCCGATAGTGTAACGGTAGCACAACAGATTTTGGTTCTGTTTGTCCAGGTTCGAATCCTGGTCGGGTAACTCGTATCTATTGCACCGGCTTGAACCGGAACGAAACCCCGCGAAATCGCGGGGTTTTTGCATTTCCGGATTCCCGGCGGGGCGGACAATTGCCTTGGTTTCGCCCATTTCCGCTCCTGACTGAGTCGGATTTGTTGTGGCACGATCGACGTCCGATTCGGTAGTATGGAAACTAGGGGCGAATTCGAGTCGGTCGAATACTCGAAGGGGCAACTCATGAAAGTTTTGATGACCGCGTTTGTCGGTGTGCTGTGGCTGGCTTAGATCGGAGTGGTGGAAGACAAAGTTCACAACTGGGCCAACGTCATAGACAAGCCGGGTTGGCAACCGCGAGATACGCAGGGGGAATTCGTCTACAAGGATCAGTTGTGGCTCTTCGGCGGCTGGTTCGATTCGTTCCAAGCTCGTCCGCGAGACGTGTGGAGTTCGGCATACGGCAAGACCTGGACGCGAGCGACTGACAATGCCGGTTGGTTTCCGCGAGCGTACCATCAAGCGTCGGTGCTCAATTGTAAGATATACGTCTTCGGCGGCGGCAACTACGTCCCGAAATATCATGCGGTCAATGATGTCTGGTGCTCGGAAGCTGGCGAGCATTGGACGCAGTTGACCAAGCACGCTCCGTGGTCACTGCGCCTCTGGTTCTCGTTGGTCGTGTATCGCGATCACATCTTTGTCCTCGGCGGTTGGTTGAATAACCCGTCGAAGAATTGGAGCGACGTCTGGTACTCGAAGGACGGCAAGGAGTGGAAGCAACTCAAATCAGAAGCCATTCGGAAAGAACGCCACGAACAATCCGCTACGTCTTCCAAGACAAACTCTGGATCGCCGGCGGCAACGCTCAACCCCTCAGCAGCGAAGTCTGGTCACTGGAACTGCCTGGCGATTGGTCGGGGAAAGAGTAGAGACCACATGTGTCTGCCGCAGTTGGGATTGGGACACGGAACACACGGAGGGGCAGTAAGACCAGCAACTCATTCTTGTTCTTCCTCTTTCCCTTTGCCTTCTGTCTTCTCCTTTTATCTTTCCCCTCTCCGCGTCCAATCACTTCCCCAATAGCTCCGCTTTCTCCGGGTCGTTCTTCCAGCCGAACTTCGCGGCAAATTCGGCGGGCGTGTAGGTGCGTTGGGAGCCGTCGGGGAGCATGGCGACGTAGACGATTTGGTCTTCGACGCCGGGGCTGCCGCGGTCGTGGCCCCCAAAGAAAACAACACAGGGCCGAGGCAGAGCCAGTGGTCGCCGGTCAGCCACGGGAAGAGCAGGCCCAGCCGGCGGTTCGTCTCCACGTCGAACCCGACCGTGCCGTAGTTCGGCTCCCAACCCAGGAAGCGGCGGCTGTCGGGATGCCACTGCGCGGTCCGGCCCAGCCATTGGCCGAGCAGGCGGCGGTCCTGAGCGTCTTGGCCGCGGACGAACGAACTCGGTCAGTCAGGCTTCTGCGACGGAGTTGATGGGAGATGCTCTTCGACGCGCTGACACCAGATTGCCCAACGCGGTTTTTGATCGGAGGACAACACGGCATCGACTTCTGTCCGCAGTAAGCGAAGTTCGGTGGCGACTCGCGGAGTGAACTCGGAACGGACTTCTTCGAGAGCGGTGTAACGACGACGCACGATGGCGGCGACTTGCTCAGTTTGCTCGTCGGTCAACGACAAGCGATGACGCAGGATTGGCACGACGCGATCGGGAATCTGGTCGGGCTGACTTAGCACCGATGCAATTCGCTGGCGAATCACCATCGCGGAACCAGCGGCTCCGACGGCCACGCCCGCGACAAAGATGACGACCAGCAGCGCCCATTTCAGCCAACGACGCGACGACGATACAGTGGGCGGATCGGGCGGCAGCGACGGGTTTGTTGAATCGGTCATGGCAAAGTTCCTGCCAGTGGCGACCACAGTAAGGCATACGGCTCGACGGTCATTTCCCACGCGGGCCATGCGAGCCACAGCATGGCCGCCGCCGTGCAACTCGTCGCCACTGCGAACCACAGAGTCGCTCGCAGCGAGTCGTCGAGCCGCAACAACTGACGTTGCTGAATCGTTCGCAGCACCGCGTCAGTCACGGCCAGTGACGGCGCGACTTCGGCACGAGCTTGTTCGGCCAGCCGTTCAAAATGAGTCAGCGGATCGCGTTTCAAGAAGCACCTCCTTCGAGCAAGTCTCGCAATTTCTGGCGAGCGCGTGACGCACGCACCTTCGTCCCAATCGTCGTCCAACCGGCTCGTTCAGCAGCCGCGGCCATCGTGCAGCCGTCCAAATAAATCAGCGTCAACACCAAGCGATCCGGCGGCGAGAGCATCGCGAGCAACTCCTGCACAAGTTCCGCCGCAGCACAGCTCGTGACCGATTCCGCGACCGATCCGCGAAGCTGTTCCCATTGCTCGTCCGAGAGCTGCGGCATTGCACGCGTTCGTGTCCGCGATTTCCAAAAGCGATAGCCGACTCGCACCGCGACCTTACGCAGCCAATGCTCGAACGGCGACCGTCCGCGAAAGTTCGACAGGCTGAAGTACGCTTCGACGAAGACGTCCTGAACCAAGGCATCTCGCTCGACAACATCGCGTGTGAAGCGCCGCATCTGTGTGCCGATCAGACTTTGATAACGCTCAACGATCTTGCGATACGCCTCACTGTCCCCTCGCTGAGCTGCCGCGAGTTCAACCAGTTCGTTCGCGCGATCAGCGGTCAGTACCGTCTCGACGGACTCGCTCGATTTGCTGGCCATCACAGCAGCACGCACTTCCGACGCGACCAAGTTCGCCATTGCGGCGCAGGCCGACTCAACGAACCTGCCCGCCCGAAGCCAGAGCCTCGGGCGGGTCAGGCAAAAATCATTGAACAGCAACACCGTTTGCATCGAACTACTTCTTGGGCTGCTCGGTTTGTGGACGCGATCCATTTCCAGGACGTCCTGCTCCGCCACTCTTCTGGAGATAGGTCATGATCTCTTCGTGAGTCACCGCACCGTCGTCGTCCAGATCGGCCGCCGACAACCGTGACCAAACGCGAGCAGGAATCTCGTCCTCGGTCAGAGCACCATCTTCGTCAGCATCGAAGATTTGAAACAGCATGAGCGGTCGCGGCCCCTGACCCTGTCCACCGCGAGCCCACGGCGGACCACTCGCTCCACGAGGCCCCGTCGGCGTATCCGCCGCGTTCGCCGAAGACACCGCCAAAACCAACACGGCCACAGCCGCAATCAGTTTCCAACTTCCAAGTCTCATCGCGATCTTCCTATTTGAAATGTTTTAGACCAAGTGATTTGACTGCTCACTCACAGCCACAAAAGCTGGCTCACCAAGGGCCATCTTCGCCTGCTCGTAGGCTTCCCAGCATTCCGGATGCACTCCCGCATCGGCCGCCGCCCACGCTTCGATTCCACGCACCAAATTGGTGAGCAACGCCCGTAACGACTCCGAGAACAATTCGCAGTCCGGGAAATGCGGCAAAAGTAACAAACAGGATTCGTCCAGCGTTCGCTCTCCGCAATTGCATCGCCGATTCATGGCAACCTCCCAACGTCGACATTGAATTGCCGCCCTTCGATCGCAGTTCACGCTCGAAGGCTTACGCACAATCTGGTCGCCGCGCCAGCCAAAGCATTGGCCGACGCGGCGACCAACACGTTGACCTACGGCGTCCCACCAGCAGCGACGAACTCCGGCTGGGTCACCAAGTTGTCCTTGTTGGTGTCCGCCGCTTTGAGTCGATTCCAAACATTGGCGGGGACTTCGGACTTCGCCAAAGCTCCATCACGATTGGAGTCGAACGCCGAACACAGCGAAGTGAAGGTCGGCTTTGAGCCATTTCCACCGCCACTGCCGGGACGTCCCGCCGCCATCGCCACCGAACTCATCGCCAAGCAGGCGACAAGTCCCAACACCTTCGGAGTCAGCCATTGTTTCCGAACCATCACACATTCCTTTCGAGAAGAGATTTGTCACGACACCCGTTGGCGATCCGGATCGCTCGACAGGGTTAGTGGTGACGACCTCCTCGAAAGGTTTCACGCGTCGCAAACTTTTTGGAAAATGGTCACGCGATGTCGAAAAGGACAACCGCTCAAGCCACCGTACTTGTGGGCAAGTACGGCACGAGCACCGGTGACATGAAGTCGCGTGTGAACTCCCAGACGTTTCCGAGTGTGTCGTGCAGTCCGAAGGGATTGGGCTTTTTCTGGGCGACGAGATGCAGCGGGCTGGCTTGGGGGTTGGGGTCGAGGAATTCCTGGGTCCAGGCGTAGTCGGCGAGGTCGCCCGGTTCGGGACCGACGACGTGCTCGTGAACGCTCCCCGCCCGGCAAGCGTGAACCCATTCCGCCTCGGTCGGCAGGCGGTAGCGCTCGTAGTGACCCGATTTATCGGGTCGTTTCACGTCATCGGGTTGCTTGGTATTGGGCGTCGGTTTGCCATCGACCGCATGAATGCGGTCACTACGAGCATTGTCAGTCAGCCACGCACAAAACGCCTCCGCGTCGCGGTCGGTGACTTGCGTGACGGGCTCGTTCGAAGCGGGTTTCCAGCCGGGGTTGCGCCAGTGGATTTTGGGATCGGGTTTGAATTCGCGATCGCGTCCGCCGAGTCCGTTGGTTTCGGCTTCGGTCTGGTAGCCGGTGGCCTCGACGAACTGGCGGAACTGGTCCCAGGTGACTTCGGTGGTCGAGAGCGCGTAGGGTTTCGTCAGTCGGAAGCGGCGGACGGGCATGTCCGGTTCGATCGCCGGATCGCGCGGCCGCGTGAAGATCTTGCGAAACTCCCCCGGCGGGATCAGCGCGAATTTCATGGTAGCCGGACTCGCCGTAGCAGAAGTCGTAAGACTTCTGTCGTCTTCTTTGGCACCGTCCTTTTTGCCATCGCCCTTCTGAAGTCTTACGACTTCAGCTACGTCGAGGGCGGCGACGTCGAGTTCTTCGATCACCGGGCGTTTGAGAAACTCGGCCCACAGTTGTTGCCGCTCTGTCGCCAGCGTCGGCTCACACGGCGCGACCACCGGCGGCGGAGCACCCGCCGGCAACTCCCACCCCGGCAACGGATCG
>JAPLNX010000131.1:0-12500 GCA_026400935.1 Planctomycetia bacterium | reverse complement strand
AAGTTTTATTCTTCATGTCGCGTTGATGTTCGCCGCATTGCGACACTGAAAGAGGGTGACCTCGCGATTGGTATTCGAATGAAGGCGAAGGTAGTTAAAAACAAGGTAGCTCCACCATTTCGTGAGACTGAGTTTGATATGCTCGGATCCTGCGGGATTAGCTACTCTGGGGATTTACTGGATCTCGCAACGGAAGACGGTTTCATTGAGAAGAGTGGTAGTTGGTTCAATTACGGCAAGACCCGTGTTGGTCAGGGACGCGACAAAGCCCGCCAGTTTTTGGAAGACAATCCTGAAATCATGACGGAACTACGCCGCCAAGTTCTCACAAAGCGAGGCTTTGCGCACGTGGCCGGGGAAAAGATCGAGCCAGTTGCTGTCGAATAAACGTATGTTGAATGCCGACCGCGCGCTTCGTGTGTTCGATTTGTTCATGTAAATGCTTTGTGTTTGATTGGTTAGCATGTCTGTCGTTGGCTAACACTCGAGTTTGCTTTCGATTTCATTCTTTAGCTGACCGTCGTCAATGACACCTACTTCCGAAACAAGTTTGCGGTTGGCGTTCGATCCCGTGTGGTCGTGGCCGGTTTCGGTGTTCGTCGCGGTCGGATTGATCGTCTTCGTGCTGCTGACGTACCCGAGGCGAGTCCGGCATTTGACCCCGATTTCGCGGCGGATGTTGATTGCGTTGCGAGTGCTGACGGCGCTGGTACTGGCGTGGGGAATTCTGCGGCCGGAGTTGCAATGGACCAAGAAAGATCGCAAGGCGGCGATGCTCGTAGTGGCGCTCGATGAGAGCCGCAGTATGCAGACGCCGGACGGCCCGGCCAGCATGTCGCGGCGAGCGGTATTGCTCAAGAACTTGCAGGACGCGGAGCCGACGATTGAAAAGCTCCGTCAAGAAATGGAAGTTCGGATGCTCAACTTCGACCGCGAGGTACATCCGGTCGATAAGCCCGGTCCCGATGCGCTCGGCGAGCAAACGGCGATCGGCTTCGTGCTGGAGTCGATCTTGCGCGAAGCGCAAGGAAAAGGGTTGTCGGGAATCATCCTGCACTCGGACGGTGCCCTGCGAGCGCTCGCTCCTTATGACGTCGACCCGCGAGCGGTCGCCCGGCGACTCGGCGAATTGCAGATCCCGATCTTCCCGGTCGCTTACGGCACGACGACAGTTTCCGACACGTCGCTCGATTTGATTGTCGAAGACTTGCTGGTCGATCCGTATGCGTTCGTGAAAAAGACGGTTCCGATGCGGGCTCGATTGCGAGTCACCGGTGCGGCGGGTCGCAAGCTGACGGTGCGGCTGTTGGTCGAAGATGCGAAGACGCGCGACGGTCTGAAACCGGGCGAGCTGAAAGTTCCGTCGGCGTCGAAGAACGCGCAGCCGGTGGTCGTCGTCGAAACCTCGCGGAACTCCGACGTCATCCCCGTCGAGCTGTCGTACATTCCCGACTTGCCCGGCGAGTACAAGATCGCGGTCGAGGTCGTGCCGTTTGATGACGAGATCAAGAAGACCAACAACCGCCGTTCGACGTTGTTGACCGTGCGACGCGGCGGGATCAACGTCGCCTACTTCGATCACGCGACGGTCCCCGAACAAAAATGGTTGAAGCTGCTCAACACGACCGAGCAAATCCAACTCGACTTTCAACCGATCGTGTTCGGCAAGAAGAGCGATCGAAACGACATCGACCCGGAGATGTTTCAGCGCGGGCGTTATGACGTCTTCATCATCGGCGGCGTCCCCGCGAAGATCTTCGGCCCGGAGATCCTCAAGCAGCTCGCCGCCCGCGTCGACGAAGGGGCCGGCCTGCTGATGATCGGCGGCCTGCACAGCTTCGGAGCGGGCGGATATGCCGAAACGCCGCTGGCCGATTTGCTCCCGGTGATGATGAATAAGAACGAGACGATCTCCGCCGACGAGGCCGATCCGTCGCAGCGTCATGCCGAAGAGCTGGCGATGGTCCCGACGGCGAAGGGGGTGCGGCATTACGTCATGCGCATCGACGCGCCCGACAAGAACCGCGAAGCCTGGCTCGCGCTGCCGCCGCTGGATGGAGCGAACAAGCTCCGCGCGAAGAACGATTTCGTCGACATCTTGGCGACGTCACCGGAAGGGATTCCGTTGTTGTTCTCCAGCGAAGTTGGCAAGGCTCGCGTGATGGCTTTCGCCGGAGACACAACGTGGCGCTGGCCGCTCCGTGGACAACGTAAGGCCCATCAACTCTTTTGGCGGCAGATGATCTTCTGGTTGGCTCGCAAGGAAGAGGATCAAAGTCAGACCGTGTGGGTACGAGTCGATCCGCGCAACTACCTGCCCGGCGCGTCGGTCAAACTGGCGTTCGGCGCACGCACTCCGGAAGGGATTCCGATCACCGACGCCGAGTTCGCCGTGACGGTGACGAACCCGAAGGGGGACCGCGAACGGCTCGCCGCGCAGCGGAACGGCAATGAGTTCGCCGCGACGTATCCGCAAACCGATCTCGCCGGAGACTACTGGGTCAGCGTGACGGCCCAAACAAAAGCGGGCAAAGAAATCGGCAACACGTCGTCACGGTTCCTGGTCGATGAACGGGATCTCGAACTCGACAACCCCGCCGCCGATCACGCGCTGTTGGCCGAACTCGCGGCCCTCACCGGCGGTAGCGTCGTCACGCCGGAACAACACGGAGCGTTCCTCGAACGGCTTCGCAAAGAGGGGCTCGTGCGGCGTGAAGAGACCGAGGTGACTCGCGTGACACTGTGGGACAACTGGCCGTTCTTGATCGTGTTTGTGGCGCTGCTGTCGGCGGAGTGGACGGTGCGGAAGCTGCGCGGGTTGGTTTGATTGTGGTGCGGGTTGTCTGGCGCGCGGCTGATGGGATTTATGGGAAGAATGGGAATGATGATTTTCATGATCCCCATTCTTCCCAGAAATCCCATCAGCCAATTCACCACGCGACCCCGCTTCACTCCGCCTTCTGCCGCTGCGACAACAAATAGCTGACCAGATCCAAGAACTCCCGCTCGTTGACCACTTCATGCACGTTGGCCGGCATCAGCGACAGGTTCGATTTCACTCGCTCGTCGATGTCGGCCACCGGCACGGTGAATTCCTTCCCTTTGTTGTCAACCAAAATCAACGTCGCCCCTTCTTCGCGGCGGAGCAGGCCGGAGAAGATCTTGCCGTCCTTCGTGACCACGGTCGTCGTCCGAAAGTTCACATCGACATTGCGATTCGGATCAAGCACATCTTCGAGTACTCGTTCCAACCCGCGCTGTCCGATGCCGTCAAGCTGCGGACCAACGAGGACTCCCTTGCCGGCCACTTGATGACAGACGGCACAGTGCTTCGTGAACAACGCCGTCCCCAATTCGAGCGACGGACGCTGCGTAACATCGGCGTTCGATTGGGCCGACAAGAACGTCGTGCGACGTTGCTCGATCATTTTTCGCAGGGCTTCGTCTTCGTTCGGCAACCCGGAGGTGACCTCGGCTACTTGCTTGTGGAGATCGTCCGACTTGATCGCGTCCAAACGTTGCTTGATGGTCGGTCGAGTCAACAGCCTCGGTGAAACATGCCCGTCCCGCGCGAATCGCAGCAATTCATTCGCACCAATCGCGTCCGAGGCCAGAGTCTCCGCCAGCCGCAGTTGCAGCCGTTCCGGAATCGCTTTCACGGCGGCGAGTAGCAGAGGAGGATGGGCACTCTTGCCCGTCTCTTCTTTCGGTTTGTCTTTCGATGTCGATTCGGGTCGGACAAGAGTGACCAACCTCCGGTCGATGACTGCCGCTGCAATCTGTTCGCGCAACGCTTCCGGCAACGACACATCGGCGATCAGAGGCACGAGTGATGCCAACACCGTATCCGGCTGCAACGCAAGCAGCGCCCGAGCAAACGCCTCCTTCGCCCGCGCGTCAGTGTCGTGAGACAGCAACCGCTCCGTGATTTGCGATTTCAAATCTGCGATTTTGAAATCGGCGACCAAGTTTGCAGCGGCCACTTGTTGCGACGGAACATCGCTCGGATTGAGTCCTGCGATCGAAAACCGACCGACCGCGAGCCACGCGAAGCCGCTCCCCTCATCGGCATCAAGGAGTTCGACGTATCCCCGCTTGCCGACGACCTCCGTGAGATCCCATTCGATTTTTTGAGCGGTATCGTTACGCGGCGGCATCGCTTCGCGCAGCAGCGCGTGAGTCGATGCGTCGCGCAGGCGAATGAAATTCTTCGGATTGAACGGCGTCCCCGGCACTCCGTTGTGTCCCGCGCACCAGAACGAAAACTTTCCGCCGGGCAACTCAAACGGCTCGCTGCGATACAGCCCGGTCAGTTGCTCCCCTTTGACGAGGCTGTCGTAGAAGAGCGACCCCTTGTCGCCATCTTGCGAAACCCGCGCTCGCAGCTCCCACGGATTGCCCGCCTTCGGCTTACCCGGCACGACCTCATTCGCCCACGACAAACTCGCGCCGCGTGACGATTCCAACAACTTTCCCGCGAGTTCGCTCGCCCAATCGCGCAGCGAGGCATCGACCTTTTCTCCACGTTGTTCCGTCGCCGACCGCAGCGTGTTGAGCAAATCCAGTTGCCGAGTCACATCATCTTTGAATTGACTTCGCACGAATGCGACCAATGCCGACGAACTCGCAGTCGAGGCGAAACGAGCTGCGTGTTGCACGATCGGCAGCAGCGTTTCGGGTGGCGCGATATCGCGGCGAAGATATTCGATCAGAAAGTCGGCCGCTTTGGGCGTCTTCACGGCCAATGCAATATTCGCCAAGTGAATTGAAGTCGCTTGATCCTTTTCCGATTCAGTGATATCGCTGAATACTCCGGGTGAGGTCAGCGTGTCTCGCAAAGCAATCCGAATGACTTGCCGCAGGTGATGATCTTCTTCCGGAGTCTTTGCGAGAGCTTCCAACAGTGGCGAGACATGCGACGCATGTGGACTCGTTCCGAACGCTTCGGCCGCCGCTCGGCGAACAAAAGGATTTTCGTCAGCAAGCCAAACGCGACTGATGTCGGCGTGCTTGATCAAACTCGTCGTATCGAGCTTCATCATCATCACTCGCACTTCGGGCGCTGGATCATTCGCGACACGGACAACTAGGTCTAGATGTGTTTGAAATGCCTGATGAAGCAGTGAGTAAGCAAGGGTGCGCGCCTGCGCGTTTTTTGATGTGGTCAGTGTGTCCTCGAGCAACTCAAAGAGATTTCCGTCCTCAGTCACCCCAGTTGCAACAGTTTTGGCGTCAACGCGGGTCCAGACAACCTTGTCGAGTAGTCGCTCATAGACCAAGGATCGAATCTTGAAGTTGCTGTGTCCAAGAAGTTCAACCAATTTCTCGCGAGATGTGTGCCGCAAGTCTGGCATCTTGAATGGCGGCGTGGCCTTGTGGACCACTTTCCAAATGCGGCCACGATGTCGGTCGCGGCCGGGGTGTTTGAGATCGACTTCGTAGTGGCCGATGATCTTGTTGTAGAAGTCGAGGATGTAGAGCGCTCCGTCGGGGCCGCATTGCAGATCGACCGGGCGGAACCACGGGTCTTTCGAGATCACGAAGTCAGGCCGCTCCTTCGCCAGGATCGTCGAGCCGTGATACTCCGGAGCATCCACGTTGACTCGGCTGGTCATCACGTTGCCGGTGAAGAACATCCCTTCCCATTCCTTCGGGAAGTGGCCGCCGTAGTACGCCACGATGCCGCAGTTGGCGGTCGTGCCGTGCGTGTGGCTCATGATTTCCGGGACGTAGCCCAAGCCATCGTGAGGTTTGCCGAAGCTCTGGTAGTACGCGCCGCGAAGAATCTGCGTGATCGGTTTCGTGTGGCAGTCGGCCGTGAAAATGTTGAACAGCGGGTCGAAGCACATGCCGAACGGATTGACCTGCCCGTGCGAAAAGTGCTCGATGCGGCTGCCGTCCATGCGGAAGCGAAACGTGTTTCCCGACGACATCTCGACGACGTGCCCGTCCTTGCCGGCGACCTTGCTGATGTTGTTGAAGCCGTGACAGGCGTAAATCCAACCGTCGAAGCCGCGTCGAAAAGCGTTGCACATGCCGTGCGTGTCCCGCTCGTAACCGAACGGGCCGTACAACTTGATCCGCTCATCGCAGATGTCGTCGCCGTCGGTGTCGCGCAAGTCCCAAATGAAAGGGATGCTGTAAACGATCGCCCCTTGAATTGTCTTGCCGGACGCTTCGTCCTTGCGGCTGGGATACGGGTAAATGCCGATCGGGATGTTGAGCCCATCGGCAAACGTCTTGATGACGTCTGCTTTGCCGTCGCCGTCCGTGTCGTGCAGGATCTTGACCGAGTCCCGCCCCGGCTTATCGAGCGGCGCGGCCCACGGGTACTCCAGCGAATCGGTGATCCACATCCGGCCCCGCTCATCAAAGGCCATGTTCATCGGCTTAAAAATGTCCGGCTCAGAGGCGACGAATTGCACCTCAAAGCCCTCCGGAACCTGCAACGCCTTCAACTCGTCCTGCGGCGAGAGCGCATCCGTCGGACGCACGCCAGCGGCGAAAGGGTCTTGAGCGGCCAGTGAGGCCGCGAAGCTGCAAAACAGAATCAGGGCGACGGCAAAAAGCGGAAAGCGAGTCACGCGGTTGGCTCCTTGTCAGAGACGAATCGGTCGGGCGGCATGTTACTGCCGATCAGGCCGAGTCCCAAAGCCAGAGGTCATGCAGCGGACAAATACCGTTTCGCACTCTCACCGCCGAGCCACTGACGGCAGCTTGGATTTGATTCCGTTGGTACGGTTCAGAAACGTCTGCTGCTGCGACACAGAAACGTAGCCGACGAGTTTCTCCGGCTGCGCTTTCGACGGCGAGAGGACGAGCGTTGTCGGAAATGCTTCGACCTGCATTTCGGCGACGACATCCGGGTACTTGTCGGCATCGAGGTGCAGCGGGATGAATTGCTCGCGCACCTGACGGATGACGTCCGCGTTGGACCAGACTTCGCGTTTCATTTTTTGGCAGTATGAGCACCACTCCGCCGAAGCGAACACCAGCAGCGGCCGCTTGGACTTCAACGCCAACTCCTGAGCGATCGTCGAGTCTGTCTGCCACTCAATGACTGGCGGTTTTGTTTGGGCGTCGGCCACGGCGGCGAATCCCAGGCACAGAAAACTCAAAACAACGGTGAAGAACTTTCGACGGCGAAGCATGATGTGACTCCTGAAAAGCACGGTGGGATGAACCGAAACCGTGGCGACCGCACCCCGTTCGCGAACACGCGTCGCGAAAGGTTTCGGTCAATCGAAGTGAAGTTGCTTCAGCCGGCTGAATGACTGGTCTCGCCCTCTTGGATGCCGACTCGACCGTTTGGTTTCCGCGGTCGGTTGAGATTTCGCACGTTCGGAAATTGTTTCGGAGGGAAGGCTCACGCAGAGCCGCAGAGATCGCGGAGGTTTTTGGAAGACAACATTCTTTTTTCTCTGCGAACTCAGCGACTCTGCGCGAGATTGTTCGTCGGATTTCAGGACTCCCAGGTGAGTCCGGCTTCGGGATTTGCGGACGCACCCACGAACGAACTTGCTGGCGTCTGGATTTCAGACGGACACGCCGCTTTGTTACTCTGTCGAGCGTTGACGTTCTCAAATTGGTTCCGTCATCGCCGAAACGAGGCGTTGTTCGCGTGGAAGGGGTCTTGTGATGAATGGGTTTCGTTCGCTGTTGCTGTCCGTGATGTTGCTGTTGGTCGCGGGAATCGGCTGGGCGGCCGACGCGGGTCCGTTGCCGGAGGTGGTTGAGTTCAATCGCGACATTCGCCCGGTGTTGTCGGAGAACTGCTTCTTCTGTCACGGGCCGGACAAGAACAAACGGAAGGCCGACCTGCGGCTCGACACGGCGGACGGCCTTGTCGGTAAAGAGGGGAAGCCGGGAACCGCCGTCCCCGGCAAGCCGGCGGAGAGCGAGCTGTTTCGGCGGATCACGTCGAACGACCCGGAAATGAAAATGCCGCCGCACGACAGCGGCAAAACGCTGACCGCTCGCGAGATCGCGCTGCTGAAGAAGTGGATCGAACAGGGAGCGAAGCACGAAGGGCACTGGGCGTTTTTGCCGATCCGAAAGCAAATCCCCAATTTCAAATCTCAAATTTCAAATCCGAACAAATCTCAAATCTCAGACGCCGATCTCAAATCTCAAATCTCAAATTTGAAATCTGAAATTGATGCGTATGTGTTCGACGCGTTGTTGCAGCAAGGACTCAAACTCAAGCCGTCTCCCGAGGCGGATCGCATCACGTTGATTCGGCGGTTGAGCTTCGACTTGATCGGCCTGCCGCCGACGCCGGAGGAAGTCGCGGCGTTCGTGAAGGACTCGGCACCGGATGCTTATGAAAAACTCGTGGACCGGTTGCTCAAGTCGCCGCACTTCGGCGAGCGGCAGGCGATGTGGTGGCTCGATCTGGTGCGTTATGCAGACACGGTCGGTTATCACGGCGATCAGGACATGAGCGTCTCGCCGTTTCGGCAGTACGTCGTCGACTCGTTCAACGCGGATAAGCCGTTCGATCAATTCACGGTGGAACAACTCGCGGGAGACTTGTTGCCGAATCCGACGCGCGAGCAGTTGATCGCGTCGGGCTACAACCGGCTGGGGATGATGAGTGCCGAAGGGGGCGTGCAGGACAAGGAATACCTCGCGAAGTACATCGCCGAACGAGTGCGTAATGCGACCGGCACGTGGTTGGGAATCACGCTCGGTTGCGCCGAATGCCACGATCACAAGTTCGACCCGCTGACGCAGCGTGACTTCTATCGGTTTGAGGCTTTCTTCGCGGACATCCAAGAGCGCGGCCTGTATTCCGGGGCTCACGCCGACGGCAACTGGGGGCCGTTCGTCAAAGTTCCGAACATTGAGCAAGAAGCCGCGTTGAAGAAGCTCGATCAAGAGATCGCCGATGCCAAGAAAATGTTGGAAACGCAGACGCCCGAACTCGTCGCCGCGCAAGCTGCGTGGGAGAAATCACAAGTGGTGTGGGCCGTGCTCAAGCCGGACAGCATGACCTCCGCCGAAGGAGTCACGCTGACGCCGAAGGATGACGGTTCGATTCTGGCGAGTGGCAAGAATCCGGCGACGGATACTTACTCACTTATTGTGAAGAACCCGCCGAAGGGGATCACCGCGCTTCGGCTCGAAGTCTTGCCCGATGATTCATTGCCAAAGAAAGGGCCCGGTCGAGCGGGGAACGGCAACTTTGTGCTCAGCGAGTTTACGGTGAAGCACATCGTGGGCGAGACGATTGAAGAAAACATCGCACTTCAAAACGCGACTGCTACCTACGAACAAACGGGAGCGGCTGAAAACAATCCGTATAAAAAATGGGCGATCGCTGCGTCCATCGACGGAGACGAAAAAGGAAAAACTTGGGGTTGGGCGATCATGGAGAAGGTTGGTCAGCCTCAGGTCGCTGTGTTTGAATCGGTCAGCGATATCGCCGGGGGTGAAGGTTCAACACTGACGATCTCGTTGCTGCAAAACCTCGACAACCCACAGCACACGATTGGTCGCTTCCGGCTTTCAGTAACGACCGCACCTCGGCCGATTCAAGCGGGCGAAGCTCCCCCGCCAAACATTTCGGCTTTGTTGGCGATTGCCGCCGATCAACGAAATGATGCTCAGAAGAACGAACTGGCAGCGTTCTATCGTTCGATGGCTCCAACATTAGATGCTGCTCGCAAGCATCTCGCTGACCGAGAGAACGCTCGCAAGGAATTGGACGCCCGCGTTCCGAGTACGTTGATCACTGCATCCGTTCAACCTCGCATGGTTCGTGTTTTGAAGCGCGGTAACTGGATGGATGAAAGTGGCGAAGAGGTGAAGCCCGCGTTTCCGACAGTGTTGTCCTTGGCCACGCTAGAGGCTCCGAACCGGCTCACGCGGCATGATCTTGCGAAGTGGATCGTCTCGAAAGAGAACCCGTTGACGGCTCGCGTCTTCGTAAATCGCCTCTGGAAGCAGTTCTTTGGAGCGGGCCTGTCACGCAAGCTCGATGACCTTGGTGCTCAAGGAGAATGGCCGAGCCATCCGCAATTGCTGGATCATCTGGCCTCGTCGTTCGCTGACAATAATTGGGATGTGAAACAACTCATCAAGACGATCGTGATGAGTGGTACGTATCGACAATCATCGGTTGGAAGTCGTGAACAACGCGAACTCGACCCATACAACCGATGGCTCGCGAGACAAGGCCGTTTCCGAATTGATGCCGAATTGGTTCGCGACAATGCGATGGCAATCAGCGGCCTGTTGGTCACGACGCTCGGAGGCAAGAGCGTCAAGCCGTATCAACCGCCGGGCTATTTCGCGTACCTCAACTTCCCGGCTCGCGAATGGCAGAACGACACGGGCGAGAACCTGTATCGCCGCGGCCTCTACACGCACTGGCAACGGCAGTACCTGCATCCGAGCTTGCTGGCGTTCGACGCGCCTAACCGCGAAGAATGCACCGCCGATCGACCACGATCGAACACGCCGTTGCAATCGCTCGTGCTGCTCAACGATCCGTCCTACGTCGAAGCCGCGCGTGCCTTCGCCGAATTGATTGTCCGGCACGGCGGCTCAACCCCGCGCGATCGGCTGAACTTCGCATTCCGCCGAGCCGTCTCCCGCGACATCAAACCCGCCGAAGCTGAAGTCCTCGAACGCCTGCTGCAAGCACACCTCGACGAATACAAATCCGACGCGGCTGCCGCTAACGAGTTGCTCTCCATCGGAGCGAGACCGGTCCCCGTCGATCTCGACAAACCCGAACTCGCCGCCTGGACGAGCATTGCCCGAACTGTTTTGAACCTGCACGAAGTCATCACACGGAATTAGTTTTCAAAAGGAATGCTTGAGTCTATGGCGACGTCGCAGTTTGTCAGCCGTTGGCGAGGCGAAGACCTTGGCCAGCCGATTCCGGAAGAACGGCATGCGGTATCGGTTTGCTTGCCGAGGTGGCGTGATAACGTCGGGTATGAAGAGGGAGACCAGGCCGTCATCGGGGCGATGCGGTGTGGGTATCCGCGCTTCTTTATTCATCCGGACACAGCGCGGCTATTTGCTGAGTGCGAGCGGCAAGTGGCTCGATCCGGGGAATGCGCGATGGTGTTTCCGTCGGAGCGTGTCGCTCGGCGGTGTGCGGAGTTTGTGAGTCGCGAGACTTCGGCGGCGGTTCGCGTGGCCTCGTGTTTTGATGATCGCGTTTATGCGGTCGTGATGCCGAAAAGCGTACACGAGACAGCGAAAATGTTTTGGCAACATGCGGGGGAGATTGTGCCATCGCGATTGGCGGTTGCGCTGTTGGATGGCGTTCGGGCTTCAAGCGTGTCTCTGTCTGAGGCGAGTCATTCAAAACAAATATTGCGGGAGCGAGTGGCTGCATTGCAGGGTTGTTTGGCGGACGACGTCTATTTGTTTCCGTCGGGCATGGCGGCGATCTTCATGGCGTATCGGTTGTTTCAACGACTGCGACCGGACGCGCGAAGCGTGCAGTTTGGGTTTCCGTATGTGGACAATTTGAAGGTGCAGCAGCAGCTCTCACACATTCGTCCGGCGGAAAATGCGGTTGTGTTTTTTCCGCGCGGTTTGGAAGCGGATGTTGCCGAGGTTGGACGGCTGGCGTGCTCGGAGCGGCTGCTCGGTTTGTTTGTTGAGTTGCCGGGGAATCCATTGCTGGGGAGTCCCGACGTGTCGGCACTCAGCGAGCTTTCTTTGCGGCATGACTTTCCGATGTTGATCGACGACACGCTCGCGGCCTGTGTGAATCTCAACACATTGCCGGTGGCGGATGTGGTGGCCACAAGCCTCACGAAATATTTTTCCGGTGGGGGCAATGTGCTGGCCGGTTCGTTGGTGCTCAATCGCGAGCGGCCTTACTACGAACGGCTGAAGAGTTTGTTGGCCGAAGAGTATGAAGACATCTTCTACGGTGAGGATGCGATCGTCTTGGAACGCAACTCGCGCGACGTTGCCGAGCGGATTCCGCAGATCAATCGCAACGCCGCGCGGTTGTGTGAGTTTCTCGCCGAGCGTCCCGGAGTGGCCGACGTCTTTTATCCCGCACGAACGGATCGCGCTAATTACGAACGGCACCTCCGTCCGGGAGGCGGGTTCGGCGGATTATTCTCAGTGGTGTTGCGCGACGCGGTGGCGAAGACCGAACGATTTTACGACGCACTGCAAATCGCCAAAGGACCAAACCTTGGGACCAATTTCACGCTCTGTTGTCCGTTCACACTGCTGGCTCACTATCGCGAACTGGATTTCGTCGAGAGTTGTGGCATTTCACGGTATCTGGTGCGCGTGTCGGTGGGCCTGGAGGACTCGGACTGGCAGATCGAAAGGTTTGCGGAGGCTCTGCGTGCATGATGAGTCAATGGAAGTGATGGGGGCGGTCATGAATCTCAAACGCAAGGATTCTGAACAAAAGAGAGGTTGAGGAAAACATCGCTGGGAGATTCGCATTGGGGTGTTTTGGAAAGATCCTTTTGGGAATGGAGTCCCAGCGATGCACCAGCACTTTACGT
>JAPLNX010000560.1 GCA_026400935.1 Planctomycetia bacterium | reverse complement strand
TTCAGCTACCCATAAACTTAGGGCTGACGACGCACTAGGATGACATGAATCAGATGACGGCAGACAGAATCCTGCCCCCCAAGGGGCGAGGATAATAGGCCGCTGGTTTTGCAAGCGTCAACGAACGGAAACAACTCCGCCAAGGCGTGGTGTCTTGTCGGCGAGCAAATTACGGCCTGAATTCGTGGTCTGGATGGTCTGCAGTGACCTCGATATTCTTGCCCCATTACAACATTACAAGTTGATACGAACAGGCTTACCGATCTCGCGGTTGTGAAAGAATCGTTTAAACGCCCTAGATAGCCTTCAGGAACCAAATCATGCTCTCGCTGCGAATTCGCTCAGTCTGTTGTTCATTGGCAATTCTGGTCGTCGCGCAGTTGATGTTTGTTGAACCGCTCTCTGCACAAACAGTGGCTCGCTGCGGCAAAGGCTGGTTGGAGTTGATCGATGGCTACCCGGTTCTCCACTTGAAGGGATCGCCGCGAGAAATGGGCTTTCAGCACGGAGCGCTACTTCGTGACAAAGTCACCTCTAACATGCACAATCTTCTAGAGATGAAGGGAAATGAGACGCTCGTTGAGTTTGGCCCAATCAAAGTGAAGCCGCGGCAGGCGATCGAGTCGATCATCGCCATTCAAAAGCCGTTTGTTCCTCAGAAATACTTTGACGAGATTGAAGGCTTGGCCGCCGGTTCTGGTCTTAAACCGGAAGACGCTCGAGTGGCCAATTTCATCCCTGAGATGTTTCATTGCAGCGGATTCGCGATCGCGAACTCCGCCACGAAAGACGGCACGCTCTACCACGGCCGAGTGCTCGATTACGCGATCGACTGGAAGTTGCAAGAACATGCGGTGCTCATCGTGGCCGAACCGGACGGCGGCATTCCGTTCGTCAACGTTTCGTATGCTGGGTTTATCGGCTCGGTAACGGGCATGAATGCCGAACACGTCTCCGTCGGCGAAATGGGGGGAGGGGGACTTGGTTTTTGGTCCGGAGTGCCGATGTCGTTCCTCGTCCGCGAAGTGCTTGAAAAGGGGAAAGACCTCGAAACCGCGATTAACCTCTTCCGAGACAATCGCCGCACGTGCCAATACTTCTACGTTGTCGCTGACGGCAAAACCAACAGGGCAGTGGGAATGGAAGCCTCTTTCGGGACCTTTTCGCTTGTAAAGCAAGGCGAGGCTCATCCTCTTTTACCAAACGCGGTTAACGACTGCGTCTTGCTCTCTGCCGGTGATCGGTACAAAGAACTCGTCCGCCGGACTCAAGCCAATCACGGTCAATTCACCGCCGAGACCGCTCGCGACCTGATGTGCCGCCCCGTCGCGATGAAGTCGAACCTGCACAACGTCTTATTCGAACCCAAGTCCACCAAACTCTGGGTTGCAAACGCCACTGCCGATAAGCAGCCAGCCGCCGACCAAAAATACTTCGAGTTCCAATTGAGTGATTTGCTCAAACGACGACCGGAAGCAACCAGCCCAGAGCTTCCTCTCGCGGCGAAGTGATTCTAGGGAACCTGGTTGAGTAGCGATTGAACATCGCTAATACCGCTTTGTGATTTGGCGTTGGTTTGCAGAGGGACCAAGACGATCTTCTTTTCTCGCGTCTCTCTCGGACAGACACTTAGTGGAGCAAATGTTTCCAGGCTCGACCAAGATATTTTGGCAAGTCTGACGCTATTAGTCCCGGTTGAGAAAGCTCTGTGACGGCGAGGTCGCCAGCAAGACCGTGAAGGTGAGCTCCGAGTTGTGCCGCCTCGAACGGCGGCATCCCTTGGCCCAGTAATGCGGCAATTAGTCCGGTCAGCACGTCCCCCGTCCCTCCGGTTGCCATGCCACTGTTGCCGGTAAGATTGATCGCCATTCGTTCGCCGTCGGTGATAACCGTGCGCGGTCCTTTCAACAGCACGATAACGCCGTACGTTTTGGCAAACTCCGCCGCAAGTTTTTCACGCTGAAATTGCACCCTGGCGATGTCGAGTCCCAGCAGTCGCGCGAACTCCCCCAGATGCGGCGTGAGCACTCGCGGGCCGGCGGATTGTTTCAATGCCTCCGGCTGAGTGGCCAGCGCGTTCAAGGCGTCGGCATCGATGACCATCGGCAGTGCGATCTCGCGATACAATGCGGTCACGATCAAAATAATATCTCGCGTCAATCCAAGCCCCGGCCCGATTGCGATGGCCTCTTTGCCGTCACAGGCTTGTTTAAGCGCCGGTAACGCCGCAACCGACAGAGTTCCAGTCTCTGCATGAGTTGCCAACGGAATGGTCAGATACGATGGCTCAATCGAAGCGACGATTGGCAATATCTCATGTGGTACAGCAACGTAAACTAATCCCGCTCCGCCACGCAGCGTTCCCACGCCAGCCAGACTAGGAGCGCCTGACATTCCACGGCTGCCGCCGATGATCAGCACTCGGCCGAACGTCCCCTTATGGCCGTCAGTTGGGCGAGCAGGCGCGGAAGGGAGTGTGGTGATGTGCTGCATCGGAGATTTCACAAAATTGAGATTCGGGATTTCAGCTCAGAGTTCATTGCTTCCGTGTCGCAATCAGTCCTGCGACGTATCCTGCTTTGAACCCGGCATCGATGTTCACGACAGTCACGTTCGCCGCGCAACTGTTGAGCATTCCCAACAACGCTGCAATCCCGCCAAACGAAGCTCCATAGCCGACGCTCGTGGGCACAGCGATCACAGGGCAGGCAAGATGGCCGCCGACGACAGACGGCAATGCTCCCTCCATACCGGCAATGACAACAACAACATCCGCCTCACGCAGTCGAGGCAATTCTGCGAGCAACCGCTGAGGACCAGCCACGCCGACGTCTTCAATCCGCTCGACCGCGCAACCCATCCAGCGAAGCGTTTCGATTGCCTCTTCAGCAACAGGTCGATCAGAAGTCCCCGCAGTTACAACGGCCACTTTGCCGACGAGCGGCTTTTCACTCGCGAGTCGGACACGAATCGTTCTCGCAATGAGGTTGTGTTCGACGTGCGGAAACCGGGCACGTACCGCAATCGCTTGCTCAACCGACGCTCGCGTTCCGAACGCATCCTGTTCAGCCTCAACCAGAGCCGCAAAAATCTCGGCAACTGATTCGGCGGTCTTTCCTTCGCAGAAGACGACCTCTGGAAAGCCGCAACGGAGCTGTCGGTCGAGATCGACGCGTGCAGATTCGGTGATGGCGGTAGCAGGTGTAATCATAGTTTGGAAAACGTCACAATGAATGAGGTCAATTGAGAGCAGAGTCTATCGTTTGTTGACGACTCACGCAGCCGAGCAACAGAGGTCTGTTTGCTCGTGCCATTCGAGAGACGGATTACACTTAGGGACACTCTAAGGTTGCCGGTTTGAAATGTTCTACCGGAATCTGGTAGCGGAAGTCGTGAGACTTCCGTGGCCCTGAACTCTCACGAGCTCAGCGACCGGTATTTCATTTCCAACTCGCGGTCTAATGTGCCGCAATCAGCTTCCGTGGATGACGACCATCTTTTCCTCGGTCATTTCGCGGATGGCGTAACGCGGGCCTTCTTTGCCCAGACCGCTGTCCTTCAAGCCGCCGTAGGGCATGAAGTCGGCACGCCATTGAGTCCCCCAGTTGATGTGCAAGTTGCCGGCATCAACCTCGCGAGCGAATCGCAACGCGCGGTCGATGTCGCGTGTGAAGATTGCGGCGGCGAGTCCATAGTTCGTGCTGTTGGCCAGTGCGATCGCTTCATCGAAACTCGTGAATGGTGTCACGGCGACGGCGGGGCCGAAGAGTTCGTCGCAACTGATTCGCAACTTCGGCGAGACATCCGCGAGAATTGTCGGCGCATACACATTGCCGACGCGAGCCCCACCCGTCACCAGCGTCGCTCCGGATGATGTCGCTTCGCGAACAAACGACTCGACACGGATCGCATCGACCTCGCGAATCATCGGACCCATCTTGGTTGCCTCATCCAGCGGATCGCCGGTGGTCAGCGATTCGACGAGCGGCTTGAGTGCGTCCAGAAAATCTCCCGTACGCGAACGGCTCGTCAAAATACGTTGTGCGGAGATGCAGACTTGCCCGGCGTTTGCAAAACCAGATGCCGCGACCAATTGAGCCGCCCGATCGATGTCTGCGTCGTCCATAATGATGACGGGGCTGTTACTACCAAGCTCCATCGTCACGCGTTTCACGCCCGCCATGCGACAGATTTCTTGGCCGACTTCATAGCTCCCCGTAAAGCTAATTTTGCGAACTCGGCGATCCGTACAAATCGCTCGACCAAGTTCACTTCCCGGCCCTGTGATGCAAGCAATCGCCTGCGGCGGGATTCCCGCTTCGAGCAAAACTTCAACCAGCTTCAATGCCGTCAGTGGCGTGTCTCCAGCCGGCTTGATGAACACCGCGTTCCCCGCTGCGAGTGCTGGCCCGACCTTGTGAGCGACCAAGTTCAGCGGAAAGTTAAACGGCGTGATCGCCGCCACGATGCCGCAAGGAATTCGCATCGTGAATCCAAACCTCCCTGCTCCGCCGGGCGCAGCATCCATCGGCAGTACTTCGCCGGTGATGCGTTTTGCCTCCTCCGCAGAAACCTCGAGCGTTTCCGCCGCACGACTCACTTCCAGCCGACTCTCGGCGAGAATTTTTCCTTCTTCCAGAGTGATTATGAGAGCAAATTCATCTGCTCGCTCTCGCAATTTCTCCGCCGCCGAGCGCAGAATTCGACACCGTTCTGCAGACGGTATGTTGCGCATCACGCGCGCACCTTCTTCGAGTGTGCACAACGCTGCGTCCACGTCCGCTGCTACACCGCGCGGGACAGTGTCGAGCACATCGCCAGTGAACGGGTTTGTGACGTTGATTCGATCAACGCGATCCTGCCATTCACTGGCTAAGTACATACGCATGAGCGAGAGGTCCGTAAATGCTGTTCGAGACGCGATTGTTTGTGCCACGAGTCAGTCTATTGTGGCTGAGGTTGAGTTTGAATCACACGCACATGACACGCTTGATGCTGACTGTTTCGGTTCTCGACGGTTTGGCGTCAACGCAATTTCTGTCGGACATTCGCTACTATCCCAGTCGAACTGCGGCAGATGCCCGCACGGGTGAAAATCAGGATCGTTCTCATCACTACCGGGAATGTGCCAATGAAATTGCTGTCTGGTGTCGTACTTCTTCATGCGGCTGAACAAGCTTTTGCACATTCGCAATTGGTGCAGTTTCCCAATCATGATACTGCCGCAGCGGTACTTGCTCCCGCCTCGTTAGTGTTTCTGATTCTTGGCGGCCTGCTTCTTGTTTGGGGCTTACTGACAGAGGTCCGAAAGACGCCCGCAGCCTGACCGGCGGCCTGATGGCGAAGTGGATTGGAATATGTACGAAGAGCGAAGACGTTTAGTGAGGCGAAACGACGTGTTTGTTTTTTCGACGCTCGTCATTTTCGTGGTCGGCTCTTTGATATCGGTCCGTCCGCAACTTTGGCCAACGGCTCAAGAGCGATCACTCGCGAAACTCGCTGATGCTGTCCGATCGCGACGTGCCGTGATGCTCAATGCCGCCGAGGAACATCTGCGGCAATTTCCGGATGATATTTTCGGACGAGCACTGGCGGCGGAATTGGCTGCGATGGAATACCAGCAGAAACTCGCAATTGAGCTCTTTGACAGTCTGCCACGTGACGGCGGCCCCTGGGAATTGATTGCCGAACGAGGCCGAGCTCGGCGCTTTGAAATCATGGGGCACTTGGGAACTGCAGAGCGGAGTTGGAGACGTGTTCTTGCACTGATGCCGCAAAACGTCGAAGCGAATGAGCATGTCGGGCATCTGCTGCAACTCCAAGGTCGAGTCTGGGAATCTGCCCCCTTTTTCTTTGCGAACATACGACGCGGTGCCTGCTCCGGAGATGATCTATTGTCTGTGGCGGTGAATGATCGGTTCTTTCGGAGCGAAGAACGACTGGAGCAGCCGGGAGAATATCTCACGTCACCCGATCCAGCCTTGCGATTGGCTAATGCCCGACAGTTGTTGTTTGAGAATCGGTCCGCTGAAGCTGAGTCACTTCTACGCGAAATTTTGAAAGAACAGCCCGAACTCGGTGAGGCTCAGGGGCGGCTGGGACGGTTGGTAGTGGAACGAGGGGATTTGACCGAGTTTTTGCAGTGGCGTGGCAGCTTGGCTGACGAGGCTCGTGATCATCCGGAAGTTTGGTTTGCTCAAGGTCTGAAGGCCAAGCGACTGGGGCTATTGGAGGGAAGTGTGCGGTGCTTTCTCGAAGTCCTCGATCGGTCCCCCAGTCACTTGGGCGCGAACGTGCATATTGCCAGTTGCTTGGAGCAACTCGGTCGCTCGGAAATAGCGACTGAGTTTTCGCACCGAGCGGAATTGCTGGTCGATGTGGAAGCAACGCTGAACCTCCTTCGGGGAGATGCCGACTATCGCTTGATGACGAAAGTCGCCATCAAGTGTGCGGAACTTGGTCGATTTTGGGAGGCGGCAGGTTGGTGTCATGTGATGACATTCATGACGATCTCGCAAGAGGCTCCTCGCCACGGACTTCGCGATTGGCTGCCACTAGCGCGGTCACATTCTTCCTTACAAGCAAGGGATTGGCTGCCCGGCCGCAAACTCAATCGCGAGGACTTCGCAACTCCTCGCTGGCCGTCCACCAATATCCCCGCAGCCTCTCAGACAGCGGCTGCGTCGGTAACAACTGCTTGGTCTTTTTCGGATGATGCCGCCAAGGTGGGGATCAACTTCCAGTATTTTGAAGGGACGACGGAGTCCAATCGGCTCGAACATATTTTCAATGTGATGGGTGGCGGGATCGGAGTTCTCGATTACGACCTCGATGGCTGGCCCGACCTGTATTTGGCTCAAGCCAACAATTGGCGAGAACTACGACCAACCTCAATGCACCGAGATCAGATCTACCGCAATCTGTGTGGCGAACGCTTCGACGAAGTCTCTGAGGCATCGGGACTGGGCGATCCAGATTTCTCGCATGGCGTGGCAGTGGGGGATTTCGATCAGGACGGATTTCCGGACCTCTACGTCGGCAACAAAGGACCGAATCGAATGTACCGAAATCGTGGTGACGGCACCTTCGAGGATGTCACCTCAGTAGCTGGTACGGCAGGAAACGAGTGGACGACCAGCAGCGTCTTCGCAGACTTCAACGGCGATGGACTGCCGGACTTGTACGTCCTCAACTACACGAAGCTGAAAGAAACCACTGAGCGTGAATGTCAAGAAGCGATGGGGCGACGGAAAGCCTGCACTCCCGATTTATTGCCGGCCGAGGATGACCGCCTTTATCTGAATGAAGGAGATGGGGCGTTTCGCGATGTCTCGCAAGAAGCGGGAATTCTCGCGCCGGATGGACGCGGGCTCGGAGTGGTCGTTTGGGATTTCAACGGTGATGGCCGGCTCGACCTGTTTGTTGCCAATGATACGACCGCGAATTTCTTATTTATCAATCAGGGAATGTCGAGCGATGGTGTGCCGCGATTTCGTGAAGAAGCGTTAGTACGAGGTGTTGCGTTCGATGAAGATGGGCACGCCCAGGCGTCAATGGGCGTAGCGGCGTCTGACGCGAACGGCGACGGGCGCATCGACTTATTCATCACGAATTTTTTTGCTGAATCCAACACGCTGTACTCACAACGCGCTGATGGTTTCTTTGACGATCTGACTCGCCCGCTCAACCTGCGTGATTCAAGTTTCTGGATGCTTGGGTTTGGCTGTCAGTTCGCCGATTTGGATGCTGATGGCTGGGAGGATTTGGTTGTCACGAACGGTCATGTCGATCAGCGCTCGTCGCGTGACGACCCCGACCGTATGTCGCCACAAATTCTCAAAAACAATCACGGTCGCCGTTTTGAAGACGTTCCGTCGCAGCAATTGGGGCCGTTCTTTCAAGGCCGCCATCTGGGCCGCAGCTTGGCGACGTTGGACTGGAACCGAGATGGACGAATTGATTTCGCCGTCTCACATTTGCAGGAACCGTTTGCGCTAGTCACAAATCGCACCCCCTCAACCAGTAAAACACTCGCATTGCGGCTTATCGGACGCACGGGGTGCCGCGATCCGATCGGTGCTCTGGTGCGTGTCCGCACTGCGGAAACAAACCTTGTTCGACTGCGAACCGCTGGCGACGGATTTTTGACAACAAATGAGGATCGGCTGAGGTTCGGGCTACCTGCGGGCACTATCTCTGTCCAAATTGATGTCGAGTGGCCGGGAGGCGCTAAAGAATCTTGGGAGACGATGCCCGATCACCAACAGGAGATTGTTTTGATTCAAGGTCTGAGCCAACCAATCAACTCACTACGGGCCTTCACGAATCCCTGATAAATTACCCGATACATCAATTCTTGTTTGTTGAGATCTCGCCTTTGAGCGTAGAACGCCACATGCTACCGGTATCGCGTCGGAAGTCGTCACCACCGTTTTGAATTGAGTTTCGGAAGTAG
>JAPLNX010000513.1 GCA_026400935.1 Planctomycetia bacterium | reverse complement strand
TTACAAAGAAAGCTAGCACGATGCACCAGCGAGTCATGTTGGTTCGTTCGGACCACTCGCTTGCGCGTCGTGCTAGAAAATAATTGCGGCCCAAGGCTTTTACTTCGAGGAATTCGGGACCGAACGCTTTGTTGAACTGGCGGGACGTACGGGAAGAGCGTCTGCATCATCCGCAGATGTCGCAATAGCTGGTTTTACTCGACCATTTGAAGTTCCCTTGGCCCCGGCCTGACGAACCTCACCTCCATCGTTGGCTACTGAACCACCTTTGGTTGAAGCCGATAGAGTGCCATTTGACTTCGTGCCATCAGCTTGAGAAGCGTTACTCGTACCACCGGTCGATGTGTTGGTGTAGTAATTATCGACTCGCGTCTCTTTCTTAATGGACTCGAAGACTTTGGCGACCTGTTCCTGAGTCTTCTGCTTTTTCAACAGGTCGGCCAACTCCGCACAAACTTGATCGTCAAGTTCTTTAACAACCGGATCAGTCCGTCCTTCGCACTTCAAGATGACGTATTGGTGCAATGTGCTATCGATTTGAATGACGGCAGAAATTTCACCCATCTTAAGTTTGAATGCAGCCTTCTCAACAGTCTCGCTTCCTGAGTGACGTGGAATCGGCGGAACGCTGCCATCGAGCGACTTGCTGGCTGGGTCGATCGAGTATTCTTGGACGTACTTTTCAAAGTCATCCGGGCTCTCTTTCACTTTTGCCCAAGCGGCTTGAGCGCGTCGCAAGTTGTCACACAGAATCATGCGACATTTGACACGCGGGCCGT
This sequence comes from Planctomycetia bacterium, assembly GCA_026400935.1. Taxonomy (GTDB): domain Bacteria; phylum Planctomycetota; class Planctomycetia; order Planctomycetales; family Planctomycetaceae; genus SXKJ01. The sequence goes on along the minus strand of JAPLNX010000513.1, from coordinate 33,179 downwards.
ACTCTCGCTCGAACGCCTTTTGGATTTCTTCTTCGGTCACTTTGACCTCGGCACCGACCAACTTCTTCAATGCGAGCATCGGCCAGATCACATCGCGACGATATTGTTCCGGTGGGATGTTCCGTTCGGCTTGGAGCATTTGCAGATATTGTTCGACAGGAATTTTGAACTCGGCTGCGATGCGAACGATTTCCTGATCGACTTCGGTTCTGGCGACTTCCACACCACGTTCACGGCAAGCGAGTTGAATGATCGCTCGATTGATCATGCTGTCGAGCACTTCTTTGCCAACTCGAACAACGCTTTCTTTGGCCACCTCATCCATCGAAATGAGCAGGTTCTGTCCGTTGTGGCTGACACGAGCACCGGCTTCGCCCTTAGCTGAAGCATTCGGAGTTGTTCCAGAAGTCCCCGCTGGTGATCCAATGGAAGATTGCGAATTCGCCGATGCTCCGAGACGAGCTTTGCCCGAAGCGCTCTCGGAAGCACTCGCACGAGCAGTTGCCTCTTCGGCAGCCGTTCCCGGTTGAGCGCGAAGGCATTGAAAACAAATCGCTGCGCCGAGCACAGCGGTTCCCGTCCCAGCGGCGACCAGCAACAAAGTTGACTTAGAACGATTGAGTTCTGCCATGGCTCGCATCCCTGCCGTCATGTCAGCGGCGTCTTAGAAATGACAGTTCCGAAATGAAACGCCTCCGATCGAATTCCTTTCGACCGTGAGAAGGCGGCGGGTTATAGGCCAGCCGCAAAAAATGGGTCAAGCTGGGTTTTGAAAAGTTCATCCTATTCGATGTGGCGCGTGCGGCCCGCGTAATTGTCTGAGTCGTTTGCCACAAGACAAACACGCGAACCGCACTTCAACATTGCAACGACGAAGGGGCGACGAGGACCAGCAGCTTATTTGCCGAGCGCCGCCAGCACCTGCTCGGTAATCGCTTTCACCAACGAATCAACATCTGCACCACCACCACCGACTGGAGCGGCACCACTCGCGTAGGTCGGCTTCTGCAAGTAGCCCGGATAGGTCGGAGCCGGCTCGAACGCGCAGGGTTGTGGCATCTCTTCTTTATATCCATCGCGATACGCACCGTTGCCGCAAAGGTCGCAGTCCTCGACATGGAACCGCGGATCGTCGAAGCCCAGCTTCTTCTTCAGATCGAGCAACTCACGCGACTTCTGTTCGTTCAAGTACGTCACCCCGCCAAGCTGTTTCGACAACAACAAAATCCGGCAATAGGCGTCGAGGATTTCGGTCTTCCAATACGCCTGCTCCAACGTCGGCCCGAAACTGATCGTGCCGTGATTGGCAAGGATGATCGTGTTCGTCCCCGGCTTGAGGAACGGCAGCACCGTGTTCGCGAAGTCCTGTCCGCCTGGAGTTTCATACGGAGCGATTGGCACCTCGCCCATGAAGACTTCGATCTCCGGCAGGATGCACTGCGGGATCGGCTCACGAGCCACTGCGAACGCCGTCGCGTGCGGCGGATGGCAATGCACGCACGCCACTACGTCTGGGCGAGCACGCATGATCGCCAGGTGCAGCAAGATCTCACTAGTCCGTTTGCGAGTCCCCCCGATCTGCTTGCCGTCGAGATCGACCGCACAGATATCCTCCGGCTTCATGAACCCCTTGCAGATCATCGTCGGCGAGCACACGACTTCGTTCGGTCCAACACGAACCGAGATATTCCCATCATTCGCCGCTGCGAAACCTTTCGCATACACACGCCGACCAATCTCGCAGATTTCTTCTTTGATCCGCCGGTCGTTGATTCCGCTATTCCAATTGCTGGCCATTATTTCCCTTTGGAGTGCGGTGTGTCAGCACCGCTTTGGATTTCTTAGTCTTCAGTTTTCTTAATCGAACCGACTAACCGCTCAATACAAAACCGACTAACCGCTCAATACAAAGCGGTGCTGACACACCGCACTTCAAAGTCACTCAACCACGACGCGATCCAAGATCGCGGCAGAATACGCATCAATTGGTTTCAAATTCGGAGCAAATGGCGCGGCCGCCTCCGCTCCTTCGCTGACGGCGATCAAGTCCCCATTTCCGGCTCCCAGATCGTCATAAATCACAATCGCTTCGTTGCGACCAGAACCCTTCGACTTCCCCGCATCAACACCCTTCAAGCCTTCATGAGTCAACGGCACCCCAAGTAGCCATTTCGAACCGCGCAAGCTCGGATGACACACCGATAGCGTGCATCGACCGATGATTTGTGCGATCCGCATGACTAACTCCTAAGTTCGTAGTTCCGCCTTTAGAGCGGACTGTCCTTCAATCGCATAACCAAACCGGAAAGCCGGGGCTACAAACTTTTCGCAAACTCTTTCAACAGATTTCTTAACTCAAAAAAGCTTCGCCCTGTCGGTCTCACGACCATCAGATTCAGATTCATGTATTGCTTAAGCGCAGGAATCAATTGAACGTCGCCGACCACTGCGGAATTCACTTTTTCATTTCGGTTCGCTCGGCAACAGATCAATTCAGCATGCTCGGCGAAGACGACTATGCCGGACGCTTCACCGCGACAAAGTGCGTTGGTCGCGATTGACACAGCCTCGTCGGCGGTACCAAGTAGTTCGTGAGACCATTGCTTCCCGAACGTCTGATTCTCAGTGCGCTCAATCGCTTGCAAGACGTTTTGAGTTGCCGTCACAAGCAGTGCTTTCCAACGAGTGATCGGCTTGTTCGGGTTCGGAGCAGCTTCGGCTGTGTTCCGATGCCAGACGATTTTGTGACTTCGCAAGTAATCAAAAGCACTCGGCGTGATGACGGCTTTCGGGCAAATCGCGACCTTGGCCCACTTTTGACCGCTCAACCGCGAGGCGAGCAGTTCACCCGTGACGACACGATCGGTAATTGCGAATGTAGTAGAGGATTGAATGCTGGGGGTTGATGGCGAAACAGCACGCGGAGCCGTCGGCTCAGGACGCACCGGTTGCGCGACCGGTCGGAGGCGATGCATCACCTCGCCGACAATCTTTGCAATCAACTTTTCGTCCAATAACGCTGCCATAAATCTTTCATCCGTACCACAACCTTGGAGGGAGTGGTACGGGTTTCGTTCTCATTTCAAATCGTCAACTGTTCCAATCACAGCCCAACGCACGGGAGACTTATCGTCTCCCAACATTTGACTTACTGCTTTGCCATCGCTCGTGATCATCACTCGCTGACCTATCCCAGTTCCCAATTCGTCGATTGCCAAAACCGGTTCACCATCAGCGCCTCCCTTGGCATCCAAGGATTGCACGATGAGCAATTTCCAGCCGTTCATCGACGAATGCTTTACGGTTGAGGTCGCGTGACCGATCACTTTTCCAAGTTGCATTTGTCTTAATCCGCCGGTTTCAACCGATTCCCTATTTGTCTGTAGCAGCAGTCGCTGCTGCATTTGGATTTAGTTCTGTTGCTCAGTGAGTATCCTCTGGACGGCATCCCTGGCTTCATTCAATCCTACGGAATGCAACAGTCGATAAAGTCGGACTGCTCCAAGTAAATTTCCTGTCTTTGCGACGTTGCCAATTTGCTGGTCAGTCAATTGTTCATCGCTTTCTCGTTCGTCGAGAGGCAACGTCGTCAACGTCATCACTCCCTGTATTCGGTTCAGCGAATTGAATTTCGATGCGGCAGAAATCCTGAAAGTTATTTTCAAACGTGACATAGCGAATAAATTTATCACTGACCTGAAGGTCTCTCTTGGCTTGTGATTCCGCTAATTCTTTTGCCTCTTCGTATGTCAGAAACTCCGACAAGTCATCTTCCGAATACGCCACACAAGGCGGGCTTACCCATCCAAACAACCGCTTTAACCATCTCACTTTTCACCTCTAAACCTCGTGATGGCTTCGCAGATTCACAGACTTAAACGATCCTCAAATCGTCAACCAACGTGCAGCGCCGCTGCCTCGTAAACGTCATCGGAGTCGTCACACCCTCGCCCGTTGGGCCGGCAATGCTGAACGACAGATAGCCTTCGCCGCCAAGGCCGAGTCCCGCCCCGCACGGACCGTTCTTGATAAACAGAGTTGTGTCTAATTCCTTGCCCATCGTGGTCATGTTACGGACGTTGCGGCTGTGGATCAGACTCGTGTGGCGGAAGCCATGTTCGAACTCCTTCGCCAAAGCGATCCCTTCGTGAACGTCGCGAACTCGGATGAACGGGACGAAGGGCATCATCTGCTCTTCGGGGACGAATGGGTTTTCGGTGTTGGTCTCGCCGAAGAGCAGCGTCGTGCCAGCGGCGACCTTCACGCCGATCTGTTCGGCCAGCACGCTGGCGTCTTTGCCGATGAGGTCGCGGTTCAGGTGCCAGTGATCCCCCGGCTTCTCCGGCGGCGAGAACGCGACCTTCGTCATGCGATCCACTTCGGCGGCGTTCAGGCGATGTGCTCCGGCGCGGCTCATCTCGGACATCAGTTGGTCGAAGATCGTGTGAACCGCGAACACTTCCTTCTCACCGATGCAGAGCAAATTGTTGTCGTAGGCTCCGCCCTGGATGATCGACTTCGCGGCGATGGTGAGGTCCGCCGTTTCATCGACGACGACCGGCGGATTACCAGGCCCGGCGACGATCGCTCGCTTGGTCGCTTGCAGAGCCGCCTTTGCGACGCCCGGCCCCCCCGTCACGCACAACAGCCGGATGCCTCGATGAGCAAACAGCGCGGCGGCCGATTCGAGCGTCGGCTCGGAGACAATCGTGAAGAGGTTTTCCAGCCCGGTCGCTTCGTAGATCGCGCGGTTGATCCGCCGAGTTCCCTCGCACGCGATGAACTTGCCGCTGGGATGCGGATTGAACACGACCGTATTCCCCGCCGAGACCATGTTGATCACATTGCACGCCAACGTCGGCAGCGAGTGCGTCACCGGCGTGACCGCTCCGATGACTCCGAACGGAGCCGCCTCAATCACCGCCAGCCCGTGATCGCCGGAGAAGACTTCCGACTTCATGAACTCCATGCCCGGCACGCGCCGGAGGAGTTGCAGCTTCTCGATCTTGTGATCGAGCCGCCCGATCTTGGTCTCCTTCATCTCGGCCGTGCCGAGTTCGACCGCCTGCGACTCACAAATCTGCCGCACGCACTCAATCGCCTTGGCCCGCGTTTCGAGCGTCGCGTTCCGCAGCTTCTGGTATCCGTCATTCGCTGCCGCGACCGCATCATCGACATTGGCAAACACGCCGAAATCGCCGTTACGTGGCTTCGACGGCGCGGTGAACCCGTTGCGCTTTTGGAGTTGAGTGAGAACTTCTTGAACGACCGCACGAATGGTGGATTCTGTGGACATATTGAAAATCTCTCGTTGAGAGGTTGATTGAATTCGAGGGGCGGCTTGGGTTGAACGGTTTGTGGTTTGTCCCACTAGGGACACTCGAAAATAGCCCAGCACTTTAGTGCTGGGTTCAAGGTCGTTTTGTACGTTTGAGTCCCGTTAGGGACGACAGAGTTCGCGTTGGTCGATTCGTTCTGTCGTCCCTAACGGGACTTCTCTGGTTTGTTTCCTTCCATCCCCAGCCCTGAAGGGCTGGGCTATTGTCGGTCGTCCCTGACGGGACTCGGACAAAAGCACCCGAAACTAACTCAACGCCCGCTGCTGGTCTTCCAGCCAGCGAGCCAACTTCAACTTCGTGGGAAAGTGAATCGCCATGACCAGCAGCAACGCTCCGACGACGGCTGGCGGAACCATCGACTTCGTGATGATGAACGCGATCAGGTTGAAGAACGCCGCTCCTTCGACCAGTGCCAACGCGACGATCATCTTGGTCTGAGCCACCGCGAGTAGTCGTCCAAACAATTCCTTCGGCCCGGTCGCTGTTCCGTCCTGAGCCATCTTGGCAACTCCCTTCACGCCCGCCGCTGAGATCAAGTTCGGCACGACAAAACTCATCACGACTGCCCCCGCCGCGAATACCATCGCGAGGTACATCACAATGTCCGGGCTTTGCGCTGGGTTCCCTGGCTGAGCAGCCGGTGCTCGTCCGAAGACAACGAAACTCGCGACAACTCCGAATGTCACAACGCCAGCAATCAGCGCACCGGCAATAATCCGCATCGTGAAGAGCGCCTTGTCGGGCTCCAACGCGGCGTATTGCTCAGGTGTCATTTGGGCTTGCTGATGCATGTCATTGGAATCCAGCAATTCGGTCACGTCGAAACCAAAGATTCGAACTTGCCGAAAGGGCTTCATCGTTTGTTTTCAGATTACTCTGCCTTGAACACCGTTTTGCCGTGAACCTGGACCGTGTCGACGAGGCCGATGACCGTGCAGTCGATCGGCAACGTTTTGGTTTCCGGCGTGAACCGAGCACTCGAACCTTGCACGCACAACACGACCTGCCCCTCGCCGCAGCCGAGCGGATCGACCGTGATAAACGTCCGCCCGGTCGGCTTGAGGCTGCTCTGATCCTTTTCATCGACCCGCAACGGTTCGACGATCAGCAGCTTCTGGCCGACCATCGACTCGACCTTCTGCGACGAAACCAAGCTGCCGGTGATGCGTCCGATGAACATGACTTTCCTTATTGACTCACGAGACCGGCGTCGCCGCCGGAATGCCGAGTGCTAGCAGAATTACGCTGACAACGAATATCAAAAGGGCTGACTTACATCTCTCTCGCTCGACGTTAAAGACCAAACCAATCATTGCCGCAATAGCCCCAATTATGCCTGTGATTAGTCCACCGATGATGAATGCCCACACGGTCTGTCGCTCTAAGCGTTCGGGACGCAAGTTGAACAACGAGATGACGAAAACCACGTCCGGTATGACGATCAAGCACAGAGCAAGACTTCCAAGTGAAATCGAACAATGTTGCTTCAGTTTGTCGATTAGCCGCTTCATGGCATTCACCGTTTCACATCCTGAATCGCCTCCATCGATTGTCTCGCCACGACGATTTCCTCGTTCGTCGGCAGAACCCAAATCTGTGTCTTGCTGCTGTCTGTCGAAATCTTCGCTTCCGAACCGCGAGCAACGCTCGTGTTCTTCGCTTCATCCAGTTCGATGCCGGCCCAGCTCATGTTGCGACACACGCCGGATCGGATCAGCGAACTGTTCTCGCCGATGCCGCCGCTGAAGACGATCGCGTCCGCTCCCCCCAGGATCGTCAGATACCCTCCGAGGTAATGCCGGATCGACGCGATAAAAACATCGAGCGCCAGCTTGGCTCGCGCGTGACCTTTCGCCGCCGCGTCTTCCAAATCTCGCGCGTCGCCACTGAGTCCGCTGACACCGAGCAGTCCGCCTTTGCTCGACAACTCTTCGAGCACCTGTGCCAACGTCTTGCCGCTCTTCCGTAGAATGATCGGCAAAGCGAACGGGTCGAAGTCGCCAACTCGATTGTTGTGCGGCAGGCCGGTCTGAGGACTCATGCCGAGGCTGTTCGCCAACGACTTTCCGCCTCGCGCCGCGCACAACGAATTGCTACCGCCGAGGTGGCAGGTGATGACTCGCAGATCATCGCGTTTCATCACTTGAGCGATGCGCGTGTTGAGATACCGATGGCTTGCGCCGTGAAAGCCCCAGCGTTTGATCTCGTACTCTTCGGACCACTCGTAAGGGATCGCGTAGAGCCGATTCTCCGGCGGGATCGTTTCGTGAAACGCCGTCTCCAGCGCAGCCACGAGCGGAATCTCCGGGAACGCCGACCGCAACTGCCTCATTGCCTTCGCGTACATTGGATTGTGAGCCGGAGCGATATCGGCGAGGTCTTCCATCTTGGCCAGCAGCGCGTCATCAACAATCCTTACGCCGCTAAGATTCCCCGCGAACACCGCCTTGAACCCGATCGCCGCGACCTCGGACACCGACTTCAAGCAGCCGTACTCCGCATGCGTCAGTTGGTCGAGACACATCCTTACCGCCGCCGCATGATCGCTGACCGGGAGAGTCGTTTCCTCGCGCCTCCCGCCGATCTCGACAAAGCACGCGCTTGCCGGTTGCCCGATGCGATCAATGCCTCCACGAGCAAGCTGCGACTCGTCCGACATATCGAACAGCCTATACTTGAAGCTCGTAGAGCCAAGATTCGCGACAAGAACTTTCATGACGACTTCGCTTAACCGCACGCCGCAGGCACGCGCGTCAATTACGGTTGACCTTCACAATCACAACCGACGCGCGTGCCTGCGGCGTGCGGTTAAACAACGGAACCCGCCTTAGACAAAATGCTCGAGCAAGCTTTCGCCCGGCCTAGCGATCAAATGAGCCGACACCAGTTCGCCCACCTTCGAGGCCGCTGCTGCTCCCGCATCGACGGCCGCTCGCACAGAGCCGACGTCGCCACGGATGATCGTGGTGATGTACGCACCACCGATCTGGATTTGCTTCACCAAGCTGACGTTGGCCGCCTTGAGCATCGCATCTGATGCTTCAATTTGCGCGACCAAACCTTTGGTCTCAATGAGTCCGATTGCTTCACCCTTCATGACGTTTCACCTTCGTTGAATTCCAAGTCACCACCCCACCGAGTTTGCCTCGGTGGATTTAGGCTTTTGCACAAATCAAAACTGTCACACGCGACGGTTTAGTGCAGAAGCCTGCGAGCCACCGAGACGAGCTCGGTGGGGTTTGTGTTAACTAGCCAGCCGATTTTCCGCCCGATGCCTTCTGGATCGGCAGAACTGCGGCGAGCTCTTCGTGCGGTCTTGGAATGACCTGCACGCTGACCACTTCGCCGATCTTGCTGGCGGCGGCGGCTCCGGCGTCGATCGCGGCCTTCACGGCGGCGACATCACCGACCACGAACGCTGTCACCAAACCGCTGCCGACTTTGTCCCAGCCGACCATTTGCACGTTGGCCGCTTTCAACATCGCGTCCACCGCTTCGATCAAACAGACGAGACCCTTGGTCTCGATCATCCCCAGAGCTTCCGAAATCTTCGCTGCCATTTTTATCTCCCAGTTTGAACAGAACAGTTGACGAACTAAATGACTCCCAACTGACGACTGACAACGGACATGTTCGTTGTCAGTTGTCCGTTGTTGTTTCCTGAATGTTTGTGACAGCCGCACTCTTTCGGCTTAATCAATTCAACTTTAGTCGCCGCATCCAGGTTGACGGCGTTCCCTTCATCCGTGTCGATGTGGACTTCCAATTTCACTTTCGGATCAGCACGCACGACGAGGTTTTCCAAAACCGTGGTGCATCCAAACGACTCGATCCGCAGGTGCATCGCGTCGCCGTTTTTGACACCGTAGTGCTCAAGGTCCGCATGCCCCATGTGAACATGCCGCATCGCTCGAATCACACCGGCCTTGAGTTCCACAACCCCCTTCGGACCTACGAGCACGCAGCCTGGCGTGTCGTGATGATCACCGCTAATCCGCACCGGCACGTCGATCCCCAGCGAGATCGCGTCCGTGAACGCCAACTCCACCTGCGAGGGCCGACAAGGGCCAAGCACTCGCACATCCGAAAGCATCCGCTTGCGAGGGCCAACGACCATGACGGTCTGCTTCGAGGCGAAGTAGCCGTCTTGGTAAAGCGTTTTGTGAACCTCCAACATTGCACCTTTGCCAAAGAGCATCTCGACGTGCTCTTGTGACAAATGGACGTGTCGCGCGGAGATGTTGACGACGAGCGGATTCGGCTTCACCGCCGCACCGGGAAGATGCTTCAGCAAGACCTCGCGGACGATCGCCTCGACGTCGGCTGGGTTGTATTGAGTTGTTGCCACAGATATTTGCCTTCACCCCCACCGACTTTGCCTCAGTGGAGTTTGTTTCAATCTTCGACGACCGTCAGTTTGATTCCTGCTTTCTCGACAATCTCACGCCACTCGTCCGACACCCCACCATCCACGACCAACCGATGCACCGCCGACAGCGGAGCCAGATGAGCCAGTGCTCGATGTCCGAACTTGCTGCTGTCGGTGACGACGATGACTTCCTCGGCGGCGGCGAGCATTTGGCGTTCGGTTTCGACCAACAGCGTGTTGCTGTTGAACAATCCGGCTTCGGTAATCCCTCCCACGCTCATCACCAACCGCCGAGCGTGAACATTCTTCAGCATGGCCACCGCTAGATCGCCGAGAGCAACGCCGGTCTTGGGATAGACGTAGCCGCCGATGACGATCAGTTCGATGTTCGGTTGATTGACGAACAACCCGACAATCGGCATCGAGTTCGTCACGACTTGCAACGGCTTACCCAGGAGTGCCCGCGCCACTTCTAGCGTCGTGGTCCCCCCATCCAGCAGAACCACCTCATGTGGTTCAATCAGGTCCGCAACAACCCGCGCAATCCGTTCCTTTTGCCCCAACGCCTGAAACCGCCGGTCGTCGAACGCCGTGATCGACTCGCCAACATACGCCGCCCCGCCGCGAGTCCTCCTGATTTGTTTTGACGTTTCGTCAAGATATTCCAAATCCCGCCGCACCGTCGATTCGCTGGTTTGGAGCGACTCGACCAGCTCCTGAATCGAGACAAACCCTTTTTCTTCGATCTTTTTCAGGAGTTTCGTTCGCCGCTCATCAACCAGCATGACCCACGCCCTCGTCCTGAGGCTTTTCGTTACGCAGACAGGATTGCACCAAGATCGTCCAAAATCAATCAAGTTATGTCATTTTATTTCAGGCATACTGAATTGCTGACTCCAAAGTCCCGGTTAACCGGCAGCCCGGTAATCGGTTGATTCGTGTTAGAGCCCTGAAGAGAAGCCGCACGACTACCATGACGACACGACCGCAACACGATCCGAGTATTTTGCAGCTAACAGTTTTGATACTGCCAAGTGGTTGGGCATTCGTCGAACAAATGAATCCGTTCCTTCGACTGCTGGCAATTTCCTTTTCGATCTTCGTGATCGTGAAGTTTTTGTCGGAGCGACATTACCTCAAGACATCAGAAACGCGGCCAAGATGGCGAGACCGCGTGGCTTGGTATTTGTTTTGGGCAGGACTCGATCCCCAAGCCTTCTTTTGTCGGCGTGAATCTTCACACTCGACGACCAGCGAATGGTTGTTCGCAAGCCTCAAGACACTGTTTGGAATTGGGTTGCTGGTTGGTGTCGCGCCGCTGTGCTTGACATGGCACAAGATGACGGCCGGCTGGATCGCAATGGTCGGTCTGATCTTTACGTTGCACTTCGGTCTCTTTCATTTGGCAGCATTGGCATGGCGGCGAGTTGGTCGCAGAGTCGAGCCGATCATGCAGGCTCCGATTCTTTCCACGTCGCTCAATGAATTCTGGAGCCGACGCTGGAACCTCGCGTTTCGAGATTTCGCTCACGAGTTCGTTTTTCGACCGATGGTGAGACAGCGGCATGCGAGGCTCGCCGAGTGGGCTTGCTTTGCGTTCTCGGGATTGATTCACGAGCTGGCGATTTCGATTCCTGCGGGTGCGGGCTACGGAATGCCGTTCGCTTATTTCATGTGGCAAGCAGTGGGCGTGTGGCTTGAGCGACGATTGCCGGGCCTGAAACGGAATCGCTTTGTCGGATGGTGCTTCACAGCAGCCTTCACGATTCCTGGTGTCTACTGGTTGTTTCACCCAATGTTCGTGAGACGCTTGATTCTGCCGTTGATCGGAGGCTGATATGTCGAGGCTTGAATTGTTGATTCAGATTTCCGGAGTGCTGCACCTCGGCACGTTGATTGGGAGCGCTCAGGTTCCGCGCGAGCTAAAGTTCCGCGAGCACCTCCCGAATCTGCCGCCATTGCTACGCCACTGGATTCTGACGGCAGGTGGATATGTGGTGCTAAACTTGATCGCGTTCGGCGTCATCTCGCTGTCGTGTGCCGAAGAATTGGCGTCTGGCTCACGGCTGGGACGCTGCTTTTGCGGTTACGTCGCGATTTTCTGGCTGACTCGCTTGTTCATTGAATTCTTTGTGTTTGACGCTCGCCCATACCTCCGCAACCGGTTTCTGACAATCGGCTATTACGGACTGACGGCCGTCTTCACATGGCACGTCATCGTCTTCGGATCAGCAGCCGCCTGGGGTTTGTTTTGATTCCCACGAAGAGCCGAATCGCTTCGGAATAGGCATCGCACTCGGCCTCGAAGACGCGAGCGGCGAGGGTGTCGGGGGTGTCCCCTTCGAGCACCGGGACGGCGCGTTGGGTGTTGTCGATCAACTCGGTTGCCGATCAGTCGGCTTCAGCCGACTGATCCGGACAGGACAACTCACGGTTTGCTTTTGGTCGGTGTTGGAACAGTCATGGACACGGTCGCGCCGACCGCTTGAGCCACTCGGTCGAGCACGTCCGAACGCAGATTGCGCACGCCTTGCAGCCACTCAAACAACGGCTTTCGGCGTTTGGCGGTCATGCATCCGCCCTCCCTTCGATGACTCGACGCCAGCGTTCGGGGACGCCTTCGTAGGCGCTGCGATACGTTGTCTCCAGCGGCACGTTGATGTAGCGGTCGAGACTCAGGAACAACGGCATCTCTGGTAAGTCCTGGCCGACCGCGATCGGTTCCACATAGGCCACCGGGGTTACGCCCGCCGAGTACGCAGCCAAGGTCAGCGGCTTGTCGGCGGGCTGCTGGAATTCTTCTGGATTGAAGTGTTGCCAGAGTTCTCGATGAATCCCTTGCGGATTCGTTTTACTCGGCGGGAACAGGTCGAGGATCAGCAGATTCACCCCTTGCCGCAACGCCGACATCGCTTTGTGGACAAAGTGATCCACCTCCGCGCGGCTGAATTTATTGCCCGGCGAAATGATCTCAATCATGGCCACGACTTCGTCGCCGCTCGCATGGCGAATGACGAGCGTTTGGCGTTTGAGCGAATACAACAATGACTCGTCGGCTTCGCTCCGCAGCGCGACCTTGGGAGGAGCTTCGGCAAGCGCGAGGCCACCGGGTTGCCAGTGAGAATCCGGCAACATCTCCGAATCGCCGTCAGGCGAATGCAGCGCTAGAACATCCGGACCAGCCTCTCCGGCCACCTGCTCGGCAAGAACGTAGTAGTCCTTCGGCAGCAGTCCCCCGTTCAAGGCTTTTTGCAATTCGCCAATCCAAGCCGTGTGGAAGGCGTGAAAGGTTCCGGATCGAACTCGTTTCCAATTGTGTGCCGGCATGACTTGGACTCCAGCGATCATCTGATTCGCAACCTTTCAACCTCAGCTTTTAATCGGCCGTCAGCGAAGAGTCGAATCACTTCGGGATAGGCATCGCACCCGGCCTCGAAGACGCGAACGACCAGGGTATCCTCTTCGAACACTGCAACCGATCTGGCTGCAGTTTCAACGCCGAGGACCGGCTGAAAGTCAGACTTTATGAGGCGAAACTACTTCTCCTGAAAACTCCGATTTCATTCGTACTTCGCAATCTTCGGTTCGGGCAATTCGGCAATCAGCCGCTTGATCACGGTCTCGGAATTGACACCTTCCGCTTGTGCTTGGAAGTTCGTAGAGACTCGATGCCGCAGAACTGGGATCGCGACTTGACGGACATCGTTGACGTTAATCGCCGGGCGACCGTCCATCGCTGCGATCGCTTTCGCCCCAGCGATCAAGAATTGACCAGCTCGCGGCCCCGCTCCCCAACCGACAAGGTCTTTCACAAACTTCGGAGCCGAGGCATCGCTTGGTCGAGTCGCGCGCACCAAGCGTGCGACGTAATTGATCGTCAACGGCGCGGCCTCGATCATGTTGATCTGCTTTTGCAAATAGACAATCGCATCCGCCGACAGCACTTTGCGAATCTCCGGTTTTTCCATCGAAGAACTCGCCGCGAGAATTGCCTCCTCGTGCTCCAACTCGGGGTAATCGACGATCACGTTGAACATGAACCGATCGAGTTGAGCTTCCGGAAGCGGGTACGTTCCTTCTTGCTCGATCGGGTTCTGAGTGGCAATGACGAAAAACGGCTCGGGGAGTTTGTATGTCGTTTGACCGGCGGTCACTTCGCGTTCTTGCATCGCTTGCAGCAGCGCGGCTTGCGTCTTTGGCGGCGTTCGGTTGATTTCGTCGGCCAGCAGGATGTTCGTGAAAACCGGGCCGTTCACAAAGCGGAACTCGCGACGGCCCGCTTCATTTTCGTCGAGCACATTCGTGCCGGTGATGTCAGAGGGCATGAGGTCCGGCGTGAACTGAATCCGCTTGAACTGCACGTCGAGAATCTGTGCGATCGTGCTGACGATCAATGTCTTCGCCAGTCCCGGAACACCGACCAACAAACAATGCCCTCCCGTGAAAATAGCGGCAAGGATTTGTTCGATGACCGCTTCTTGGCCAACAATGACCTTGTGCAATTCAGTCACCATGAGTTCGCGGCGACGGCGAAATTTTTCCAGGAACTCGTCGAAATCACGTTTTTCGGCCAAGGGAGGCTCGCTTTCATCGCGGGGTCACGGTTGAGAGCCGTGCGGTACAAGATTCTTCCGATCGACCATCAAGTGGATCGGTCACAACCTCAGAATGACACTAACTTCCAAGTGGCCCGATTGTAGAAGTCCCTGCCGAAGTCGAGAAGTAACGCTACGAAGTGTCTCGCATAGAGGGGCTGGTCGGGCAGCTTGAACCGTTCGTCGACTTTCGGGCCGTGGATGAACGCCCTTTCGTGTCGCGAAAGGCAACTAAAACTGAAGCACTATCTCGAAGTGCGAAGCCAAGTCTGCTTGGAAACAACGACGCCATGAACGATCCGGATCAACATCAAGGCAGTCCAACTTGTCATCCGTGGCGTTGTTCATCAACCTTCGGTCGCAACATCATCACGACGCGCACACCGACATCCGCATGACCAATCCCTCTTCACTACGAACCGTGGTCTTTGCCGGTGGCGGCACCGGCGGGCATTTGTTTCCGGGGATTGCTGTTGCTCAAGAATTGCTGCGGCGGGATGCGGCGACACGCATTTTATTCGTCGGTTCAGAAAAACCGATCGAACGTGAGATCTTGGGGCGTGCGGGCTTCGAGCAGGCCACGTTGTCATCAGTCTCGCCGTCGTTGACGTTTTCGCGAATCGTCCCTTCGTTAGCCAAGAACTGGCGAGCATATCGACAGGCTCAAACAGTCCTCGCCAGCGAGAAACCGAGCGTGGTCATCGGACTTGGTGGTTTCGCGAGTGCTCCGCCGGTACTCGCTGCTCGACGTGGCCGAATTCCAATCGTGCTGCTGGAGCAAAACGTTATCCCCGGCAAAGCGACTCGTTGGCTGAGTCGCTTTGCCAACGTCGTCTGCTTGCCATGGAACGAGGCTGCCCAAGGACTCCCAGCGGGCACAAGAACGATCGTAACCGGCAACCCAATTCGGCAAGAGATTGCCATGCTTGCGAGTGAGCGAGCCTGTAGGACGGGCGCTCCTGCCCTTCGTCTGTCATTCGACGGGCAGGAGCGCCCGTCCTACAAAAACACGCTGTTAATTCTCGGCGGTAGCCAAGGGGCGACGGCCTTGAATGCGTTGGTGCTTACTGCAATTGAGGGCCTGCTGGGACATAACGGGCTCGAAATAGGTGAGACAACTCTGACTGGCTGGCGAATCGTCCATCAAACCGGCATCGGTCAGATTGACGAGATTCGCCGACGTTACGCGGCGCTCAACCTCAATGCAGACGTGCAACCGTTTCTGAGTGACATGGCCGAGCAATATCGCCGCGCCACGTGCGTCATTTCGCGAGCCGGCGCGACGACACTGGCCGAACTCGCCTGCGCTGGTTTGCCAGCGATCTTGGTTCCGTTGCCAACCTCGGCTCATGACCATCAGCGGTTGAACGCGAAATTGTTTGCCGATCGAACCGCTGCCATTTTGATCGAGCAGCAAACAGACTCCGCTGCCAGCGTTAATGAACTAGGCTCGCAACTCGTGTCGTTGTTGAACGACGAAGAACACCGACAGCGACTCCGCAACGGCATGATGCAGTTCGCGAAACCAGACGCAGCTTCTGCTGTGGTTGACGCGATAGAAGACATTGAGCGAGCGAGATGAATCAAGCATGACGAGCCGGCAAGCAGTCCAGTTGGTGATGCGATCTTTCGCGTGTCACTCTCGTCAACCCACTCGCTCGCTCGGACGTCGTGCTAACTTGATACGCGATGCCTGAATTGTGCCTCGCACCAGCGTGCCGCTTGGAAAAGTTCGATGTCGCGGTGCGGTGCTGCAATGAGCTGCAATCCAAGTGGCAAACCCTCTGGCGAGAGACTCATAGGGAACGTGATCGTCGGAAATCCGAGAAAACTCCATGGCGAGTTCATGCACGGATCGCCGGTAGTCTCCAGAGTCGGTGCGGCTCCGCGAGCAGCGGGGCAAATCCAGATTTCATTTCCGATCGCCGCTTGCGCTTTGCGACGCAGTTCACGTTGGAACTGAATCGCTTCGGCATAGTCCCCGGTCTTCACAGCTTGTCCCTCTTCGATAAGGGCTCGAATTCCGGCCGTGAATTGTTCTGGATGCTGCCTTAATTGCTCTCCTTGGGTGGACGCGATTTCGACCGCCATGATCGCCCGATGGCAACGCCACAGCTTGGGCAGGTCGAGCTCATCGGCGAAATTCGATCCTGGGCAAGCACCGCATCCCGCCAAGTGATGCACGGCATTCTTCATTGCCTCGGTCATGGCCGGTTCGATCTTTTCCATGAATCCTTCTTCGAGCCACAGCAAACTGAGTTCGCACGATTCCGAAATGTAGTGCGATGTGCGTTCGCGTTTGATAATTCCTTCATCAAGCGGTGTGTTGAGCAACGCTCGAAACTCGGCCCGCAACCGCTTCGGAGCAATCGCGGTCATCAGGACAAGCAAGTCATCAACAGTCCTAGCCATTGGGCCGGGATGATCGAGGTGCGGAGCAAACGGAAACATTCCCACTCGACTAAGCAATCCGAAGGTCGGCTTGTACCCAGCAATCCCACAGAACGACGCTGGTCGAGTGATCGAACCGCCCGTCTGCGATCCAAGTGCACCGAGACACATGCCGGTTGCGACCGCTGCGGCTGAACCGCTGGATGAGCCCCCCGGTGTGCGATCCAGATTCCAAGGATTGCGGGTTGGCGGTGTATCGAAGAAGGCGTAAGGAGTCGTCACGGTTTTACCAACGATGATCGCGCCAGCGTTACGCAATCTTTTCACCAGCACGGCGTCTCTGTGTGCTGGCTCAAACTGGCGATTGGGAATCCCCGCTGTCGTTGGCTGATCGGCGATGTCGTAGATGTCTTTGATGCCGACCGGGATTCCGTGCAGAGGTCCGCGCCAGTTTCCATGTCGCAATTCGGCATCGAGCGCATCGGCAGCTTGATCAAGCTCTTCGCCACCGAAACGCACCCACGCTTGAACGCTCGGCTCATATTCGCGCATCATCGAGCGGCAGCGATCGAGTGTCTCACTGCACGTTATCCGCCGCTCACGAATCGCATGTGAACGGCCAAGCAACGTTTCTTCAACCGACGGATTCAAACTGAGTGGCATTATTAAGGCGTCTCCTAACAAAATTTCGCGTCAGACTAGCCGCCAGAACCACTCAGACAAAGGGTCTCGGTCATCGCGACGAGGGAAAGAAAATCGCTAACCACTAAGACAGCAAGGCTCGAAGCCGCAACAGGTGCGCAAGTTATCCGGGAACTTTTCATCTCAGCTTCTACTAAGCAATCGCTTTCCCAAGTGTTTCTTGCGTCTTCGCGTCTTTGTGCCTTTGTGGTTAATCACCCTTTTCCACTGCGTTGAGGCATCCACCCCTCGTACCTACAATCCGGCCCGAACTTTGCCGGATGGGGCTTGGATGCTTCTCTAAAAATCCGGTGTGATCTTCTCTGACAACACGGAACGAAAGCGAAATGGCGAGTTTCATCTTCACGAGTGAATCGGTCAGCATGGGGCATCCCGACAAGGTCGCGGATCAAATTTCCGACGGAGTGCTCGACGCTCTGCTGGCTCAAGATCCACGATCTCGCGTGGCGTGCGAGACGCTTTGCACGACTGACACAGTGGTTCTCGCTGGTGAAATCACCTCACAAGCGAAAGTCGATTACGTCCAAGTGGCTCGCGACGCCGTGCGTGATATCGGTTACTCGAACGTCGATGTCGGCTTTGATGCCGAAACCTTTCGTTGCTTTGTCGCGCTGCATTCGCAGAGCCCGGACATTGCCATGGGCGTTGATCGCGATGGGGCCGGCGACCAAGGCCTGATGTTTGGCTACGCCTGCGACCACACTCCGGAATTTATGCCGGTGCCGATTGCGTTGGCTCACCGCATTATCAATAAACTGACCGAAGTTCGTCAGAAGCGAGTCGTGGATTGGTTGCGTCCGGACAGCAAGAGCCAAGTCAGCGTTGAGTTCCGTGACGGTAAAGCCGTCGGAGTGACCGCGGTTGTCGTTTCGACGCAGCATGCCGCTGCTGCGACTCAAGCTCAGATCGCGGACTTCGTGAAGTCCGAAGTCATTCGTCCGAGCGCTCCTGCCGAATGGCTCACGTCGGCGACCAAGTACCACATCAATCCAACTGGCAACTTCGTCGTGGGCGGGCCGCACGGTGACTGCGGCCTGACCGGCCGCAAGATCATCGTTGATACTTACGGAGGCTGGGGCCGTCACGGCGGCGGAGCTTTCAGCGGTAAAGACCCCACGAAGGTCGATCGTTCGGCCGCCTACATGGCTCGCTATGTGGCGAAGAACATCGTCGCGGCAGGACTCGCCACCGACTGTGAAGTGCAACTGGCCTACGCGATCGGTGTCGCAGATCCAGTCAGCATTCGAGTCGATACCAAGGGGACAAACACGATTAGCGAAGAGAAAATTGCTTCGCTTGTTCGCGACAACTTCCCACTCACGCCACGTGGCATCATCGAGCATCTGCAACTGCGACGCCCAATCTTCCGCAAGACAGCGCACGGCGGGCACTTCGGCAAGGATGATCCTGATTTCACCTGGGAAAAGACGGACAAGGCTGACTCGCTGCGACGTTCGGCTTGATCGCCCTGACGATTTCCAAGTAAAGAGCATCCAGCCCTTAATCAACCGGCTCCGCCGAGCTTGCCTCGGTGGTTATCTGGCTTTTGTACTACGGCAATCACCATTCCGAGTGAATCAGTTCGTAGTGCAAATGCCCGAATCCACTGAGGCTAGCTCAGTGGGGGGTGAGCATGGGCTTAGTAAAGCACATGGATTGTGCTTGTCCGTTGCGAAGGATTGCAGTCATGTCGAGTTCGGAACGCCAACGTAATTCTGCCGCTATGCTAATTTGGACCGGCGTGATTGTGACGACGGCGGTCCTCTTCTCGCGACGCGTGGCGGGTGAGTTCGCTCTGACTTCCGCTTGGCCGTCCATTTTCGTCAGCCTCATCTCCACAGCGTTGAGCCTTGCGGCCTGGGGGTTATTTCATCGCGTTCGGATTGCGGTCGCCGACATGCGCCGTGATCGGCTAATCGCGTTCGTCGCGTGGTTGACGACATGGCTCAGTGGTCTCGCGGTCGCGCCGTTGAGTTCACCGCTCTCTCAAGGTTGGCTGATCGGGGTCGCACTAATCTCAGGCGGTTTGTTAGCTCTCTTCAGCCAGTGGCATCTCGAACCCAGCCATCAGGCAAGCGGAGCGGTGTCAGCCCCCCGGTTTGCATTCGATCGCGCAGCCACTTGGAGACTGACACTGCCCCACTCGCCAACTTCAATTGAGCCCTCGTCATCCTTCGCGGTCTTCGATCCTCTCATTGATGAAAGCGACGAATTAGACGAGCCAACCGACGGCTTGGTCACTCAGCGAATGACTCGCCAGACATTGCCCGATGGGACAGAAGAGATTGAGGGCTCCGTCCGAGTGCTGTTTGCTACCGGTCAACGAACCGTCTCGGTCCATGTTCCGTTCTCGCCTCCGTTCGCAGTCGCGCCGCAAGTAGAGTGCGAATTGGTCAGCGACGAAGACGTTCGCTCGAAAGTCTCGGTCGTATACCCGTATGGCATTCGCATCGAGTTGAAACGAAGTGGCAGCGACGCGGACGCGGAGGTCGAACTGAGTTACTCCGCCATCTGCGAGCATTCAAAATCAGATGCCGCGTGAGTTTCCTTTGCACGTAGCCGTCACGAGCCGAGTGCTCAGTAGCTTGAGCTTGTCACAACCGGCTCGTCACGCGGAGCGTGACGGCTACGTACGACTATTCCAGTTTCAACAACCCGCGCCAAACCGGCTCAGTCGATTGACTGCCGAGTGCCGGCCATCCCGATGCTGAGATCGCTGGCAGCGTACGGACGACGCCAATGGTCCAGGTTGCTCCGCGACGGAGTTCCGGCGGAGCGAGTTCACTCAGTGGGATCGCGACTTCGAGCGTCCAGCGATTTGAGTCGGTCGCGGTGACGACATACCACTTTGGGTTCCATCGCTGATCGCCACCGCACGACTCGCGAGTGCAGCCACGTTGATCGACTTCGAAGAGGTCGCAGATCGAATAATCGCGGTCGATATCAACAAACAGACTGACTCGATCGAAGCCAGAAAGATCTGCGTCATGAGTTCGCCCATCACGAACTGGCTCTACAGTCGAGACCTCCGGATGTCGTGGCAAAGACGCCGCGAAGTAGAGATATCGATCGTCATGAGAAACCATCGCAAACGGCTTTTCCAACGCAACATCGCTGCCGCTGGCTAGCACGACACGTGACTTCTTAGGTGTCGGGACATCAGAGTCCGACTCTTCCTCTGCGAGTGCTTGATCCACTTGCCGTTGCGAACCAGCATCAGCCTCTCGCAATTCAAGGTGCTTAACGTTGTGCCAACAATCGTCAGAGAGATCGCCGTCCAAGTGCGGCTTAGTCCGAGTGGGTAGCGAGCGGAACCATTCTTCTGGCTGTTCGCCGATCGGTTGCTGCAACCAAAGTTCGCGCCGAGCGACTCGACGCCACGGAGTCGCCGAGACGTTTTGCTCAAAGCGACGATAAATGGCCGATGACAGATCAGGTGATCCTCGCTGACGGAGCATTGCGGCCAACGGGAATTGCACGTTCGGTTGATCGGCCAATTCTGGTGATCGTTCGCGTAGTCGCTTCGCCAATTTCAGCGCTTGTTGCTGCCAATGATCGAGTTGTCCGCGATCCCAGGTTGTTTCACTGCCGACCTTCAAGGGACCACGAGTCGATTCTGTCGTTGACGCGGCTGACAGTGGCGTACCTGTTTTAGGAATTGCATTTTCAGTACCGCTCAACTTCAGCAGTTCCGCTTGATTCTTCGGGATGGGCCGAGAGGTCGATGGCGAACGAGCTGTATTCGTTGTTGATTCGGTCGCAGATTCCTTCGCCGCTTTCGTTGTGGTTTGCACGACCTCGGTTTTCTTGAGGCGTTGCCACGACTTCTCGGTACTGCACCAATTGCGAATCAGTTCGGCCATCGCCGATTGCGCGACGGGCTCATCGCCGTAACGATCAACAAGTTCAATCAGCGTTGCTTCCGCTGCGTCTGCCTGCCCGTTGCGTTGCAGATCCGTCGCGAGTTGAGCGAGCGTCACAGCCGCTTGCGACGAAGGCATCTCGCGCGTGTTGGTTCGAAGTTCGGCGATCAACGCGAGCGATCGTGACTCGTTCGTCACTGCTCGTTCCGCGGATGCGACGAAATTCTTTTGACGTCGGGCCGACTTCTGTCGCTGCTCCAGATCCTGGTCGTTCAATTCGAGCATCTTTCGACGTGAAGCCGACTCTCCGGCACGAACGATGCCGCGCCAGAACGTTCCACCAGTCGATGTCTCGTCTTTCAACAACCGATACGCCTCTCCTCGAATTCGCAGTCCGAGACTCTCGCCGAGCAATCGTCCTTCCGCGACTGCTGCGGCTTGAGCGACCGATACACTGAGTCGTGCGAGCAACTCATGTGGTTCGACCATCATTTCGCCCGCGCTGCCATCAGGACGCCGTGCGTAAACTTTCGAGACCTTCCATTCCGGCAGAGCGAAGACATCATTCAGCCACGGGAGTTGAGTTGGATCGGCAGCGATCTCGACCGCTCGCAACACTGACTCACGCAAACGCTTTTCGATCGCGTTTTCCGACTCGCCGCCGACGACCACAACATCAGGACGCCACGCTCGCAATGTGACGACCCACCGTGCCAGCAATTGCTCATCTAGTCGACCTTCCGCCTGTCGCGACCATGCTTCGAGTAATTTCTCTGGTTGTTTGGCCAAATCGGGAATTGTCGAGAGCCAGCGATCATCAGTCTCGGCACTGTTCCCGCCGCTGGCATGAACGGCGTCGAGAAGGCGTTGATCCAATTCTGTCGTCGCGGCTTTGTCGGTTCGTATTTCCGGAACTAACACCGTCGCGTGGCTGCGATAACCTTGTTCGCCGCTCTGCTGTGCCATCAATCGAAACGAAACATCTTCTGGCCAGACCGAAACCGACAAATACGCGGCTCGCCGATCGGCAGCACGTACGCCTCGCCACGTTTCACCTCCGTCTGTTGTTTGCAGAATCAAACCACATGCGCCAACCGCGATGCCAACTTGTGATTCGCTGCCGTTGTTTCCATTGGCAAACCTCAACGACTCGATCGGCAATTGCGAACCAGTTCGTTGTTGTTGCCATGTTTGACCGCCGTCGGCTGAATGCCAGATGACACTTCCCGGCGAGCCCGCGATCCAAACGCGGTCACCGCGAGCCGCTACGGCCCGGAAGTTCGCCACGTCTCGCAATTCATGAGGCAGTTCACCTTGCGGAGCCTCCCACACAACACCGCCGGAGTCGGTCTTCATCACCAAACCGCCATCGCCGACGAGCCAACCTTTGAGGTCACTCTGCAAACGAACGGCATGAATGCGTCGCCAACTCGAAGGATCAACGCGAGTCGGCAAGACTTTGCCTCCCGACACTGCTGAGACTCGACCGTGTCGACCACCCAATAACCCGTCCATCGGCTCGACGAAGTCCGCCGCCAACCAACTCGAACCCGCCGGCCCTGGCATTTCTTGCCAAGTCTTTCCGCCATCTTCGGTGAACATTACGCCGGAAGGATGTGCCGCGTTCGGCTCGCCGACGATCACCCCTTGCCGAGGATCAAAGAAGCGGACATACCGCAGGCGAGGGAGTTCCTCGTTCGACACCGTTTGCCAAGTGAGTCCACCGTCTTTCGTCACCAGCAATAACCCGCGACCTCGGCGAGTGAACGGCTCGGTATCGCCACCAGCAATCCAGCCGATGCGATCGGTCAGAAAACAGACGCTTTGCCAATGTGCGAACGTGTTCGTCGACACGAACTTCCAAGTCACACCCGAATCGGTCGTCTTCCACATCGCGCCATGATCGCCAACCACCCACGCAAGCTTTTCGCCGATCATTGCGATGTCGCGTAATGTCGCGTCGTCTTGAATGGGTGACGGCTCAGCCGCACTCAGGCTGCCGGTGCAGATAAGCAAGACCCAGGCAACAAACCATTGGACGCAAAGTCTGCTCGACCGAATTCTTCCGTGACTCACCATGTTCGCGATCCGTCGCAGGCCGTGGTTGTGGGAAACAGCGGGAGTCTATGCCGAATCCGATTTCCCCGTGAATGCGAGTCCGGTGATGTTTCCGTAGTACAAGCCGAGCTTGAAAATCAGGTTCTCCGCCATCTGTGCTGGATCAGGTGACTCAGGAAGAGGTTTCACGCAGAGACGCAGGGACCGCAGAGTATGAAGAGCACAGAAGATCGGTCTTCTCTGCGAACTCCGCGCCTCTGCGTGAAAAGTCTGCATTTCAACACACTTGGCGGAGAGCCGAAAATCAAAAGCCAGTTGGCAGCTTGCGCTACTGTTGCTTGCCATTCCCGAATGTCCAACGATGATGCGGAAGAAGCAGGCGAGCCGCCTGTTCTACGGCCTGACAAGCGGAGCTCTGCTGTGCAGCGACATGGTTTAAGGAATATCGTTGGACTGAGTCTTTTCGTGGCGACTTTGATGGCGACTCCATTGATTGGACTTGCCGCCGAGCCCACCGCAGAGCAGCGGGAGTTCTTTGAGACGCGCATTCGGCCGGTGCTCGTCGAGCAGTGTTATGAGTGCCATAACTCGGCGAAGTCGGCGGAGGGCGGGCTGGCGGTTGATCATCGAGCGGCGTTGTTAAAGGGTGGCGATGAGGGCGCGATCGTTGTTCCGGGTAAGCAGAGCGAGAGTCGGTTGCTGGCCATCCTGCGGCATGAAGTTGATGGCGTGAAGATGCCCAAGGGCGGAGCGAAGCTCAGCAAAGCGATCATCACGGACTTCGAGAAGTGGATCGCGATGGGGGCTCCTGATCCTCGCGATCAGGCGCCGTCGGTTGATGAGCTCGCGAAGGCAACGTCTTGGGAAACTATCCTCCAAAAGCGAAAGAAGTGGTGGAGCTTTCAAGCGCTGCAAGCTGTCGCTCCGCCGGTTGTGAAGAGCGAAAGCGAAAAGTGGTCGGCACATCCGGTCGATCGTTTTGTGGTAGCAAAGCTCGAAGAGCAGCAGCTTGAACCGAATGATGTCGCCGATCCGCAGACGCTCGTGCGACGACTCTTCATGGTGTTGATCGGACTGCCGCCGAGTACTGACGAAGTCGAAAAATGGACGGCGAAGATCAGGCAGCCGAATGGTTATGCCGAGCTGGTGAATCATCTGCTCGACAGTCCGCACTTTGGTGAGCGGTGGGCTCGGCATTGGATGGACTGGATTCGGTATGCGGACTCACATGGTTCAGAAGGCGATCCGGCGATCGACAATGCGTGGGTCTATCGCGACTACTTGATCCGCGCTCTGAATGCCGACGTGCCGTTCGACCAGCTCGTGCGCGAGCATATTGCGGGCGATCTGCTGGAGCGACCGCGCATCAATGCGACGCTGGGAATCAACGAGTCGATGATTGGTCCCGCTCATTGGCGAATGGTGTTTCATGGCTTCGCGCCGACTGACGCACTCGATGAAAAGGTCCGCTTCATCGACGACGAGATCAACGCGTTCTCGAAGGCGTTCCTCGGTCTGACGGTGTCGTGTGCCCGCTGCCACGATCACAAATTCGATCCGATCAGTCAGAAGGATTACTACGCGCTCTTCGGAGTATTGGGTTCATGCCGACCGGGCCGAAACGTCATCGACATGCCCGAGAAGCTCGACCTGCATCGCGAGAAGTTGTCGCAACTCAAGCCCCAGATTCGCGCGGCGGTGGTGGCAGATTGGTTGGGCGCTGAGTCGAAGTTGAAAGGGACGCTGCTCGACAAAGACGGCCCGACTGTGAAGGCTGAGAAGCCGAATCAACTGCTGCATCCGTGGTTCGTGCTGCGCAAAGAAACGAGCGGCGGTGCTTCGTTCGCGGACGCTTGGCAGAAGCAAGTCGTGGCTTGGAAGAGTGATCGTCAACAGCGCGATGAGCACGCTCGTCGCGCCTATTGGAAGCGGTGGGATTTGACGGCGGCTCGTGACGACTACGCGACATGGTTCCGCGCAGGGACGGGCTTGCCGAGCAAACCTTCAACCGCCGGTGAGTTCGCGATTGCGACCTCGGGCGAGAACGCGATCAACGGCATCTATCCGTCGGGCGTATATTCGCATGGGTTGTCGCCGAAGCATCCGGCGCGGTTGTCATCGCGCCGAATGAAGCTCGATGCAGCATACGACCTCTGGCTGCAAGTCATTGGCGATGGTGGTGCGAGCACTCGGTATGTCGTCGAGGACTATCCGCGCAACGGCACGGTCTTCCCCGTCGCCGGTTTGTCGAACGAATGGAAGTGGCAGAAGTTCGACCTCACCTATTGGAACGGCGACGAGATTCATGTCGAAGTCACAGCGGGCCGAGACGCTCCGCTGATGGTCAACAACGAAGGCCGATCATGGTTCGGAGTGCGCGAGGCAGTCATTCAGAAGAAGGGTGAAGCTGGGCCGCCGACGGCGTCGCGCGAGTTCCTTGATGCGATCTTTGATGAAGCGACGAAGACTCCGCCGCAGTCGTTTGAGGACTTAGCCGAACTCACAACGCGAGCCGTCGCGACTGCCGTTCGCGCCTGGCAAGCGGGCACTGCGAGTGATGCTCAAGCTCAACTGCTCGATGCCTGTTTGAAGCAAGGTTTGCTGAGCAATTCGTTGAACGATCTGCCGACCGCCAAGCCGCTCGTTGTCGAGTACCGACGCTTGGAAGAAGAGATCGTCGTGCCGACGCGCGTGCCCGGTTTGGAAGAGACCGTCGGTCGCAATCAGCGGCTGTTCGCGCGCGGCAATCACAAGCAACCTCAAGCCGCTGTGCCGCGACGATTCCTCGAAGCGATCGACGCGACGCCGTATCAGACGCCGCTCAGCGGACGACGCCAGCTCGCCGAAGACCTGCTCCGAATTGAAAACCCGCTCACTCGCCGAGTCATCGTTAATCGGCTGTGGCATCATGCGTTTGGTCGCGGCCTCGTCGCGACGCCCGACAATTTTGGAAAGCTCGGTTCCGAGCCGACTCATCCCGAGTTGCTGGATTTCCTCGCGACGCGCTTCATCGAGCAACACGGTTCCATCAAAGACATGCTGCGGTTCTTGGTCACTTCGAAGACCTGGCAGATGAGTTCGCGACCTTCGGCCAAAGCACTGCAAGTCGATGCCGACAATCGATTGCTCTCGCATGCCTTCATCCGACGGCTCGAAGCGGAAGCAATTCGCGATTCACTGTTGACGGTCTCAGGCAGTTTGAACCGCGAGTTGTTCGGAGCGCCGACCGACGGCAACTCGCCGCGCCGCAGCGTGTATGTGCGAGTGACTCGCAACGCGCTCGATCCGTTCTTGCGAGCCTTCGATTTCCCTGAGCCGTTCAGCGCGACGGGCCGACGCGATGCGACCAATGTTCCGGCTCAATCGCTGACGCTGATGAATGATGATCGAGTCGCATCGCTGGCCGCGAACTGGGCCGCGCGAGTGCTCACCGATGAGCGATCAAAGACCGATGAAGCTCGGCTGCAAAGCATGTTCGTAACCGCCTTCGGTCGACCGGCTCAAGCTGCCGACATCAACCGCATGACGGCGTATCTCACCGAAACGAAGTCGCGTCATGTCGAGCAAGTTGCCGCAATCAAAAAACTTCGCGAGCAGATGGACCAGCAGCAGGCCGCGATCCAAAAGCTGATCGAGCCGACTCGAACTCGATTGCTCGAAGCGGCCAAACAAAAGACCGATGCGGGCGAGCAAGTCGTCCCAAAGCCAATCGGTCACTGGGAGTTTGAGTCCGACCTGCAAGACATCGCCGGAGCCGCGCATGCGGAAGCCCGAGCCGGTGCGAAGTTGGAAGGCGGAGCCCTCGCCGTGAAGGGGCAAGGCTATGCCGTCACCTCGCCGCTCAAGCAAACGATCAAAGCCAAGACGCTCGAAGCGTGGGTGCAACTCGACAATCTCGATCAACGAGCCGGCGGCGTGATGACCATTCAAACGCCCGACGGAGTCGTCTTCGATTCGATCGTCTTCGCCGAGCAGAACGCGCGTCACTGGATGTCGGGCAGCAACAATTTCGCGAGGACTCAATCCTTCAACGGCCCCGCCGATCAAGACGCCGCGAACCGAGCCGTGCATGTCGCGATCGCCTATCACGATGACGGCCAGATCGTCGGCTATCGAGACGGTCAGCCTTACGGCAAGCCCTACAAGAGCAACGGCCCGATCGAATTCAAAGCCGGTCAAACGGTGGTCAGCTTCGGAGTGCGACACCTACCCGCCGGCGGCAATCGGATGCTCGCTGGCAAGATCCTGCGAGCCCAACTCTACGACCGCGCCTTAACCGCCCACGAAATCCAAGCGACATCAAAGTCGGTCCCGTACTTCGTCTCGGAAACTCAAGTCCTCGCCGCGCTCACCGCCACCGAACGCGAACATATCAGCTCCGCCCGCAGTCGCCTGAAGACACTGGAAGGAGACATCGAAGCCCTCGGCCCCATCCCCGAATCCCTGAACGACAAAGCCATCTGGACCGACCTCGCCCACGCACTGTTTACGTTCCAAGAGTTTGTCTATTTGAAGTGACGAGTCATCGTGACGTGAGGAAGCATTTGAATTTCGCCCCAAAGGGGCATCACTAAGTCAGCCCAGGGCAAGCGACCAACGGTAGCGCCGCCCTGGGTTGGAGTTCGTAACAGTTTTTGAAGCCCTGAAGGGGCGGCCCTACTCCGGTCCCGCCAATAGTGTTGCCCTTTCAGGGCTTGGATAGTCGATTCAAATTCATGACCCAGGGCGTTGCCCTGGGCTGGCAGATGGCTGCCCCTTTGGGGCGAAAATGCAGGACGATCGAAGTCATGGAACACCACACAAATTTTGAAGCTCAATACTCCCGTCGCCGCATGCTGCAAACCTGCTCGACCGGCTTTGGTGCGGCGGCATTAGCCGGGCTGTTGTCCGAGACTGCCAGCGGTGCGAACAGCGATTTTCCCAGCGGTGCCGCACTCAAGAAACCGCATCACGCGCCGAAGGCCAAGCATGTGGTCTTCTGCTTTATGTCCGGAGGAGTTTCGCACGTTGACTCGTACGATCCAAAGCCTCGGCTGCAACGAGATCACGGCAAGCCCATGCCCGTGAAAGTTGAACGGACCATGTTCAACAACAACGGCAACATCATGGGCAGCCCGTTCGAATTCACTCAGTCGGGCAAGAGCGGCATTCCGGTCAGCAGTATGTTTCCTCACACGGCGAAGGTCGTGGATGAACTGGCCATCGTCCGTTCGATGACCTCGCCGCTGAACGAGCATGCTCAGGCCAACTTCTTCATGCACACCGGCTTTCCCACGATGGGCTATCCCAGTGCCGGAGCATGGGCCGCGTATGGGCTCGGTACCGAGAATCGCGATCTGCCCGGCTATGTCGTGCTGCAAAGCGGCTCGGCGGTGCCACCGCACGGCGGAGTGAGCCTCTTTAGCAACGGCTTCCTGCCCGGCCAACATCAAGGCTCGATCTTGAAGGCCGATCAACGCGAAGCCATCCGCAACATCCGACCGCGAGACCCTCAAGCGGCTCAGCGACGACGGCTCGACTTCGTCCGTCAGTTCGATCACCCTTTCTTGGAAGAGACCGCAACGGACGCTCAAGTCGAAGCCGCGATCCGCAACTACGAGACGGCGTTCCGCATGCAGTCGGTCGTGCCCGAACTCTGCGACATATCGGGCGAGACTCCAGAGACTCACAAGCTCTACGGCCTGGACTCTGATGACGCCGACAAGTCGGCCTACGCGAGGCAATGCCTGTTGGCTCGACGTTTGATCGAACGCGGCGTGCGGTTCATCGAACTGAGCTGCCTGACGAAAAACATTGGAGCCGGCGGCGCTGCTAATCCGTGGGACCAGCACGGAGCGCTCAAGCAAGGTCACGGCGCGATGGCCAATCAAGTCGATCAACCGATCGCCGCGCTGATCGAAGACCTGCGTCGTCGCGACTTATTGAAGGACACGCTCATCGTCTGGGCCGGAGAATTCGGTCGCACGCCGTTCTCTCAAGGAAGCGACGGTCGCGATCACAACCCCTACGGCTTCAGCGTGTGGCTCGCCGGTGGCGGCGTGAAAGGGGGCACGATTTACGGAGGTACTGACGAACTCGGTTACTACGCCGTCGAAAAGCCCTGCACGATCTACGACATGTGGGCCACGGTGCTGCATCAACTCGGTGTCGATCACGAAGAACTCACCTACCGCTACGGCGGCCGCGACTTTCGCCTGACCGACGTGCATGGCAATGTCCTCCGCGATATTTTGGCGTGAGGTGGTGCATCGCGACGTTGCTCAGACAATGAGATTCACCGCCAAGGCACAAAGGACGGCAAAGTAATTCGGGAGATAACCATTGGCTCGTGATCGTCAAAAATTTCAGGCTCAATAATTATGAGCAATGTTTTTTTGGCATTCCTTCGCGAACATTGTGCCTTAGCGGTGGAAATCGCTCAGTCTGAATTGCTAGACCGCGCCGAAGATCGAATCGCTGACGGTGCCGGTGCTATCGGAGAAGGATTCTTGCTCAATTCCGATTGACCTCAAGATGCTAAGAAAGACGTTCGACATTCTCGCGTCTTTGCCACGCCAGAATGTTCCGTGCTTGAGTCCCATGTTGGCCCCACCTGCGACGAGTGTCGGGAGATTCTTGGGGTAGTGAGTCGTGCTCGCACCGCTGCCAAAGAACACAACCGTGTTGTCGAGCACGCTGCCGGAGTCATCTTTGAATTCTTCGAGCCGCCCCAAGAAGTGAGCGATCTGTTCGCTGAGAAACAAGTCGTATTTGGCAAAGGCGAGTTGGCCATCCTTGTCTTCAGCGTGTGACAGATTGTGGTGCGTCCGGCCCAAGCCCAGCTTAATCGGAAATGTGTCACTGACTCCCATGCCATCTTCTCGATTGAGCATGAATGTCACCGACCGAGTGATGTCCGCGTCAAACGCTAGCGCGATCAGGTCGAACATGTTGCGGTAGTACTCGCGCGGTTCCCCTTCGGAAGTCGCGTCCAAGTTGAGATGCGAGTAGTCCTGTTTCTTGAGCGGGATGTCGATCCACTTCTCCGACGCGGTCAACCGAGCCTCGATTTCGTCCAGCGACGTGAGGTACTGATCCATCTTCTCGC
Source organism: Planctomycetia bacterium (assembly GCA_026400935.1). Classification (GTDB taxonomy): domain Bacteria; phylum Planctomycetota; class Planctomycetia; order Planctomycetales; family Planctomycetaceae; genus SXKJ01. The sequence continues at coordinate 2,775 of JAPLNX010000513.1, read as the reverse complement.
GGTCGGATTGGCCCAGGTTCTTGTTGAGCGACTTCGAGCTTTCCAGCACTGCATCGACCAATTTGATGCGTCGCCGGAGTTGCTCGCGCTGTGTTGCGAGCGACGCCTTGTCGCCGCGAAACAGCCGGTCGAAGACGCGACGCGGATTGTTTTCCGCCGGGATCGGCTTCCCTTCGAGGTTGTACGAGATCGTTCCCGTACGTGACAAAAAGCCGACCCCCGCATCGATCGACAGAACGAGCGACGGCTGTCGACAGAACTGCTTCGTGTGCTGAGCTACGATTTGATCGAGCGCCACCGAGTTGAACATACCGGGCTTCGGGTTGTGCAGCGGAGCACCGGTCAGCCACATATCCGAGCAGAGGTGCGGGTCGGCCTTGGTCCCGTTCGGATGATGCAGGCCACCGAGAAAACTGAGCTTCTCCCGAAACGCCTTGAGCGGCTCGGTCGATTTTCCAAACTCAAACGATCGGCCTTCGGTCTTGGGGAACCAGCTCCACTCGTCGATCCCATGCTTCGGATTCGGCAACGACATGCCGTTGGCCGTGTACATCGCACAGAACCGCCGCGGAGTTTTCGCCGCGACTTCCTTCCCCATCGCCTCCAACAACGGCAGAGCCAGCGTGACCCCCGCCAAACCTTTGAGCACCGCACGACGATCAAGCTGAATGGATGAGGTCACGACACTTCTCCGAAACAAAGTTGGGCAGGATTCGCTTGTAATTTGAAAGCGTCAGGGGGCATACACGTTTTTCGATGGCTGTAGCAGTTTTACTTTTTCACATCTGAAAACGTGAAGCCAATTCGCATTCGATGAGTCGGAGCAACTCTGTTCCGTCGTATCTTTCCGTCACATCCTCATAATAATCCTCTTCAGAGTTATCTAAGGATCCGCGATGAAAAGCACTGAATGTCCATTCCTTTTTTGGCTCCATGAAGAAAGATTGATTCAAAAGAAACTGCAAGCGATTTGCTGATAGGTTCTTCGCCTGTTTTTTCACGATTCGTTCAAGTTCATTGAAAGTTCTTACCCCTCCCTCTTCCTTCCTTATCCACGCACACAGATCTGGAAGGGTCGCAGAAAACGCCTCATTGTCGGAATCGAAGCGGGACAAATCGTTGCAAGCGATTGCAAACCGACCGCGATCTACGGGAGTGGTAGGTTGCCATTTCAGTCTCTCTAACGCTGCCCCAGCAGCCATCCAGATACTCATCGAGTTGTCTCCGAGGGCGATGACCAACGGCGGAATCGCCAAGCCTGCCGAGCTCAGTAACCGCCGCAACTCGGACTTTTCGGGACTTGTCGCCAAGCGCTGAAACAAGAATCGAGACCGCGTTCTTGTGTCCTCTTTTGCACACAATATCGATAGCTCTCATTCGCACGTCTGCGTCGTCATCATTCAACGCGCGCAGAAACACGTTGATTTTTACACCACCATGTTGTGCCAAACAATTCAGCACAACACACCGTACAGTTGGGTCTGGATCTTCGAGGCGTACCATGAACAGTTCCTTAACTCTCGGGTCTCGGTACTTCGCGATTAGACATGCGATTTTCCATCGCACCTCCGGCTCCTCATCATCCAGCGCAGCGATCAATTCTTCAAACGGAGCTGCGATTCCACATCTGACAGGCAACTCACTTGCTGCAAGTACTCTTACTTGAGGATCGGAATGGTGCAACGCTACCAATAGTGCATCCGCTGCCCCTAGCGAACCAAATGACCGGACGACCGCAGACCGGACTTCAGCGTCCGTATCGTTGAGTAGCTTAATGAGGGCTTCCTTCGCACGCTTGTTACGGAGTTTTCCTAAAGCACTCGCCGCAACCCTTCGCATGAATGAATCCGAATCACCTACCGCCTTCAGAAGCGGCTTGAGAAGTCGTTCATCGGGATCTTCGCACAGCGACTTCATTGCGAGAATTGCGGCGTGACGCACTTCCTGATGTTGAGTTGTCATCGCCGTTGAGATCGCCTCGACTGCTCGTTGTTTCTCGAACACAATCACTGCTGCAGTGCCAACGGCTACATCTGCTCTCTTCAAGCAAGAGGCGAGATAATGAACAGCGTCGTCACCAATTGCTGCAAGGACATCAGTAGCATCTGTGTCGCCACCAGAAGTCCGTATGCTCCGAACAAGATAAGGTATCGCTGGCTTGCCGATCTTCACCAACGCATCCTTGGCGGCTGACGTCCTGTTCGTACTATTCATCATTTTAATCAGCGGTATCACGGACTGTACGGTACGACTTCGCCCTAACGACTCGATCGCTCTCCACACTAGGTGATAATCGTCATCATCCAAAACACGAATTAACGCGCCGACGGCCGTAGGGTGCGAATAACCGCCAAGCTGGCGCGCTGCCTCCTGTCGCACATAGGTGTCGCAATCGTTTAACGCTTGAATGATCAAGGCAAGCGATCGGTAATGTCCGGCATCGCCTGCGTCGCGAAGTACACGACATCGAATATCCACACCGCCAAAACGGAATCTCAAGATAGACCACCAGTGCGTAAGCATTGAGAACATCGCATTGTCCTGAACGTTGCTTAAAATAAATTGTTAAGAATGTTCCACCTCGGATACGCTTCTCGTTGCACCAATCAAACCTATTAGTTGCGGACAGCTACGGAGGTAATCGTTCACGGATTCTAAAATGATCTCGCGTTATTTGGGATTTTCTGCGATCAGTAGGTGATGTCGTCGGTCGTCACGGAAGAACTGATTGCGAGACAAACGCCTGAAGCACAGGCGATCATTCGGTTGTTGTTG
>JAPLNX010000322.1 GCA_026400935.1 Planctomycetia bacterium | reverse complement strand
AGCGACATCTTGTTGCTCGGCGGTGATGGCAACGACCGCATCAACGGCAACGCGGTTATCCTGACTCACTTCGACGTCACGATTGATGGTGGAGCTGGAAACGACACGCTCATCGGTACCGCCAGCGCCGACAGCATCCTGGGTGGATCTGGTAACGACACGATCAATGCTGGTGCGGGCGATGACTCCGCGTTTGGTGGAACTGGCAACGACAACGTCAGCGGAGGAGCCGGAAACGACCAACTCACCGGCAACGAAGGTGACGACAACATGAGCGGCGGGGACGGAAATGACCTCCTCACCGGCGACGATGAAGTTGACCTCACTCCCGACGGAAACGACACGCTGAATGGCGATGCCGATGGTGACACGATCCGAGGCAACGGCGGTAACGACGTGATCTTCGGTGGTGGTGGCAGCGACACATTGAGTGGTCATAGCGGTAACGACACGATCCACGGCAACAGTGGTGGAGACGGCATCAATGGTGGTGTCGGCAACGATTCGCTCTTCGGAGACGACGACTTCGACGCCATCGACGGAAACCTTGGCGATGACTTCATCGACGGTGGCAACCAGAACGACACACTGCTGGGTAACGACGGCAACGACACCATTGTCGGTGGAGCTGGCAACGACAGTGTCACGGCTGGTCTTGGCAACGACTCGGTGCGCGGTGGACTCGGTAACGACATTATCGTTGGTGATACAGATACCGACCCAGGTGCTCCTCCAGCATTCGTGGAGGGAAACGACATCCTCCACGGTGATGAAGGCAATGACATCATCCGTGGCAATGGTGGCAACGACACCCTCGATGGTGATGCAGGTAACGATGCTCTCGATTGCCAAGGAGGCAACGACACGTCACTCGGTGGTGCGGGCAACGACACTATCACTGGTGGTGGCGGAGCTGACAAAATCGACGGACAGTCTGGTGATGACAACATCGACGGTGGCATCGGCAACGACACGTTGATCGGCAACGGCGGAAATGACACGCTGTGCGGCGGTGATGGCGACGATTCGATGCTGGGCGGTCTCGGCAACGACAAGATGGCTGGCGGCGATGGCCAAGACACGATGAATGGAGGAGCCGGTAACGACACCATCCTCGGTCAAGCTGGCAACGATAGCTTGCTCGGTGGTGACGGCAACGACATCGTCGTGGGTGGCACTGGCGACGACTACGTCAACGGTGAAGCGGGGACCGATACGATTTCCGGCAACCTTGGACGTGACATCGTCATCGACGCGAGCTGCCTCGACAAGATCGACGAGACGCTCAACGATGTGAAACTCAACACGTTCTGCTAGTCGAATCTTGATCGAAGCAAAATGTGAGAACGAATGAAGCCCATGCCACTTGGCATGGGCTTTTTCGTTGGAACTCGTAGCACAAGCTGCCAGCTTGTGAGCGTGCTCAATCAATCGCTTGACCTCAGCGGTGACTGCCAGTGAAGTGTGCAGGTCACCTCACATTAAGTTCTGCTTGATCGAATCGCTTTTGAGGGCCAACAAGATGCTGTTGTTTGTTTCCATGCGGCAAGTTTTATGCCGTCGGTTCTTTCTGAGTCATTTTGTGGTGTGCGTTCTCTGGCTCATCGCTTGTCCGACAAATGGCTTCCCCGCTGATTCATTGCGAGTCGGCGTGGCAGAGGCTGATATTACGCCACCAGTCGGCTTCCCGATTGCGGGTTACTATCACGAACGATTGGCGGATGGAACCGTTGATGAGCTAAAGGCCAAGGCGATTGTCTTTCGAGATGCCAGAGCCGAAGCCGCATTGGTCGTTTGCGACTTGATTGGGATTGCCACAGACCTGTCTCAAGCCGTTCGCCAACGAGCCTCTGAAAAAACCGGTATCCCCGCTGAGCACATCGTGATCTCGGCCACGCACTCGCATACCGCTCCGGATTACATGAAGGAACTGTGGTTGAAGCTCGGCAACGAGAAGCAAGACCCGTTGCGTGCAGCGTACATCGAGAAGCTCATCAACAATTTGGTGGAGGTCATCGACGTCGCCCACTCCGGAGCGAAAGTCGCGACGCTGGAATGTGGCTCGGCGACGCAGACAACTCCCGTGTCGTTCAATCGCCGTTCGGTCATGCGTGACGGCAGCGTGCGGACTTGGATGAGTCACGATAATCCCGATGTCGTTCGGGCTGCCGGGCCGATTGATCCAGAGATCGCGTTGTTGAGTTTGCGCGATGAGAGTGGCAAGCCACTCGGCGTCGTGAGTAACTTCGCGCTGCATCTCGACACCGTTGGCGGAATGAAATGGAGTGCCGATTACCCGTACTTTATTGAACAGACTCTGCGAAAAGCGATTGGCTCGGACGTTGTCTCAATCTTTGCAACCGGGTGCTGCGGCGACATCAATCACGCCAACCCTCGCAGCAAAGTGCGGAACAAAGCGGACTTCATCGGCAATTCAATCGGAGAGTCGATTCATAAGCAGCTTGGCGAATTGAAGAAGATCGAACGGACGGATCTCGTCGTGAAATCGCGTGCCGTAAAGCTGGCGCTGGAAGACGTGACGAAAGAAGAGGTCGCACGTTCGCTCAAGATTCTTGATCTCGCCAGTCGTAAGCAACCGGTTGATTTCCTGGACCACGTCACCGCGTATAAGAAATTGATGCTCGACCAACTGCGACACCGCGAACCGTTCGCGAATACTTCTGAGCACATCACTTGGGGACTGAGCCGTTCGCTCGCTGGGATCGGTGACTCGCTGCCCGTCAGTGTGACCGTTATGACGATCGGCCATGACGTTGCCATCGTCTGCCTCCCTGGCGAGATCTTCGTTGAGCTGGGCTTGGCAATCAAACAGGGCTCGCCGTTCAAGACGACATTGGTCATCGAACTCGCCAACCATGTCGAATCAATCTACATCCCCAATCGCGCGGCATACGCCGGTGGCAGCTACGAAGTCACGAACTCTGCGCTACAACCCGGCGGAGGCGAGATAGTCGTCGAAACCGCGCTCAGTCTACTGCGTGAAGCTGCGACCAATGCGAAACCGTAGCCACAAGCTGCCACCTTGTGAGCTTCTTCCAACAAGTGAACCGTCTTCAACAGATCGAGCCGATAAGAACAGAACGAGCCGATAAGAACAGAACGAGATGGCAATCTGACAGCTTACCGCTACGTCAGGACGGTCCTGGCAATCCTTTTGCAAATGGCCAATCGCCGGACTCGTAGGCAACAGCCAAATGTGGCGTATCCAACCGGCGGTTCTTGTCTGCCAGACTGTGTAAGGCCGCATCGAGAATGCCCGTTGTCAGTAGCGTTCGCTCGACAGGGTAGGGGGGCTTGCCGGAGTGAATCATCTGTTCGATCGCGCGGAGAAGATGCTCGAAGTGGCGGTAAGGTGGCGTCTCCTCCAGAGCGTAAGTAAGAGCCAACGGATCTTTCATTCCACGTACTGATACCGCGCAGGCAAACTCGTGAGCGAAGCCAGTATTCATCGCGATGGTTGCTTTTGTGCCATCGCGATACTCGATCAAGTAAAAGACTGCGTCCTGTGCCATTTGCTGCGGACGCGGTCGCTTGCCGTTGTAAGGAGTGGGCGTGGCATCAACGACCGCATCAAACAAAGCTCGCGACCAACGGCCCGCTTTCTCTGCTTGCCAGATGCCCTCGCCCGTCACCGCTTGCACCGATTTGACTCCAGTCTCGCCTCCCTTACGGCGTTCCATCAGACACTGCATCCCTTCGAGGGAATGAAAGCCGTACGCCTCCAGTCCGCCATGTCCCAGCGCAATCGCTTCAGTGATTTCCGAGCCAAGCGGAACCGTTGTTGACGGCTTACGCCACGCGACAGGGACTGACGAGCCAGCCATGAAAGGAACACGTAACTCGCGAGCCGTGTCATACATGTGCTTTGCGTCATCCCACGCATACGACAGATGCTTGTCGTTGAAGACCGGGACCACTTTGTGACAATCCTTAAACGTCGCCACGATCTCATCAAAGAACCGCCGCCGAGGGTACATATTCTGTTGTGTCTCAGGGACGTTCGCATAATGACCGTGCTCACCAATCGACAACACACCGGCCACGGCGAGCGAATCGCTCCCCAGCGTGAGCGCCTCTCGAATTGTCTTTGACACACGAAACCCATGCTTTTTCGCCAACGACACACTCAGATCGTCGTCTCCCATCTGATCGACAAACAGCGACACCAGTTTCAAATCTGGCCCCGACCCGCCGTCCTGAGCCCAGCCTTCTAGCACCTTACCCACAATGACGTCGGCGTGTGATCCCTGTCGATAAACTGTGATCACGGCTGCAATCGGCAATTTCTCACGCGGCGGCACCGGCAACTTCTCGTCGGCCACGAGCCGGGAAGCATTTAACAAAGAGCATTGTGAGATGCCCGCAGAGCCAAGTGTCGCCAGTAAAAACCGGCGTCGCGACAGTCCATCAGTCATGTGAGCCCTCGCAGTCATCAAATCAGATTCGTCGTCACGATCCCGATGCTACCGAAGTCGGCGAGGATGTGGCTGCCGAGTTGAATGGGGATCGGCACGATGCTGGTCCCTGTTGTGACGACATCTCCCGCGCGAAGACCAATGTTGTGCTGGCGGAGTTCATTCGCAATCCAAGTCATCGCCTGACGCGGATCGCCCAGAACGTTCGCACCAATTCCATCGCGAATCTTGATGCCATTATGGTCTGCTCGAACGACGTGTGCGGCGAGGTCGATCGAACGCCAGTCAGTGGTTGTCGCGGTACCCAAGACGAAGTGGTGAGCACACGCATTGTCAGCAATGAGTTGCGGGGAACCGACAATGCAGAAGTCGTTGTAACGCGAATCAGGAATCTCAATTGCCGGATGCAATGTGTCGATTGCTGCCATGACCTCGGCCAGTTCATAAGGCAGTGGTCTCGGCGGTAGATCGCGACCAAGACGAAACGCAAACTCTGCTTCGGCAACTCGCATGGCGTTGCCGCCAAGTACGATTGGTGCCCCATTGGAATGAACTCGATTCGCCAACAGACGACCGGCCAGCGGGCCATCGACTTGCAGATGCTTCTGACCGGCAATACTCGTCGCTGCAATTTTCCAACCAACCGTTGCTTGGCCAGATTGTTCCGCCAACTGCCGTTGAATTTGATACCCGTCTGTTCGCGACATTGGCCTCAGAGTTTCCGGAATTGCGTCGATGCGCCGCTCTTCGGTCCATGTCTTCCAAAGTAATTCGGCCGCTTGTTGTGCGTGATCGTGGTTCATGACTGGTCTCTCTCTAGTTATTCTGGATCGTCTTGTGGCCGGTTTCCGACCGAGCGTCCTTCTTTGTTGACCATAGGTCTCAATGCGATTTGGGAGACCACCGGTCGAGTCATGTGGCTCGCTCAAAGAGCGGCCACAATAGCGCCATCATTCAATCGGTTGTTGCGGTTAGTGCTGACTTCAACATCATCGTCGCCGCGTAAGTCACAACGATGACGACCAGCCAGCGAACGTATTCCAACGGCAACTGCTTCACGAGAAATGCCGCGATCAGCACCGCCGGGATTCCGGCCAACGTCATCACGATCGCCGTTCTGGAACTACAACTTCCCTCGCGAACGAACCGTAGGCCACCGATCGGCATGAGAAATGCGCACGAGCCAGCCATGATTGGAAACGCCGCTCGCGGACTCATTCCTAGTAGGCTAACCACGATCAAGCAGGGGCCATACAGACCGATTCCCAATGTCATTAACGCGCCCAAGGCAAAGTTGGCGGCAAGGCCCGCCCCCAACCAAACTCCGCTTAGCGCGAGTGCCTCACCGCCGGTAGGGAAAAAGTTGAACTGCTTCATCAACATCAGAGTTGCCGCCGCCAGCAATGCGACACCCATGCCGATCTGAACTTTTCGTCGTGACCAATGAGCAACAAAGCCTGCCCCCAGCCAACTGCCGAGCACCGCTGCGCCAATCATCAACGCAAGCGTCGTGAAATCCACTTCGACCGACTCGATGTAGATAAATGCTTGGGCGATCGTAGGAATCGCATAGCCGACATTGAGCGTCCCTGGGATTTTCTCGTCGGGAATGGAGCCGCGAAACTTGAATGCCGCAGCCGTCGGTGCAAAGCAACCAATGCCGAGCGTATCAAAGAACGCGCAGACAAATGCTAATACGGCATGAGACGACGTCTGTTGTTGTTCCGCAGTAAGACTTTCCGATCGATGTTTTTTAGCCAACCGAATCCAGGCGACGACAAACCACGCCGCTACGGCACCGAGCACAACGAATAGAATCGTTTTCGGACTGTCCATCACTAGCCATTCGGTTCTTTGACCGCCTCAACAATGATTCCGCCGAGTTTGAGGAACTCGTGGGCCTTCGTGAACCACAACTGGCGATTCCACGGGAGTCCAGCTTGATTGCAGGCATTTCGGAGTTCATCGCGATTGAACGTTCGGCACTTCCACATGCGACCGTTCATGAAGCCGGTGTAAGTATCTTCTGTTGCGGCGAGCAGCAAGCTTCCGCCGGGTTTGAGGACTCGACGCATTTCGGCCAATCCAGGTGCTGGATCAGGAAGATATTCCAGAACATAGCCGCACGTTACGCAGTCGAACGAATTGTCCGGAAACGGCAAATGCATCATGTCCGCAGCGACGTACCACGGTCTCGAATCTGTGCGAGTGTGTCGCGTGCGTGCTCGGCGAAGCATCTGCGGTGAGAGGTCGCACGCCACAATTCTTACTTCCGGATGCGTGTGCTTGAGCAAGTGACCGAGGATCTGGCCCGCCCCCGAACCGACATCGAGAATGCTCTGAAAGCGACCGAGATCAAAGTTCCCTTTCTTGAGCACTCGCCCCATCAGTGGTTGATGCAGCGAGACCATGCTCGCCAGCATCAAGAAGCCCCCCGCCGGGCCGTCGTAGAGACTGCGAATCTTCGTGCGATACTGGTTCAATGGAACTCGTTGAAAGCCTCGAAATTCCACGAGCCGACGAAAGGCTCGCTTATGCAAGGCAGGACGTTTAGGGCGAGGTAACTCATGCTGCGTCATGTTTGATCGGCGAACCCAATACGCTGAACAGCCCGGCTTGCACCGCAACTGAATTTGATTGTTGAACGAGATGCGACGAGCGTTCTATCGCGGCGACGCGGAAAATTCATCCGTTGTGATGTCACTTCGCCCCAGATGACTCGTCCTCTGTACTTGGATCGACACATTCCAATGGTGGGCGAGACTTTCACTTCCTTTTTGTCCGCAGGAAGCACTTGAGGTTTTTTGCCTCGGATGGCACAGCTAGGCTGTGAATGGATCAATGTAGAGTTTATCTCCGAGAGTTCTCACCGAAACAGACTCCGCTAACTTCCGAAATTTGCTAGTGTCGAGCTCGTACAAATCAAACGGACGCCAGCGAATTTCGGTCAATCTGAATTTCCGCCAGTTGGCTTATGCGAGAAATGTCGAATCACCACTTTGAATTCGATCAATGAGCCGATTCATGCCGCCCATAATCCGTCGAACAGAGCCTAATTGAGCAAGTCCAGCGGCTGCTTGAAGGGCTACATCCGCAGCACTATATTCGCCGAGTTCTTTCATTCATTGGAGTAGTTGGACAATGCCGGAGGTCATCGAACTGCGCGAGGTCACAGACCGGCGTGATGTTGTTCATCGCGCGGTGCAGTGTTTATCTGCTGGTGAGTTGGTCGTGCTTCCTTCAGAAGCCGGTCCTGTTGTCGCAGGATTTACGCTGGTCGAAGAGGCCAGTTTGCTTCTGGCTCGGCTGGAGCTAGAAACATCTCCCGTGATTCTGCTCTTGAGGTCAGCGGAAGAAGTCGCTGATTACTTGCCGCAGCTTGCTCCAGTCGGATTTCGCTTTGCTCGACGTTGTTGGCCGGGACCGCTTGTTATTCGAGCGGCAGTAAATCCTGAGATTGGTTTTTTGTCGGTCTTACCAATTGGGGCTCGAACAGCACTCATCACCGATGGTGAACTCTCGGCGCGAGTTTCGAGCCATCCGGTTCTGAGCGAGGTTGGCAAGCTGTTACGCGGCCCTTTGATGATTCGCGAACTCGCAGGCATTCCAGCGAACGAGGAGTTTGAGCATCCGAAATGGCAGGCCGTGAAATTGGTTGTCAGAGAGCGGGCGGCAGCATCACCGTTTTCTGCGCCGAGCACCTCAACGACGACCTCTGCGTCACTTACCTCAATGGTCCGAATCAATGCCGATGGCTGGACTACTGAGCGGATCGGGCAACTCAATGAAAACAAGCTGCAGGTCTCGGCGTGCAAGTTGATCGTTTTTGTTTGTACGGGAAACACTTGCCGCAGCCCGATGGCAGAAGCCCTATTCCGAGACATGCTGGCTAAGCGGTTGGATTGCACATCCCTCGATCTCACCAAACGAGGCTACATTGTCGCGTCCGCTGGACTCGCCGCCGATTACGGTTCTCAGGCCAGCCCCGAATCGGTCGAGATGATGCGCCGCCGTGGACTCGACTTGCGGGCACATGCCAGTCAACCGTTGACGGATCGACTGCTCGAACAAGCGGATTACTGTTACACACTGACCAATCAACATCGAAACCTGATATTGGGTGGGCATCCCGATACCGCCGATCGAGTACAAGTCCTCGCCCGTGACGGAAAAGATATCTCTGACCCGATCGGGGGCGGGTGGAATCACTATGCTTCGTGTGCTGACAGTATTGAACAGCATTTAGTAAAGATCCTCGACGAACTGTTGTGATCTTTCGACAATCCCGAAGCACAAGCCTTCGAGATTTCACCTTTCTTGACCTGAGTGACCATCATGAAAATCGCCGTTGCCAGCGACCATCGCGGCGTCCAAGTGAAACAAAAAATTCTCCGCCAGTTGGCTGACATGGGGATCGAAGCGATCGACCTCGGCCCAGCGAACACTGACCGAGTGGATTACCCCGACTATGCCGCCAAGGTTGCGAAAGCAATCACGGGTCACGAAGTTGAGCGAGGCATCCTGGTCTGTGGCACCGGTATTGGTATGAGTATCGCCGCTAACCGTTATCACGGTGTTCGAGCAGCACTCTGCCATGACGACATGACCGCTGAAATGAGTCGCCGTCATAACGACTCGAACGTGTTGTGCCTCTCCGCCGATCTGCTCGGGGAACAACTCATCACTCGTATGACCGAGGTGTGGGTGAAGACTCAGTTTGAAGGGGGCCGACATCAGGAACGACTCGATCGGCTTGAACAAAACTCGAATGACAATCAGTCGTGATCCTGGACATCATTTACGTAGCCGTCATCGCTCGGCGTGACGAGCCGAGCGCCAAATCAGGCGTTGGCCAACAACCTGCTCGCCACGCGGAGCGATGACGGCTACCTGGAAAAAAACAACATCGCCTCCAGCGCGAACTCAACAGGATCGGAAAAAACTATCATGGACACGAAATCACTGAAATACGCGAAGACTCACGAGTGGCTGAATATAGCGGGTGACGTCGGCACCATTGGGATTACCGACTTCGCTGTGAAGGAACTTACGGACCTCGTCTATGTTGGCCTGCCGAACATCGGCAAAGTGTTCGCCAAAGGAGAAGTCTTCGGTGAGATCGAAAGCGTGAAGGCCGTTAGTGACTTGTACGCTCCAGTCTCTGGCGAGGTGATCGAAGTGAACTCCAACTTGCCGAACGATCTCGATGCGCTCTCACAAGACGCTTTCGGACGCGGGTGGTTGGTCAAGTTGCGACTCAGTAATCCTGCGGAAGCCTCGTCATTACTCGATGCTTCCGCTTATCAACAAGAATGTGCCGCCCATTCGTAGCGACAAGCAGCCAGCTTGTGGCTACGTTTTGAAACCCATTGAAAGCGAGCCTCTTCCGTGGCGTATCTCTTTAATACTCCCGATCAACAGTCCGAAATGCTCAAGGCAGTCGGTGCGAATTCGGTGGATGAACTGTTCGATCAAATCCCACAAGAGTTGCGACTGGATCGTCCGTTGAGGTTACCGGCACCGATGACGGAGTTGGAACTTGAAGCGCACATGCGAGACGTCGTGAGCCAAAACGTCGGGGCTTCCGGGCGAATCAGTTTTCTCGGTGGAGGCATCTACGATCATTTCATTCCCGCGGCAGTCGATACGATCGCGGGCCGGAGCGAGTTCTACACCGCTTACACGCCGTACCAAGCCGAAGCGAGCCAAGGAAGTTTGCAGGCATTCTTCGAGTATCAAACGCTGATCTGCCAACTCACTGGCATGGATGTCTCGAACGCCAGTTTGTACGAGGGAGCCTCGTCGGTCGTCGAAGCGGTTTTAATGGCGATGCGAATTACCAAGCGGCACGACAAGGTGGTTGTGCTCGGTTCGGTCCACCCGGAATATCGTGACACTCTCAACACGTATGTCCGGCATCTTGGCTGTGAAGTGGTCACCGTTCCGACTCCGAACGGAACCGCTGATCCGAACGACATCGCCAAGCTCATCGATGATCACACGGCGGCGGTTATTGTGCAGCAGCCGAATTTCTTCGGTTGCCTTGAGAATATCAAAGAAATCTTTACCGCCGCGAAAGAACGCGGAGCGCTCTCGATTTCTGTTTTCGATCCAATCAGCCTCGGAGTGTTACGCAATCCGGCAGAAGACGGAGCGGATATCGCCGTTGCTGAAGGCCAGTCGCTTGGCATCCCGTTGCAGTATGGCGGGCCGTATCTCGGAATCATGGCTTGCCGCAAAGAGTTTGTGCGGCAGATGCCCGGTCGCTTGGTCGGCGAAACGGTCGATCGCAACGGCAAACGCTGTTTCGTGCTGACACTGCAATCCGCTCGCGAACAACACATCCGCCGTGAGCGAGCGACCTCCAATATCTGCACGAACCAAGGTTTGTTGGCGTTGAGAGCGACGGTATACCTCTCGCTGCTCGGCCCGCAAGGTTTGCGCGAGGTTGGCGAATTGTCGTTCCAAAAAGCTCATTACGCTGCCGAGCAACTGACGGGAAATAGAGACCTCGAACTTGCCTTCGAGTCACCGTTCTTCAAAGAGTTTGTCGTAAAATGCCCCGGCAACGCGGTTGATGTCGCGGCTCGCGCGCGAGCCGCCGGTTTTGACATCGGCCCCGCACTCGATCGCTTCCCAACACTCGCTGCGGAACACGGAGCGTCCGCCAAAAAATGGCTGTTAGTCGCCGTCACCGAGTCTCGTACGAAGACGCAAATCGACGGACTAACTAAAGCGATCCGCCCAAACTAACGGCCAAACAATCGCCCCGCCGAGCTTGCCTCGGTGGTAACCGGCTTTTGCACTACGCGACTACGATTTCGACCAAGTCACGGCGTAGTGCAAAGCCCAAATCCACTGAGACAAACTCAGTGGGGTTTGTAAGCGTCGCTTGATTGCGGAAGAGACGACCACTTTCCGATCAAACCAACTCCCGAATCGGCAGCACTCCGTCGGTGACGTACTGGGGCCGACCAGAGAGATCATTGATCGTCGCCGTATTCACGTCGATTCCCAGCGAGTGATACAGCGTGGCGAAGACTTCTTGGAAAGTCACCGGGCGATCTTTGGCGTGCTCCGCATTGCGATTTGTTGAACCGATGACTTGGCCGGTACGCAGGCCGCCACCAGCGAGCACCGCACACGCAACCTCGGGCCAGTGGTCTCGTCCGCCGACTGGATTGATCTTCGGCGTGCGACCGAACTCGCCCCAGACTAGCACCGTGGTTGTGTCGAGCAGATCACGTCGCTCAAGGTCTTCGATCAATGCGGAGAGTCCGATGTCGAGCATCGGGAAGTGCTCGCGAGCATTCGAGAAGTTCGTCCCGTGAGGCATCCCGTGCCAGTCCCAGCGGCCGTAGGCCAACGTGACAACTCGGACACCCGCTTCGACCAAGCGGCGAGCCAATAAGAAATAATCGTTGTTCAACGGACCTGCATCACCATAGCCCGCAGGCTTATCGCTGCCACGTCCGTAGCGATCGCGCAGCACCGGGTCTTCACGTTCGAGATCAATCGCTTCAGCCAGCTTGCTCGACGTCAGGATGCCGAAGGCTTGTTCGGTGAACTTGTCCATGCCGCGCAACATGCCGCTGGCATCGACATCGCGGCGCAAAGTGTCGAAGTTCTTCAGCAGCGACTGGCGAGTTCCAAAGCGGTCGGAATCGACTCCGTTCAAGACCATGTCTTTTTTGCCTTCCGCATTCGGCAAAAACGGGGCGTGACTGGGGCCAAGAAACCCCGGCTGTCCTGGATCGGCCCATGTCGAGGTGAGCATTTTCGGCGCGAGACCGACAAACGGCGGCACTGCTGGATCGACCGAGCCTTGTAATTTCGAGATGTTTGAGCCCATTGATGGCCAACCGCCGGCGATCTGATTCGCGAAGCGGCGACCGGTCTGACATTGAAATGCAGCATGACGTCCATCCGAACCGACCAGCGATCGAATGATCGCGAGTTTGTCAGTCATTTTCGCGAGGTTCGGCAGCAACTCACAAATCTGAATTCCAGAAACGTTGGTCGCTATCGGTAGGAACTCGCCCCGAATTTCGGTGGGTGATTCCGGCTTCAGATCAACCAAATCCTGATGCGGCGGGCCACCTGACAGAAAGATGTTGATGACCGACTTATGCCGAGACGGCTTCAGCCCGTTCGTCGCGGCAGCTTGTTCGGCTCGCAGCAATTGAGGAAGCGATAGTGTCGCGCCGCCGAGAGCCAAGCTACCAATCTGCAAAAAAGTACGGCGGTCGATTCGGTCGCAGAAGCCATTCTGTCGCGGTCCAACGATCCTCAACATCATCGCATCTCCGTGAAGTCCAAAAGAGCTAATAGTCTTGGTTTCGGCGGGCCGCAGTCTATCACATGAGTCAACGAATGAAAGATGACTGATGCGAACTTCGGAAAGTTAGAGTGCATGGTTCTTAAACTGCCGTCTGGACTTCTCCCCTGCTGGCATCGCCTGCCGATTGGAAGAACCAGTCGAGGTCTAAAGTTCCGGAAAACGTGTTGGCTACCCAATTGTTTTGGACTAACGAAGCGTCGAGCTTGGTGGCTCCTTTCGTTTCGCCGCTGCCATAGCGGACGTGTGTGGCTCGATCAGCGGAGGCTTTTGCATTCGGGCATGACAGCGGTGGTCGCGACTGAGCTCAAAGAGGTTGTGCTGCCAAACAAGATGTCATCAAGTGCACCCACTCGTAGACGGACTTTTATGTGATCGTGACCGTCAACGTGTATGTCGTTGCTCCGAAGGGCAATAACGCACCAAGGGTGCTCGCATTGATCAATAGGTCTGCTGTTCCGCCTGCCGGAAAACTTTGAGTGATGATTTCCGAAGTCAAGCCGGAATTGTTGGAAGACTTGTCTGCAACGCCGGGAGTCAGGCTGTCGAGCAGCATGCCCGCATTGACCGAAAGGTTGGTCAGCTCAATCCGGATCGTCGAAGCACGTTGGAATGAGAACGAAAACCGATCGAGGCCATCGTCGTCACCAAACTGTGTTCCGGGACCGACATGTCCTCGAATTGAAAACTGGAACGGTTGAGTCACGACGATTGGATAACCAACAGCAAAATCAAACCGGTCGTTTCCAAGCCGATCATCTGCAGCAATCTGCACCGGTAGCGGAATCGCCGAGACGGTAATTGGCCCCCCCACAACGATGTTGTTGCTCTCGTCGGATTCGCCGATCTTTTCGCCCGCGTCAATCACGAAACCCAGCCAGTAGTTGCCATCAGCTAATGACTTTGGAAGTGTGAGCGATTGTGTCCAAGTTTGTCGGCCATTTGCTGCAACGGAGGTACGGTCGAAGACGGCGACCACGAATAGATCATCGGGAGTGATCACGTCGTCATCGCTCAAATAAAACAGCCCATCGAATTTTCCGCTGGCAGTCGGACTCAAATTGTCGACCTCTATTCGAGCTGAAATCGTGTTGCCCGCGGTTGCCGAAGCTGGAATCGTTAAACTTCCGCTCAAGTCAGGACGCGGTGGTCCAGAGATTGGAATTGGTCCCAGACCAAACGCGTTGTT
This sequence comes from Planctomycetia bacterium, assembly GCA_026400935.1. Lineage (GTDB taxonomy): Bacteria > Planctomycetota > Planctomycetia > Planctomycetales > Planctomycetaceae > SXKJ01. The sequence goes on along the minus strand of JAPLNX010000322.1, from coordinate 24,861 downwards.
GTTCTCGTCAGATTCTGCGACCTTGAAAGCCGGGTCGATGATCATGCCGATGTAGAAGTCTCCTTCGGTGACTGTCTTCGGAAGACTCAGCGATTGCATCCAATTCTGAATGCCACCGGGAAGGATCGTGTTGCGAGTCACTGTCGTCAGCAACATATCGCCAACGGTGATCTGGTCATCGAAGCTGAGGTAAAACTTGATGTCGAACTTCCCGCTCTCCTTCGTACCCTGATTGGCGACTTCTGCATTGACTGAGATGGTTGTGTTGGCCGCTCCTGAATCCGGTATCACCAAGTTGTTGACAACCATGTCCGGTCGCGATGCGCCGGCAACGACCGTGAAAGAGGCCGAGCCGACATTATTGCTTTCGTCCGTTTCGATGATTTTGTTGGCCGGGTCGAGGATCACCCCAATCACATAATCACCCGCTGCAAGATTCTTCGGGAGTGTCAACGATTGTGTCCAACTCTGATGGCCTTGAGAGGCGATGGAATTGCGAGTGACCGTCGTCAGCAGCGTGTCTGAGGTCGTGATGTCACCATCAGTGCTGAGGTAATACTTAACGTCAAAGCTTCCGCTCGCAACTAACCCAGGATTGTCCACAACGGCGTTGACCGAGACCGTGCCGGTTGCTGCTCCGAGGGCGTATGGAATTTGGAAATCACTAACCACCAAGTCAGGCCGTGGTGGGCCAGAGATCGGAATTGATCCGGCAACAAAGATGTTGTTCGTCTCATCGGGTTCGGCGATCTTGAGACCCGGGTCAAGGATCATGCCGATGTAGTAGTCTCCTTCGGTGACGGTCTTCGGAAGGCTCAGCAGTTGCGTCCACGTCTGGAGGCCACCAGGAAGGATCGTGTTGCGCGTCACGGTCGTCAGCAACATATCGCCGACGGTGATCTGGTCATCGGCACTGAGATAAAACTTGACGTCAAAGTTCCCACTCTCCTTCGTCCCCAGATTGGCGACTTCCGCATCGACCGAAATGTTTGTGTTGGCGGCTCCCGACTCAGGAATCACCAAGTTGTTCGCCACCAAGTCTGGACGTGGTAGGCCGGGAACTACCGTCAGATAAGCAAATGCAATGTTGTTGCTCTCGTCGGTCTCGATGATTCTGTTAGCTGGGTCGAGCACCATTACGATGAAGTAGTCGCCCGCTACGAGAGTCTTTGCCAGTGTCAGTGACTGCGTCCAACTTTGACTACCCACAGCAACAATCGAGTTCCGGGTGACGGACGTCAGAATCAAATCAGAGGCGGTGAATTCCTCATCGGTGCTAAGGTAGAACTTGACGTCGAAGTTTCCGCTTGCGACCAACGCAGGATTGTCGATGGTGACAATAACTGAAATCGTGCCTCCAGCAGCTCCAAAGGGGTATGGAATCTCTAAACCACTGGTTGCCAATTCGGGGCGAGGAGGCCCAGAGACAGAAAATGGTCCAGCGGCGTTCGTGTTGTTGGTTTCGTCGGCTTCGGCAACTTTGTTTGTCGGATCAACAATTGTGCCGATCCAATAGTCTCCCTCAGTAACGGACTTCGGGAGGTTTAGTAGTTGCGTCCAATCCTGATAATCTCCTGCGGCAATTGCGTTGCGAGTGACGGTCGCCAACAACAGATCAGACGCTGTGATTTGGTCATCAGTACTGAGGTAAAACTTGACATCGAAACTTCCGCTGGCTTTCGTCCCTTCGTTTGTGACTTCGGCATCGACAGAAATGGTGGTGTTGGCCGCTGCCGATTCAGGGAGTCCTATAAAACCCGCTCGCAAATCTGCAATTGGTGGGTCGGCGAGGATCGTTCCCGTCGCCGATGCAGACGAACCGATGACGTAGTCACTGGACTCTGCCAGTGCCAAGATCACGGTCTCATCGGGTTCTAGGATGGCATCTGGTGTTGGATCGACGGTGAGCGTCGCGGACGATGCGCCTGCCGGAATCCTGATGATTCCAACGGTTGATTCAAAAAGTTGCTCGCCACGTGTGGTGTAGTCGTCCGGCGCAAACGCTGATCCGTCGATCGTGAAGAACACCGAAAGATCACTGGCCGTCGAGCCGGTTCTTCGGAACGTGTAGACCAAATTGGCGGTGCCATTCTCAGCGACACTTGCCGGAGAGACTGAAATCGAAATGGTCGCGGCGGGACTTGAATCATCATTGATGATTGTCCCTGTTGCTGTCTCAGTGGCGATTGTCACGCCGCCGGCCGGATTCGACAGCGTCACCGTAAAGTCCTCGTTCGACTCAGTGAGACCATCTCCATTGACGTTGACCGTAATGGTCTTGCTGGTTTGGTTTGCCGCAAAGTTTACCGTGCCGCTGGGCAAGGTCGCTCCAGTGAAGTCGAACGCATTTGCCGGGTTTGTTCCGCCACCAGCTACCTCATATGACACGCTGGTCGGCCCACTCGTGTCACCGCTTCGGGTGACGGTGAATGTAAATGGCGTGCTGCCAGAATTCCCTTCATTGCGGTTTGCGCTCGTCGCAGAAATTGACAGTGATGACGGAAGCGGCGTGTCATCAAGCGTGTAGGAAAAACTATTGATATTATTTGCTTCCGCAAAGACATACCGAATGTCAGCAGCGTCCCGATGAAAAGAGTCAAAGCCGGGAACAAGCCTTTCAATGCTTATCGTGTGCTTCTCGATCAACGACATATCGCTTCGGAAATAGCCCACGATCATCGAACCGACAGGACCACTGTAACCAACGATTTCAAAATCACTCACACCGCGATCGAACGTCAAACGCAAACGATTTGAACTCCCAAAAGCACCAGCCGTCTGCCCCCCAGCACTCGAATTCGGCGAGAAAATCTGGATCGGTCCTTGCCTGGAAGAGGGAGCGGTGTAGACAGGACTGCTACCACTGAAGCCTGTGGCGGTAGCGAGTGTGACGTGAGGGAATTCGCCGCTGACGTTTTGGTTTGGGAAGTCTGCTGGCAAGGCATCATAGGTTGTCAGCACAACACGACTCTCCATGATCTCTGCGGCTTGCGCCAAAGCGTATTGCTGAGCTGATCGTCGTCGGTGTCCTTTGAGCAGACAGGCCATGAGCGAGAACGCGCGGTGGCGAATTGAAAGAGGGCTTAGCAAGTTCATCGAGTTCCTCGTTCTGCTGGGCAATTGTGAAGAGTTGGGTAATTCCGCACTCTCGAAATGAAAAAGGTTGTCAGTTCTGAGTGGCGCGGGTTGCCGCAAACGTGACAAAGAATCTGAGACTCTTTAGGGCGTTGAGCTATGGAGCGGCTTCGTTGGGGTTCTGCGAGGTTGTGGCGTTGATGGATCGGTGGCAGCAAAAAGATCAGTGACATCTAAAACGGGCTCGGTTTCGGTATGGCCAGTGATCTGATCACAACCTCTTTGGTACGTCGCGTGGAAGCGAGAGATGATGAAGCCTGGAGTCGGCTCGTGCGGATTTATTCGCTGCCGCTGGAGCGGTTTGTGGCGCGCTGTGGAGTGACAGAAGCTGATCGCCAAGACTTACGCAACGAAGTGTTCTCACAAGCCTTTCAAAGTTTGTCGGCCTTCCAAGGTCAGCATGGTTCAAAATCGTTTCTCGCTTGGTTGAGAACGATTACCAAACGCTGTGTCGCACGGTGGTGGAAGCAGGCAGAGCGAAAGCCTGATCGGGCCGTTGGCGGCAGCGATTTTTTGACGATGCTTCATTCTCTGCCGGAACAACCTTCCTCCGATGAGCAAGCGGAGCTGTTGAGCGAGTTTGTGCGGACGCTTGATTTGTCAGACTCTCAGCGCCGACTGCTCAATCTTTACCTCATCGAAAACCGCAAAGCGGATGACGTCGGCCAACAGCTTGGCATGAGCGGTGTCGCTGTGCGTCAGGCTGCGGCTCGGCTGCTGCGTTCGATTCGTGAGGAGCACGCCGGATTGGAGCCTTGGTGATCGCGACTCCGCAATCGAAAGTTGTGCTGGAGGTGTCACGTTTTCTGAATTTCGGCCACTCAATTACGTCGAGAACAACGCGGCCTCTGGTGCCCCACCGAGCTTGCCTCGGTGGACTTCGGGCCTTTGCACTACGGACGTTTTGGCTTTGAGTGAAAACGCCTCGCCCCGTAGTGCAAAAGCCTGGAACCACTGAGGCAAGCTCAGTGGGGTTGGTGGCGGCGTGGTGACAGAGGGTTTGCAATTGTTGAGGAGTTTGCAGTTGGCTGAAGTTGTCTCACCGCTGATTTTTGTGCCAGGGGCTTGTCCTTCACGGGAGGCGATGTGCGAATACTTGATGGGGCGTTTGCCTGCAGAGGTGTTTGATTCGATTGATTCTCACCTTGCGACTTGCACGCTGTGCCAAGTGGGTGTGACGAGCGTTGGGGTGGGTGAAGATGCTTTGATGACTCAGCTTCACCGCTTACCAACGATGTCCAATTTGGGTGAGTTTGAGTTGCTGCTGCAAATTGGCCGGGGTGGCATGGGGGAAGTCTACAAAGCGCGACATCGAAGGCTGGGGCGTTACTACGCAGTCAAAGTGGTGAGCCCGGAGTTGCGTAGCGATTCGCACTTTGTCTCGCGTTTTCAACGGGAAATGGAAAGCCTCGGAAAAAGTCGATTCACCACATGTCGTACAGGCCGTTGATGCGGGAGAGGCTGACGGCGTTCTGTACTGTGTATTGGAATTGATCGATGGCTTGGATTTGGGGACGCTGGTGCGTCAGCATGGTCCGTTGTCGTGTGCAGATGCGGCGGAAGTGGTCGCTCAAGCAACATTGGGATTGCAGGCGCTGCACGGCGTGGGCTTGGTGCATCGCGATATTCATCCGGGGAATTTGTTGCTCGACCGAAAGGGGCAACTCAAGATCGCGGACTTGGGCTTGGTGTCGGTGGCCGACCGGTCTCGTGATGAGCCAGGATTGACGCGTGCGAATGATCGGATTGGCTCAAAGCCTTTCATGGCTCCAGAACAATGGCGACGACCTGACACGGTCACCTCTCATGCGGACTTCTTTGCGTTGGGTTGTGTTTGGTATTACTTGTTGACGGCTCGTGCTCCGTCGCGAGACCCCGTCAGTCATGAGGCGACTGACCTGGATGAGAACCTCGCACAGGTGCCGTCGCGTTGTCGAAAGTTGCTCCGGCGACTGTTGGCCAATGATCCGGACCAGCGTCTTGCCGATCCACAAATACTCTTGGAGCAACTACGGAAGCTCCGCAGGCACGCACGGCTCAGGCAATTGCAGAGCAATATTGAGATCGCCGCGAATAGCAATTCAAAATTGGGGCGTTGGCAAACTCGTCTTGCGACGGCAGGGTTGTTGATAATTGCTCTCGGTCTCGTGTGGTGGAAGCTGTCGCCACCAACAATTGAAGACAGCCCGTATCATCCACCCGCTCCGGAAGTCATTCGTGAGCACATGGTCAATCAACGCGGCGACGTGCGTTTTCGACGTTTCTACTTTGAAGGCTTTCCGCGCGATCAAGCGTTTGAAATCATGAACGATGCCGACGGCATGCTCGCTCGGCGAAACCTTACGACATTCTGGCACATGGACGAGATGGGGCGCATCCCCAAGCCGCGAGGGATAATTGAGAACTCGGCGCACCCGGAATTCAAAGTGGCGATTCCATCGGGAACTCATAAAGTCACCGCTCAGCCGTCTCGCAGCGTGGTCGATGAAACGACTGGCGAACGTGTTTTGGACGTTCGTGATCATCTGATTTTTATTCTCTATGTATATCCTGATCTGGGCGTGAAAGAGATTGAGGTCTCTCCGAAAAAAGTTCGAGCGGGAAAGGAAATTCATTTGTCGTTGCAGTTGTTCAATCGCGGAACGGTGCCCGGCAATCCCGGAGTGATTCGCGTTTTTCTCAATCCTCAGCAACCAGCGTATCTGACCGGGATGTTGAGGGAGCAGGCTTATCCCGCGTTGGCGGCTGGAGCCTCCGAGCGGATGTCGTTCCGGTTGCCCATTCCCAGCGGTACTCCGGCGGGAGAATCATTTCTTTCGGTGTGGGTCGATGCGACCGAGACGACGCAAGAACGTGATGAACTCGAGGTCAACACCTGGGAAAAGGCGAAGGAAGACGGTTTCCGATTCCTCGTCCATCACGATCCCAAAGGGAAGGTGCCAAACAACAATCGTCAGGCCGTGAAAGTGACGGTACTGCCATGACACCACTGAGCGATCATTGTTGTAACCATGAATCGACGAGACCGAGCGGCTTCACGCTGATCGAGGTATTGATGGTCATTGCAGTGATCAGCATTTTGATCGCTCTCTTACTCCCAGCAGTACAATCGAGCCGAGAAGCGGCACGCCGAATGGCTTGCCGTAACAACCTCAAGCAATTGGGGACCGCTCTGCACAACTACCACGAAGCTCATCGCCGCTTCCCGCCCGGCCTGATTGGCAAAGACCCGTTGACGGATACCAAGATCAGCAACCGAACCGCTTTTGTGGCGTTTCTCTTGCCCTACATTGGTGAGGAGACGCGAGCGAAACGTTACAACTACGAAAAAGATTTCGCCGACCAATTCGAGGTGATCGTCCCCAAGGTCGTCCTCTATCAATGTCCGTCGGATGAATCTCGCCGACAATTCGTTTCCGGTAACGCCGGACAGAACAGTTCCGAATACAAAGGGAACTATGGCCTGAATTGGGGTGCTCAAGATTACTACCAGCAGTTTCTCACCCCCGGTGTTCGAGCACCGTTTTATGTCGGTTATGGAGCGACTCTCGCTGACTTCAAAGATGGAACATCTTCGAGTTTATTGATGCTCGAAATGTTGCAAGCACCTGCCGAGTCGGGGCAAGTCAGTGACCGTCGCGGCCGCATCTGGAGCGCCGGAGCGGCCAGCTTCCAAATCTCTTCGCGATTTCCCCCCAATAGCTCTCAGAAAGACAAGGGCCAGTGTGCAGATCGTCCAGAGTTGAAACTTCCTTGCCAACCAGACGCGCCCGATGGCAACGACTACATGGGGACACGCAGCCAACATTCCAGGGGAGTTCACACATTGATGGGTGACGGTGCCGTTCGTTGGCTTTCCGACAATGCCTCTCTGAATGTTTTTCAAGCCATCAGCAGCATTAACGGCCGCGAAGCTCAGGCCGAATTCTGAAAGTCACCTTGCCACGCATATTGCAGTCATATTGTTTCGTGAGCCATTTTAGACGTTGATGACGACATAGCATCGGCGATGATGTCCGTGATTTACTACTCAGAACTCTTTCCGAGCTCTGTGACTCTATGGTGAAGTAGGATGTTGTTACCAAAATACGCTACTCAAACGGCACGCCGGTTTGTTTCGCGACGAAACGTAGGTCTTCGACGACGGCGGGGACGAGTGGGATGCCGGTCTGGCGGCGTTCAGCTTCGGCGAGTCGTTCGGGGTCACCGGGGATCAACGGTCCGGTTGTACCGGGAGCGGGCTTCGTTGCGCGGAAGGTCCGAATCCAGTCGTCGATTTGGTGTTTGAATTCGGTCGAGTCGATAAATGCCTCGATTTTCATGGCGCCGAAGAAGTGACCGATTCCTTGGCCGACTCGACGCGACGGTTCGGCATGTTCGAGCGTAAATGGCGGCGTAAACGGGCCCCAGTTGGCGCCACTCAGTGGGCCGCAGAGCAGATCGACCATGGCTCCGAGGCAGTAGCCTTTGTGCCCTCCGTGATCGCGGTCTGTTCCCAGCGGCAAGATTGCACCGCCGTCAGTCATTGTTTTCGGATCGGTCGTTGGATGCCCGTTGCGATCAATGGCCCAGCCAGCGGGGATCGAATTGTCTGTTCGAATCGCCATTTCAATCTTGCCGAACGCGGCGGCCGGAGTGGCCATGTCAATCACGATTGGCGGCTCTTCAAATCCCGGAAACGCAATCGCGATCGGGTTTGTTCCAAGCATTCGCTCGGCACCCCACAGCGGAGTGACAATCCTCGTCGTGTTGGTCATCGCCCAGCCAATCATGTCCCGCTTGAGTGCTTCGAGCACATACCAACCGGCGATTCCGAAATGATTCGTATTTTTTACCGCGACCCAGCCGGTGCCGACGTGATCTGCCTTATCCATTGCCATCGAATTGGCTTTTGGACCGACAACCAATCCCAGCCCGTTGTCTGCATCAACAGTCGCTGTGCTGAGCGATTCGCGGACGATCGTAATGTTGGGCTGTGGGTTGATCCGACCGACCGACAACATGCTGACATACGACCGCAACCGTGCGATCCCGTGTGAGTCAATCCCTCGCAAATCGCTGAGCACCAAAATATCCGCCGCCTGTTCGGCATCTTGAACTGGAACGCCGAAATGTTGAAACACACTCGAGGCAAACTCATGCAGGCGTTCGAGGATGAAGAAGTGCGGATCAAGCATGCTGTTGTCGTGACATACTGGTGATATTGAAACATTGAAAGTTGATGAATCACCACGGAGGCACAGAGACACGGAGGCGGAATTCAAGTGCGAACGTTGTTGCCCTCTCTGTGTCCGCCGTGTCTTCGTGGTGAAAACTCTCTCTACTGTCTTTTAAGACTTCTCGGCCACTTCGATCAGAGTCCGCACGTAGCAGCCGGTGGCCCCTCCTTCGCGGTGGCCTTTGTTCGATGAAGCAAAGGCCGGCCCGGCGATGTCGAGATGCACCCACGGTTTTCCGGAGACGAATTTTTCCAGGAATTTTGCGGCGGTGATTGCTCCGCCCCAGCGACCGCCGATGTTCTTGCAATCGGCGACGTCGCTCTTGAGCAGGTCGTTGTAGAAATCAAACATCGGCAACTGCCAAAGGTCTTCCCCTTGAGCCTTCGCGGCGGCGAGAACTTGGTCGCACCACGTTTGATTGTTCGTGAATGCCCCAGCGACATCCTCGCCCAACGCCACAACGCACGCGCCGGTGAGCGTCGCGAGGTCGATCATACGATCGGCTCCGTGATCAACGGCGTAACTGAGTACATCGTTCAAGACCAATCGGCCTTCAGCATCAGTGTTGTGGACTTCAATCGTCACTCCGTTGCGGGCCGTTAGCACGTCGCCGAGTTTGTAGGCTTTGCTGCCGAGCATGTTCTCCACGAGTCCTGCGTACCCGATGACGTTTACGGGGAGTCTCAAACGCGCGATTGCAATCATTGCTCCGAGAACAGTTGCGGCACCGGCCATGTCGCACTTCATCGTCAACATGCCGTCGGTCGGTTTGATCGACAACCCACCGCTGTCGAAGGTCACTCCTTTACCGACCAACGCCAGCGTCGGAGCGTTCGGCCCGCCGCGAAGATGCTCCAAAACCACCATGCGAGCCGGTCGGTCGCTCCCCTTGGCGACGGCTAACATCGAGCCGAATCGTTCCGCTTCGAGTTGCTTCTCATCGAAGACTTGGCACGTCAAGCCACACGCCGCTGCCTCTTGTTGAGCACGTGCAGCGAACGTCTCCGGGTAAATATCTTGTGGCGGTAGATTGATCAGTTCGCGAGTAAGATTGATCGCCTCGCCAATGATGCGGCCTCGCTCAGCGGCCTGAGTTGCAAGTGCGGCATCATTGTTCGGTGAGAGGACGATTTGCGCAGCCAGAAACGAATACCGAGAACGTTCCGTCTTGCAGACGTCTTGACCTCGCGAGCCGACAATTAGTGCGGTCGCGATCGTTTCAATCGCTCGCTCATTCGACAGTGTTCCGAGTTGTTCCGGTACGCAAAACGCAATGCGAAGATCCCTCTTTGAGGAGATCTGTCGCACAGCGGTCATCGCCGTTTTCTCCCATTTTGCGACCGTCAGATCGTTCGGCTGTCCCGTACCCACAAGCAACAACCGGCGAGTGTTGAGCGCCGGTGTGTCTGGGATTGTTAGCAATTCAGCGAGCTTCCCGGTCAGATCACCGGCTTCACGGAGTCGGCTTAACTGTTCGCCTAAAGCGTCGTCTAGTGCCGTAAGTTCAGTGCCCCATTCACTTGTTTCAGGGACGCCAATAACGAGCCAATCAGCATCGATCTCGCGAGCATGTGCGGTGGTGAGTTTGACTTCCATGAGAGTCCTTTCTGGGGCGTTTCGTTTTCAAATCGTGAGTTTAGGCCGGAGCACGGGCGGTTCGCCTCTGTGATTTGACAAATGCAACCACAGGCGAGTTGCCTGTGCTACGGATTGAGAGAGGAGTCATAGACGGAATGATTCAAAACACAAGCACACGGATATGAAGACCGCACCGACAGGGTGACCGAATTTGACAATGTGAAGATGCTGCGGTCGCTGTTGGCAGACTCATTTCCACATGCCCGCTATTATCCCGCCCCGCGCTACGTTGTTGTCACGCGGAACGTGGCGGCGACGTAGCGTCATTGATTGATTTGCTGAGTGTTTTGTTTGAGTTCTGACTGTGGAGAATTGGGAATGAAGGTTTTGGTGATCGGCCAGGGCGGTCGTGAGCATGCATTGTGTTGGAAATTGAAGAACTCGCCGTCGGTAGAACGAGTTTATTGTGCTCCGGGAAACGCGGGCACGGCATTGGATGCGACAAACGTCGATATTGGCGAGACTGACACCGAGCGTTTGGTGAAGTTTGCGAAGTCGGAACGGATCGACCTGACGGTGGTTGGTCCTGAAGCTTCACTCGTTGCCGGTGTGGTTGATGCATTTGAAGCAGCGAAGCTTCGCGTTTTTGGCCCGACGAAAAAGGCGGCGGAGTTAGAGGCGAGCAAGATTTTCGCCAAAGAACTGATGCGCAAGGCCAACGTACCGACTGCCGAATACCGCGCGTTCACACGTCATCAAGACGCGATGATGTACCTCGAAGAGCGTGAAGAAACGCCACTTGTGGTGAAAGCCGATGGACTCGCGGCAGGGAAGGGGGTCTTCGTTTGCGAAGACCGCCAGCAAGCATTGGATGCAATCAAGCAAATTATGCTCGAACAAGCCTTCGGTGCTTCTGGTTCGAAGATCGTGATTGAGGAGTGTCTCGTCGGCCAAGAAGCAAGCATCCTGGCGATTGTTGACGGAAACACGATTCTGCCATTGGAAGCCTCGCAAGATCACAAACGCGCGTTCGACAACGACGCTGGCCCCAACACCGGCGGTATGGGAGCGTACTGCCCGACGCCGGTCATCACGACCGAATTGATGGATGAAATCGTTGAGAAAGTGCTCGTACCGACGGTTCACTTCATGAGCATCGAAGAGCGACCGTTTAAAGGTTGCCTCTATGCTGGGATCATGGTAACGAATCAAGGTCCGAAGGTTTTGGAATTCAACGTCCGCTTCGGCGATCCCGAGACCCAGCCAGTATTGATGCGTTTGAAGTCTGACTTCGGCTTGCTACTCAAAGCGGCTGCAGATGGAACGCTCGCGGACTTCGGTCCTGCTGAATGGGATCCGCGTCCGGCGATTTGCGTGGTCATGGCTGCAGAAGGTTACCCCGGAACAGTTAAGAAAGGTTCCGTGATACGCGGCCTCGATCAAGCGGCATTGATCGCTGATGCGAAAGTTTTCCACGCAGGGACGTCGCTCCAAAATGGCAACGTTGTCGCTGACGGTGGCCGAGTGCTCGGAGTCACCGCGTTAGGCGCGGACTTCAGTGAAGCGAAACTGCGAGCCTATCAAGCGGTGAAGTGCATCCGTTGGCAAGGTGCGTGGTGCCGCAAAGACATTTCCGATCGGGCACGAAGTTGGAAGGACGACAAGCAGCAGAGTGACCAAACAAGCTCTTAAGCGGCGAAAGATGTCACTGTGTTCTTCGCTCTATTGGTAGCTTCACTTGTTGACGCTCTTTCGATTCCTTCCATCACGGAACGCCGCGAACAAACAGGCCGCAATCAAGTCCGCCGTCGTCCCCGGATTACGGCGGTTCCCATCTGCACGCAGCCAGCGATCGAAGTCCGCCAGCAAATTATGCCCTGTGTCGGCCTGAAGGTTTCCAGCATCCAACACGTCTTGTGCTCGCCGGGAGACTTCTTCTGCAACGCCCGCTCCGCACTTGCGTGCGATCAGAGTATCGGGATGAGCAGCCAACAGGCGAAGTTGTAGCTCAATCACAACTTGCTCCGGATGTGTTGCGAAATCAGGTGACTCCATCAGAAACGGAGCACCTTCCTCGATCACCCATGCAAAGCCGTTCGCATACTGGGCGGCAACACCGTCTCGATCGGCGGCCAGTTGCATCACTTCATACAACGTTCCTGTCGGCTCGGTTGAGACATCTTCGGACTCTGCAGAACCGAGTCCACCCGGTTGAGCTAACCGAATTGCTCGATAAACCCAAACGGCGTCAACGTGTGTGAGTTGATTCAATACGTCGCTGATTCCACCCTTCAACGTTTGCCCCAAGGGTATGGCTGCGAGTGGTGCGAGCAGCAACACGATTCCCAAATTCGTATTCGTTCTGACAACCGCACGGGTCGCTTGAACGGCCTCGAAGATCGCTCGCCCGATGCCGAGTTCTATTGTGCGAGCCAAAACCGGCGCAACCGCTTCTGCCGAGCGTACAAAATCGGCATACTTTAGGTCGGAAAACGAGGCCCCCGGATGTACGTTGCCGGGCTTCGCAGCGGTCGCCTCCAGCACGCACGCGCGGCGAATTGCGCCAGATAGATCAAACGATGTTGTGATCACTCGCAGTGGCTCCCCCATAAATGTTGTCTTCGCTACGCTCCCGACCTCTACGTTGTTCGTCAAGCATCCAGTTATGGTTTGAACTTAGTCGTTATTGATCTTGCCCACGGAACACACAGAAAACACGGAATGAATTGAGTAGATAATTTCAGTTCAGAGATTTGAGCCAATCACTGCATTTGTCTGTGTTCCTACCGCGTTTTTTCGTGTGTTCCGTGGGCAGAACTTTCTCCGTTTTTGGACGGCTGCGGACATTCTTTTCTGAAGAGTTTTGATAAACGATGCCGTTCCGCCCAAGAATTTTAGTTCTGCCGATCGCTGCGGCGATCATCGGGGGCTTGGTCGCCTTCAAGTTAACTCGGCCACCGCAGTCTCAGCAGGGGCTTTCGCAGTACGAAGTTCGATCAGCTCCGTCATTTGTAGCACTCGATTTAGACAATAAGCTCTTCAAGCTCGATCGGTACATCGGACGTCATGAGATTCTACTCGTCTTCTTTGACGGAGAGCTTGGTGCCGATCACGACCCGCTGTTGCAACAAGTTCGTGATCACTTTGCGGATCTCAAGCGACGTGGAATACAGGTCGTTGCGGTCAGCGCCGCAATCCCTCAACTCAATCGCCAAGCGGTGCAACGAAGCGGGAAGTTTCCGTTCCCGTTATTGTCCGATCCGGAGTATTTGATTCATCGCCTGTGGGGCCTTTACGCCGAAGAGGAACTGCGTTCGCAAACTGGTGTATTCATGATTGACCGCGCCGGTCGAGTTGCGTGGTCCGGTCGTTCGCCTCGACCAGAACTGAGCCTCGATCAAATTCTTCCTCCTCTGAAAGAGAAGACCTGAAATGTCTGAACCAGTAGTCGACCACAATCGTGAATCCAACGATATTTCGCTCGATACGCCTCGCGAATTCTCCGGTGCAAAAGTGATCATCGGCTTATTCGTGTTTGCGTTTGTCATGTCCTTTGTGCTGTGGGTTTACTGGTCGCTGCATACCGGCCCGTTTCTGCCGCTTCAGCGAGCAATCTTTCGTGAGTTCCCGAAGTCCTACCCACATGTCGAGGGGGGGCAGCGTCGCATGCACAAGAACACGCCTAAGACATTGCGGGTCACGATGCGAGTGGCTTTCGATCCTGAGTCTGTTGCAGAGAAGCCACAAGTCGAAGCGGTGTTTGCTCAATTGGTTGAGCTGGCGAAAAAAAATATTGCTTTCGAGACCTTTGAATTGTTTGAAGTGCATTTCGTACTGATGCGACCAGAACATTCAGCGAAGAAACTGACGGTCACACGTGACGTTGCACCGCTGCTAAATGTCAATGCGCCAGAAAAGTCCGATTGGAATGAGCCGCCCAATTCGTAGCGTGTCAGACTTGGTATAAAGAGCCGATTACTCGCCAAAATTTAGTAAGAGTAATCGGATCATTCACTGCGCGCTTCCGACCCGGACAGTCGCGGCAGTTTCGACGCATCGGCACCGGCATCATTGCCGTCTGTTGCCGCACCGACTGCCGCGTTTGGTTCGTCGCTTTGCCGGTCTAGCGTGAAGCTTTCCGGCGTAACTTGCGACATCTCCGATCGCCCCGCGATCCAAACGAGCTTTTCGTTAGAAGCACCGACATCGTTATTCGCTCCGTTGGATTTCCAATCGTCGAAGCCCAACGATTCGCTGCCGGAAGTAAACGACCAGAAGATTTTGCAGCGATCGTAAAAGTTCTTCTCACCTTTCCAGAGAAACAGCTTCCGGAAGTCGGCGTAACTGGTGTTGCCCGACGCGGCAATCAACCCGCTGCTGCCCGAGATACTCAGTACGTTATTGCTGGCGTTCACCGCGACTGGAGGCAACTCACGCGGAAGGTCACCGCTGTCGAGACGAATTAAGCTCTGTCCCAGGACCGCCGTGACGTGTTCGAGTCCCAATTCAAGCCGAGTCTGCTCCGCTGGTTTTTCGGAGTGTCCTTCGACCTTCAACAGCGTTCCATCTAGCGCGATTGCGGTGTCTCGTAAAGTGAGCCGACCAGGTTTGGTGTGACGAACATGAAACAAGTCTCCGTTTCCGCGCACGAGACACTCAGACAATTCGATCTTCAGCGGATCGCGAGCCATGCCTGTCGAGTTCATCTTCATGTCGGCCAGCATTTGTCCCGGTTCAATCGAGAGATCAAATAGTGCCGCAGGACGTTGCCCGGGATTGTTCAGCGTCATTCCCACGCCGTGTAGTTTCAGTTCTTCAGAGCGATCGACACTGAAAAGGCTGATGCGATCAATCGCCAGAAACGGCGGAACATTGATTTCAAATGCGACGTTGTTGATCAGCACGGGCCCGCTGCTGACACTGATGAGTCGCAGGTGTGTATCTGATGTAGCGTTGGTCGGACTGAAGTCGATGATTGGGCGAAATCCCTTTGCTGCGCGAATGGTCAGGTTTTTCTTACTGAGTCGAAACGGCTTCTCTGTCCGATGTCCGTTGAAACGGAGTTCGATTGCGCTCCCGTCAGCCACAGCAGCGCATGCTGCCTCCAGTGTCGGAAATCGTTTCGCGGGCGAACCGTCAGACGCGAGTACAAATACGCCTGATGATTCTTCTGTTGCGGCAGCAGCGGTCTTCTGAGCCGCTGATACCGTGGTGTCGCGAACTGTTTCCTTTGGAGAACCGTTATTCGCGTTGGGAAGCGCGTCAGCGATCGCAATTTTCGAAGAGTTCTCTGGCGACACTGAAATCGGCGAATCGGCTCGATTCAGTAGAACGCTTCGTGGGCTGATCTTAGGGTCTAAAAGGAAACTGTTTTCAGAGGCATCAGGAAATAGCTGCAATGGCGGGATCTTCGCTTGACCAGTTTTCGCAGTGAGTTGCAGATCGTCATCGTCAAGCGGGATGTCATCTCCACTCTTGGCTTTTCTCCGCTCTTCGGCTTTCTTGGCTAGAGCTGTGTCAGGCAACGAAGAACCGATTTCTGAAATCAAACCCCCGGTTGGGAGTGATTCGTTCCGGTCCTGTTTGATCTCTCCTTGATCTGCCTTCTGAGCATCAGGCATTTGAGATTGTTGATTTCCCGAGGAGGCCGTCCCGTTTCGGGTTGCGAGATTGCGAGACGCAGAGTTTCCCGACCAGTCGTTTCCCAATTTTGGATACTGATTCAAGCCAATGACGATAACCACCAGCATTGCAACCATTGCCAAGACGCCGGCGTTTTGGCGCCAGGCAGCACTCATTGACTGTCTGGATGAAAGCCAAATCAGTCCTTCAGGACTAATGCCGCGCAGTCCCAACGTTCCTGCTACCAACATTAAGTCATGCGTCAAATAGTCCGGCGTTTGGTATCGAAGCTTCGGGTCGCTGGCCATCATTCTGCGAACGATCAACGACAATTCGGTAGAGACTCGGCGATTCTTTTTGGCCGGATCAGGTGGCTCGCCACTTTGATGGTCGAGCAGCTTCTTCATTACGGTGCCATCGGGAAAAGGCGGCTCGCCTGTCAGCATGTGGTAGAGCGTGCAACCGAGCGAATAAATGTCACTGCGAACGTCAACATTGCGCGGATCTTTCGCCTGCTCCGGAGAAATGTAGTCGAATGTCCCAAGCGTTGTTCCGGCAAGCGTCAGATCAACGGCAGATTCAGTGCTCTCTTTTCGAGCGAGGCCGAGATCAACCAGCTTTGCTCGGCCCGAAGGGGTGATGATGATGTTCGAGGGCTTGATGTCACGATGCACGACACCGTGTGACGACGTGTGTCGCACAGCGGAGGCAATTTGCAGGGTATAATTAACCGCCTCGGTTGGCTCGATGCGACCGCGTTCGCGAATCAGGTTTCGTAGGTTGTTACCTGTGATAAATTCAAATGCGATGAAGTGCAGACCCTGCTCTTCACCGATGAAGTACACACGAGCGACGTTATCGTGATCTAGCCGCGCCGCCGCACTGGCCTCGTTACGAAAACGCTGCACGGCAGCGTCATCACGCGACAAACTCGGCGTCAGAATTTTGAGCGCAACCGCTCGTTGCAATCGAGTATCGAGCGCTCGAAATACAGCACCCATGCCACCGGCGCCGATTCGCTCTTCAATCTGAAAGTGCCCCAAGAGCATTCCGCTGGCGGATGGGATGCTGTCTGGCTCTTGATAGTTGTATTCCGAGGGAAAAAGCCGATGCCAAACTGAAGAATTCGGCAGCCCTGATCCTTCGCTCGGCGGCAACGAGACACCTCGCCGCTCCGGGTTGATTACAGTTTCCGCGCCGCCGCCGCCGCCAGCGCGCACCGGACGGTAGGCCGTCGTCGGTGGCGGAGGTGTGATCGTCGAATCGGTGCGGGGTTGATTCATGATTGTTTAATGGCGAGAGATTGAACTTGCTCGCGATGCGCCTCTCTTGACCCGTGAAGGAGTGATTCCGTTCGCACAATAACAACTCACTCAACCTGCGGTTCACCGCGAGGCTGTTTGAGTACCGTGGGAAACTCATGGTTTTTGAGGGGCGATAATTCCACCGACAGCTTGGTCGATCGATGTGAAATAGGCGGTCAAGCGATCGCTCACGTCCTCAGCAAAACGGGCACTCTCCAAAACGTTTGACGCATGATTTCTCATGGTCACGTCCTCGGAATGCGTCTCGCCCTTGAGATCTGTTTGGGCGAGTTTTTTGAGGTCGTGGATTTTTGGCAATAGACTATGTTCGAGATGATCAATCAGCTCTTTGGTGAGCTGTTCCGCGTGCGTGAATTGCTCGCGAAGTGTTTGTTGAGAAATCGGTCGCTCCGCCACCGTTAGACTCCTGGACTCATGTAAGACGATCCGTAGGCCCGGAAATTAGACCCAGTTAGAATGCGGATGGTCAAGCCGTTATCGGAATTTGGTTGCGGCGGTTGCCGCTCGGGACACTTTGATGCGAATTTTGGTGATTGCCGACATTCATGCCAACTGGCCAGCATTGTCGGCCATTCAGGAACCGTTTGATGTGTGTCTCTTCGTCGGTGATTTAGTGGATTATGCCACACAACCGGGGCCGTGTGTGGACTGGGTTCGCAAGAATGCGTCGATCACCGTGCGTGGCAATCACGATCACGCGGTTGCTCAACGGATTCCTGTAAAAAAAGAGAACGGTCTGCATCGACTGGCGGCGGCGACTCGGCCATTGCATTGGCAATTGCTTAATCCTTTGCAGATGAAATTTCTCACGCGACTTCCTGTGACTCGGCGAGTGACCTTGGACGAAAAGCGTTTTTATCTCGTGCATGCGACACCACGCGACCCGTTCGATGAATATCTTCGTGACGACAAGGAGGCTTGGAGCCAGCGGTTAAATGGTATCGAAGCCGACTTTGTTCTCGTCGGGCACACACACCTTCCGTTCTGTTTGGAATTGGAAAACACGACCGTCATCAACCCCGGGAGTGTTGGACAGCCCCGAGACGGCGACCCGCGTTGTTCGTATGCGATCATTGAAAATGGTCGTGTCGAATTAAGGCGTGTCGAATACGATATCGATGCCACGCTTAAGCACATGTGGCAAAGCGGCGTTGATCAAGAAACGCTCGCTCTTGCTGAAGTGGTCCTCAAGAACGGCGGTCACGTGCGATGACTCGGTCCGTGATTGGCTTGCGGGAGATGTCGCGCCAGTGCGTGATATCAAACTCACACGGGCCGTGAGTTGAATCGAATGAGCCATGATGTCGGCGGTAAAACTTCAATCGGTCAATTTTCTTTTCGGCGGGGAGCTCGCCGGGATGTCGAGAACCAGGAGCACGTCCCCAAACGATGCGTGAACCGCCGGAGGTCAGCAGTTGATAGGTCAACTCATCTGCCGCGACCTGTGATTCGGAAGCACTTGGAACGCGGACGGACTTCAAACCAAACTCTTTCCAATTTTGTCTGAGCAACACCGCCAAACGAGCCGCACCGAGCACTCGAGCATCGCCCCATTCCGTTCCTGCTCGACCTAGCGGTCCGGCAGAAACGTTTTCAATCAATGGATACTTTGCGATCTCTGCTGGCGGGAAATCCGCTCCCGGCAAAACGATGGCATCAACGTCAATGGGGAATAATCCACTCTTCGGTCCATTGCTAACGCTGACCATTGCCACCGGTTCGCGATATTCGACATCAACTTCGATCCGCGCGGGAATTGATGTTCGGACGCGAACGTTCCCTTTAACCCAAGAATAACGTTCAAACGCAGCCGCAACTCGCTGCGTGACGCTTCCGTCCAATAACGACATTTCCGCAGGCAGTCCCGCACGCTTCACAACTTGCTCGACAACATCATGCGGTACCCAATGTGGCGGTGAGGTGACCACGATTTGCGACGTCTCAAAGCGGTACTGCGAATTTTGCCGCAGGTCTGGCAACACCCAGGTCATCTTCGGAACAAACACTGCGGCTGCGACCAAACAAGACAACACCAGCAAAAGATTCGGTGGCAACAAGCCACCAATCAGTCCGGTAGGAGTCTCGTCTTTCGATTCACTCGCTTCAAAATGATTCAAAAGCTCTTCGTCTGACATGCCAACTCAACGGTGCTCGCGAGACCTGTCTCGCATAATTGATTCATGTCCTGCACGGTCATCTCAAATGCAAACCGCACTGAGCCGGTCAGGATGGAGAACGGACTTTTGCAATACGCCAACAATTCCAAACAAGAGAATTTGGTCGTAGTGCTGAGACCCAACACTACTGAGAAAAGCTCAGCTAGGGAGTGCTTTGTTTTCTGGCTTGCGGAGTTAGTGACCGGACCATCGCCAATTCGGCGATTCAATTCCGACCCTCCGACCAAGTATGTCTCGTGAACTTGTGGAAGATTGGGCTAATCGGTGGATTTACCACGCTTGTTCGTCACGGAGACAAACGATGTCGGTCAGGTAAACGGTGCGCTCTATCCGGTCGTCCGGCCTTTGCAGATCGTTTGCGTTGTAGCGAAAGGACCATCTCGCGGAATCTGATTCGTAGCGTACCGGCAATATCCGAAGTGCAGGCGAGGCGGTTGTATCACCTGGCTTTGAATCGAACTCTGTGACACTGTCCTCGGACTGTTGTCGATCACTCCTCAGATTATCTGACCCAAGCGATCGCCAATGTTCGGCCGCACAACTCTCATTTCGATTTAGACTTTTCGGCCAAATCAAGGCACACCAAGTGAGTCTCGCTTCGCAAATAGACTCGCCCACGTGACAACACCGGTGCTGCCCAAGCCGGGTACTTTATGCCGGGGACTGACCGGCGACCAATCTCCTCAAACTTATCAGGCCGCACTTTGATTAACGCCAAAGTGCCCCATTCACCAAGTACCAAAAAACGATCTCCCAGTTGAATCTTCGAGCCACGGCCAAAGATCGACCTGCCGTCCTCGTCTTTGATTTCACCGGTGATCGGGCTGCGAATGATCTTTGCGGAATTCTTTTCAAAATCGGGGGTCTTCCACTTCACGTCGCCCGTCTTGAGGTCAAGGCATCTCAGTTCCCCTTCGTACTCGTGGCGTCCGCTGAAACCGTACAGGTAACCGTCAACATGCATCGTCGTGGACCAGTGCGTCAACATGTTTTCGCTGTCTTTCCACACGACTTTGACTTCTTTGCCCGACGGTTGAACTTGCAACAACACGGAACCCAGCTCATAAGCGGCCGACAAAAAAATCTTGTCATCAATGACAACAGGACGAGCTGCGTTCACTGACTCTCTTACACGTGGTCGGAACCAGTATTTGAAGCTGACCGATCCATCTTTCGGATCGAGTGACACCAGTCCGTGCCGCAAGAAGCAAAGTATCTGTCGGCGTCCATGAATCGTCGTTGCCAGCGGAGTTGAGTAGCTGTAGATCGTTTCCCGACCGGTCCACCGATATTTCGATTTACCCGCTTCACCCATCTCGACTCCGTCCCAAGTTGCCTTGCCGACGTTCTGCCAAACGATGTCGCCATTCTCTGCATTGAACGCCACAACTCCAGAATTCGGTTGTCCTCCGACAAACACGATCAGCAAGTTCCCTTCGAGGATCGGAGTGCAACCGACGCCAAAGAAGTTGTCTTCTTCGGGAATGCGAAAGTCCTTCGCACAATCGCGAGCCCAATGTTGCTGACCTGAAATCAGATCGAGACAAAACAACTTCCCTTCAGCGTTCAATGTGAAGACTCGAGTCTTCGTTAGTAACGGAGTGCATCTCGGCCCGTTGTTGTAGCCGTACCGATCTTGATAGTCCGTTGGATAGGTGAATCGCCACAGCGGCTCGCCAGTGTCTGCTCGCAAACAATCGACGATGTCTTCATCGCGTGGACGATGATGCACGACGAGCCGATTTTCCATCACCGACGGCGCGCTGTATCCCGTACCGATCCGCTTCTGCCAAGCGACTTCGGGACCATCTTCCGGCCACTTCTTCAGCCAGTTTGTCTCCGCACATTCTCCGGTTCCAAGCGATCCCAAAAAGCAGGGCCAGTCTTCGCCTTTTCGCTCCGGAGCCGGCACGGCCGTGACCGCGTCAGGTGCGAGTGTCCCTAGCAACGCCGCTCGCTCGTCAGCGTTTGCGAAATGAACCTCTGCAAGATCAACAACAAACATCACCACTGCGATAAACAGGGTCGTTCTCATGCGAGTACTCCTTCACGACAAAATCACTGAGAGTCTTCCGGCAATCGGAACACGTTGAAGGTCTCATTCGAGTAAATCAAGTCTGCCTCGTAAGGGACTCGCGTCCGAGCCATTGCGAATTCTGCCTTTGTTTTTCGACGCAATGCTCGCAATTCTGCTATCGAGTACCGCTCATCTTCAAACGCCGCTTTACTCCAACGATCCATCCATTTCAATCGCCCATTCCACTCTACGATCCCCGCTGCATCCTGCGGGCAATCTTTGAAGTTCACCCACTCCGCACGTTGTGCGAACCATTTGAATGAATCGCTTTCGATCGGTGTCAGAAAGAGCGAATCAGTCGGCGTATTTTCTGCGATCCAAGTACACGCTGACTTCCAATCCGTACGAGCTTGTCGAGGCCACGGCACACTAGGCTCATAAAGCTGTTGCTTGACGACCGCAAATCCAAATCCAGCGAACGCGATTAGCCAAGCCAAGTGTCGCCAGCGTCCTACTGCACAACGAACAAAACTGATGGCGACTGCAATTGGCAGCATCAGATCGAATAACCGAAACGGATAAAATTTCAACAGCCCCATCCGCCAACGATAACCCCACATCTCTTGTGCGGGACGAGTCCCTAATCCAACGAGAAACCCGCATACCGCGAGCAATGCTGCTACCGCGATGTAAGCCACCCACATTCGTTCGCGCGACGAAAGTGATTCTCGCTTCGCAATGATGGCCAGCGACGTTACCCAGATCGCTGCAAGCAAAGCGTAAGCGACATAATTCCAAATGCCGAAGTCCATCGGATCGAGATGATGCTTCAGCCGATAAAAGACTTGCACGTAGTTCGCGGCATACGAAGCTTGGCTATCGCCGATGCGTAATAACTCAATCGCTGGCCACATTCCCGGCAATGCCGTGACGGTGAGCAACCCCGCTTCGGCCCACAAGCGCCGATGTGATTCAGAACGGCTTCTCCACAGGAAAATCGTGCGATGATCAAAGACTTCCACAAACATCATCGCTACGACATGCCACAGCCCAATGATCGGATGAAAGGCAATCGCCAACCCACTGCATAGTGCGGCTGTTTTGAATCGCAGATTTAGTCGTGAAGCAACTCCGGCGAATACAAGTGCAAACGCAATCACTTTCGACTCAAAGCCACCAATCAGCCATTCGCCCGAAAGATTCCCAATCGCTTGTAGGCCGAGAAAAGCCCACGCTGCCAACAATGCGATCCAATCAGAGTTCGACCGAATCAGCCGGAAGGCGCTAGCGTCCGCTTTGAGTATTGCGTCTGTTATCGAATCGGACGGTATCGCGTTCCAGTTAATTGACGGGTCTGTTTCAGAACCGGTTATCAGCGATCTCACCATCATCGTCCAACTGATCGCCAGCAGTCCCGTTCCGAGGACGCGTCCGATCACTGCGACTGTTGCCAACTCAAACCACAACGTCAGGCTGCCAAACGTGCCATAAAAGACTCGGTGAGCTGGAAATGACGTCAGAAAAAAGTCGCGCGAACACCAATCTGGATTCCAATAGTGCTTCGACTTCGTCAGGTAATGCGATTCGTTTACACCTGGAATCTGTGAGCAAGCCAGCGAAACTAATAGGAAGCTCAACCAGACAACCAAGGCAACGAACACTGTTCTGCCACGCTCGGTCACGATGAGTTCTCATAGTCGATGAAAAACACCACCGAGATTGAGAACCCTCAATGCTCGGTGGCGAAGGTGATGTAACTCGTGCAAACCACAGAGTCACTTTTTCTTTGCTGCCTTTTTGACAGACTTCTTTGCAGCTTTTTTAGGAACGGCTGCTTTCTTTGTCGCCTTAGTTGTTGCGGTAGTGGCCGTGTCGGACTTCGCATTCTGCGGCTTTTTACCAAAGACTTGATCCCAGTTCTTCCAAAACTCCGGAGTCGTTCCGGTTCGGACAATCGGCCCGCTCATACTGTGATTACTCCTGAACTTGCAACTTGGGGAAACATGAAACTCGCGACGTGACTCACCAGCCATCGAGCATCGTCAGCGTGGAAAACCTTTTCACGAGAACGAGCCTACTTGTCAAGCTGTTGCCGGTCTTGATGCGATCGGGCACACCCTTTGCGAAGTCCGTGTTGCACTGCCAACTCGCATGAGTCTCAACAAACAGTTTTTCTGCGGAGGCTTGTCAGATCATGATTCAGCAACTCAACTATCGCGTGTTGTTGTCGGCTCCTGGCGCCCGATTGTTGCCGCCGGATATGATTGCTCCCCAACGGAATCAAACAATGTTGTTCTCGCCGTTCGACGATGAGCGGAAATTTATGCGAGCCTGGAACGCCGTGTCGGTCGCTCGCCCAGTTCGGTACGGGCTGTTTACGTTCGGCGATTCTGAGTTGCCTTACTACTTGGTCTGCGGGAGTCAAAAGCCCGGTTCGACGGTGTCGATTCGCAAAGGGGAAGTCCGCATCAGCCGCCCGTTGATCCTCACGCCAGACAACGTTCATCCCGAGTTTGGCAACTTTTTTGAAGAACAAGAGTTTGAAGAAGAGTCGGACATAGTCCACTTCTTATTGGCAAGAACGGCCGCGTTTCGGAATCTCAGAATCGAAAACACGGCCAGCTCAAAGAAGATCGTCAGCGACAGCATTGAGGAAGTCGTTGAAAAATTGAACAAACAACTGGATGCCGAAGACGAAGATCGAGTGGCGATCCTCACGGCCCCTCCGAAAATGGGTGGTGTTGCATTGCTGAAATATACGACCGAACGTGTCATCTCCAGCGCGCCAGATAACGTTCGAGAGCTACGTGAAAAAGGCTTCTTGCCCGGTTAGTCCTGCTTCTACAGCGGTTTCACCAAGCGAATCAAAATGTGCCGAACGGTTCGGCGTTGATTTGATTTTTGTATGCTTCCGCGCGGCGCTAACTTGTGAAACCGCTAAAGGGCTGCCGCACGTTGTTCGGGTGTAGTGCCCATCATCATTCAGGGACGCTCACGATGGTTTCGGTCGCTTCTTCCGCTTCCTTTTGTCGTTGTTTCGTCGCCTTACAACTTTGTGTCGGCGCCAGTGTGATCGCGGGTGAGCCTGTCGAGCCGGTGTCGTTCGGACACGCGCGAGTGACTGACGCTTGGAAAGCGTATGCTGATCAACTGACGTTCGGTCGCGGGCAGACGCTGGTCTTGGTTGATGATGGCTGCAAGCTGTCGATGCCGGAATGGTCCACACCAGTGGATGGCCAGCCGAAGGTGCTGGTGTCGTATGACAGCGTCGACGGCGACAACGATCCTAAGCACGAGGGGCGTGGCTACCACGGTTCGACGATCGGCGTTCCCTCGTCGCTCAATTACCAAGGGAAGTGGGGCGTCGCGTACAACAACCAAGTGGCGGTCATCCGAGGTCTCGAATGCTGTCACTGCAAAGTGGCCGACAGCAAAACACTAGCGGCGGGTTTGCAGTGGGTCATCGACCATCACGCGCAGTATCACATCACGACGGTCAATCTGGCTCCGGTTGATGACCTCGCTCACGACAAGCCGGTTGCGACAGAGATCGACGATAAACTGGCCGAGCTTCGCAAACTCGGCATTTGGGTCAGCGCACCGACGGGCAATCATGGTTTCACGAATGGCATCTCCTGGCCGTCATGCCAACCCAACTGTTTCGCGATTGGCGCCGTGAGTCCCGGAAAGGATGTGGTCACTCAAGACCGACACGACAAGGTCGACCTCTTGGTCCCCGCCGCCGCGACAAGTTCCTCCAACGCGATCGTCTGCGGAGCCGTGATGCT
>JAPLNX010000096.1 GCA_026400935.1 Planctomycetia bacterium | reverse complement strand
GGACAGTCGGAAGATCCGCACGTCGAACGGCTGATCGAAGCGTTTGCGTTTTTAACCGCGCGTGTGCGACTGAAGCTGGATGACGAGTTTCCGGAACTCACCGAAGCGTTGCTCAATACGTTGTACCCGCATTATCTCGCGCCGATTCCGTCGATGGCGGTCGTGCAGTTTGTGCCGGACTTGGAGCAGGGGCAGCTCACAACGAGCTTCCATATTCCCACGAAAAGTCCGTTGTTCACACGAGAAATTGATGGCATGCCCTGTCGGTTTCGCACATCGTATCCCGTGCAGTTGTGGCCGATCGAACTGACGGATGCGAGATTTAAAACGGCACCGTTTGGTAGTGATATTCGACCACCCGCGAAATCGGCTCACTCACCCGCGCTGATTCGTCTCGATCTGAGAACGGCCAGTAACACGTCATACGCCGAACTTAAACTTGACCAGTTGCGGTTCTTCCTCAGTGGTGATGAGGCGACCGTTCACACGCTCTACGAATTACTCTTTAACCACGCCACAGAAATTGTGGTTCGACCGAAAGGTGCGACGAAGTCTGAAGGAGTTGTGTTGCCGGCAACTTGCCTGCGTTCGGTGGGGTTCTCTCAAAACGAGGGGCTATTGCCTTATGGGAATCAGTCGTTTTTGGGATATCGCTTATTGACGGAATATTTCGCGTTCCCTCAAAAATTTTTGTTCTTTGATCTCACTGGGCTAGAGGTCACCAACTCGGAAGTGTTTCGCCAGGAGTGCGAGGTCTTCATCTTTTTGAATCAAACCTCCCACAATCTCTCGAACCGCGTTTCGGTTGATACATTTCGATTGGGTTGTACGCCGATCATCAATTTGTTTTCGCATGACACCGACCCTATTCGTTTGACACAAACACGTCACGAGTATCCGGTGATTCCCGATGTGCGACATCCGAATTCAATGGAAGTTTACTCGGTCGATGCCGTGCAAAGCACGAATACAGAAACCGGCCGTACGACAACATACCAACCGTTTTATTCCTTCAAACACGGCGACCAACAACGAACGCAGACGGCCTACTGGCATACCAGCCGTCGCCCATCGATACGGCTCAACGATGCGGGAACCGAGATGTTTCTGTCGTTTGTAGATCTCGACTTTGATCCGCGACTTCCAGCGGCAGATGTCGTGATGCTGAAAACGACTTGCTCGAATCGCGATGTGCCGGGCCAATTGCGATCGGCTGGCGGTGAGGCTTGGGGCTTTCAACTCGCTGGGCAAGCACCGTTGAAGAAGATTGTTCCAATTGTGAACCCCACTGCACCGTTTCGGTTGCCTGTGGAACAGAGTCGCTGGCGATTAATTTCGCATTTGACGCTGAATCATTTGTCATTAGTGGATGCCGAAGACGGAGCGGCCGCGTTGAGAGATTTGTTGAAGCTATACGACTACACGCGATCGAAGACGGCCATGCTCAACATTGATGGAATTACGAAAGTGTCGAGCCGTCGTTGTTTGGCTCCGATGCGAGATGGTGTGCATCAAGGATTTTGCCGCGGTGTTGAAGTGACGATGCACTTCAACGAAGACAATTTCTCCGGGACCGGCGTATTCCTATTTGCCACAGTGCTCGAACGATTCCTCGGTTGGTACACGTCTTTGAACTCCGCGACGCGATTGGTCGCTCGATTGAATCAATCCAACTCAGAACTGAAACGCTGGCCGTTCCGAGCTGGAGATCGGATTCTGCTATGAGCGAATCTTCATCCTCAAACAGCGTTGATCGGAAACTGCAGCGTGAGCCGTACGCGTTCGGTTTTTTTCAAGCCGTACGAGTGCTTGAGCGTCTGTGGCCGAACAAAGCGGCGGTTGGCCAAGATTCTCCACCGAGCGAGGAGGTCGTGCGATTTCTCGCTCACCAGTCACTCGAATTTCCTGCCAGCGAGATATACGGATTCAAGGAGCCGATCGACAAAGACCCGGCACGCATGACCGTGACGTTTATGGGAATGACCGGCTCGTCTGGAGTTTTGCCGCGTCCCTATACGGAATTGGTCTTAGCTCGGTCGCGTCAAAAGGACACAACTCTTCGCAGCTTTCTGGACCTCTTCAATCACAGACTCATCTCGCTCTTTTATCGAGCGTGGGAGAAGTATCGGTTTTGGATCGGCTACGAACGAGCTGCGCAGATTCAGCAGCGTCCCGATTGGCAATCGCCGCATAAGCTCCGCGACTTTTCTTTGTATGAGCGGCCGAAGATCGACCTGTTCTCAGAGGCGATCCTCAACGTCGCGGGACTCGGAAGTCCTTCGCTGCGATATCAAGTTCGCAATCACGAGCAGCTCGTCAACCGCCGCGAGATCGATGACGAGACTTTGCGTTATTACGCCGGTCATTTCTCACAACAACGTCATTCAGCAATTGGACTGGAATCAATGTTGAGTGATTTTTTTGGCGTTCGGGTCCAGGTTCATCAATTCTTCGGACAGTGGTTGTGCTTGGATCGTGAATATCAAACACAGTTGGTGCTCGGTGGGAATACAGAACTCGGAATGACCGCCATCGTCGGTGAACGAGTCTGGGACATTCAAAGTAAATTCCGGATCGAAGTCGGTCCGTTGACCTATTCGCAATTCCGTCAGTTCTTGCCGGCCGGCTCAGCACACCGACCAATGGCGCATCTCTCTCGGTTGTATGCTGGCCTGGAATTTGACATGGATATGCAACTGACGTTGAAGTCCAATGAAGTCCCTCCCTGCCAACTCGGCGCGGGAAATATGGGCGGAACGCAACTGGGGTGGGACACGTGGATTCGCTCCACTGAGTTCACGAGCGACCAAACCGATTCTGTTTTCACTCTGAAAGATGAACCGAGTGTGCGATGACACTGATAAACGATGAAGTCGTTCACCCGGTTGCTCACAGAAAGTGAGCTACCTCTGTATCGCCATTAGCACCAAAGTGAGCAGCAATAAGACAAACGCCCATCGCACGGCGTTCCAGAGGCGTGTCTCCCATACCAGCGGTTCGATCGTTCCTTGCAACGGGACTTTCTCCAGAGAACGAGACTCTAACGGCGGAACTAGGCGCGATAGATCTCCCGCCCATTGTTTCCGAAATTCTTCGGGTGAAGTCCCCGCAGGGATGGGTGAGTTTAGGTGTTCGCCGAATGCGTTTCCGATGTCGCCTTCAAACCCCAGAACCAAGCAGAGATACCACAGTTCGGCGATGTTTGAAGTGGACTTTTTGGCTTCCGTTTCCCAGTCGTAGTAAAACCGCCAAGCTCGATCCTGAGACGTGTAGTATTCCCATTCCAGAGTGATACTTTGCCAGTGTGAGTTCGCTACCGTCAGCACCTCATCTAGCCAGTAGACGAGGACACGTTGAGCGAGTTTCCACTCCGATTCGCTGACTCGACTATCGGGAGCCGCCGCCTGATGCTCCGCTCGATCCAGCATCGACTTCAAATCGGCTTTGGTCTCTTTCAGATTCGCACCGCCGACGCGGACTCGGTCCAGTGTGTCGATGGCGTGACGAATGATCGGATTCACTAGTTGGGAAAACTCAGGGGTCATCGGGTCAACTCTGGAGGCAAGGCGAACAAGGCAAAGACCATTTTAACCACGCGGCCATCATTCATCTTCAGCTTGATTTCGTGAGTCCCATCGATGCGGCCATCGATCTGACTATCGTTGATGCGGATACCCAAGGACAGTGTATCCTCCACGTCTTTCCAAGCTTGAGCTCGTCGATCGACTTTGAAATAAGTCCAGTTACGACCGGGCAACGCTCGTGGAGCGGACGGATCGGGTTCAGGTTTCACTCCCGATTGTGCGCGAGCAAAGATCAAATCGACTTGACGCGAACTGCCGACCTTCATGTTCAAGTCGGCGTTCATCAATTTCACGACTTCCAGATAAGACAGCGTGCTCTCGACGCCGACATAAAAGCTCCATGCGGGATCAAGCCATTCTTTTTCCATTTTGACCTGCATTTGCAGGCCGGCCCCGACGAAGACCCGCTTAACCGGTTCGGGCGGACGATCGTCTCCTTCGATCCAGCGTTTCACTGTCCAAAAGCAAGTCCCCAAATCATCGTGGTCATACAGCGGCAGTGAAGGCATACGACGGTCTGGACGGAAGATCGCCAGCATCCCGGCCACGCGGCAAAGTTCCATGTAAGCAGTCACCGGATGGATTCCTCGAACGAGTCGTAAGTTCGAGAGATATCCCGAGGCGGTATTTAACGAATGCAATTGGAAGAGCAATTCCAAGTCTTCCCGATGTCCGCTCTCGAAGGCAACTTTGCGATCAAACATCCGCCGTGAGTCTTGTTCGACGCGGCTGCCGATAAAATTCGCCAGCGAGTCGATAATGTCATCGCGGAGCACGGGCCACGCATCGCAAGCCAGCAACGGCGGGAAGTATTCGCGATCTAATTCAGGAGGTGCTTCAGCTCGCTCACCACGCATTAGCCGACAAATCGGAATCGCCTCGTATCCGGTGAGCGAATCGGTTTCAAGCAGTAGTTTCAAATTCAACCAACGTAAGTCGATTGTCTGCGGTCGACCTGCATCGTTTTCATCTTCGACCTCTTGTGGGATGACCTCATAGCGAAGTTCTTTACCAGAACCGACAGCGCTCGCATTGCTTTGTCCAAGCTTTAAGTGCGGGATTCCCAAATACACCATCAAGCGGTTCTGTCGGTCAAACGCCTTTGGCGGAATATCTAGTGGAGAAAGATTAGCGTCTTCGGGAAAGCAAACCTGAGTTCCATCGCGGAGTCGCAAATGACATTCTCGCAGCACGATTCGCCAATTCGCCAGCGAGTCAGTGTCGATATCGATTTTGCGCAAACCATACGGATACGGGCTGCTCCAGTCGTGAGTGCGCACGAGGGCATCGTTCAGATTCCGCTCAGATGCCTGAAAATGATGAGGGCGAAGAAAAATGCCTTCAGCCCAATGAACCGCGTGGTTCGTCATGTTTGCTCGTCTCGTTGCCGATTCGGGAACTTCCAACGCGCGTCAGGTTACGGCAACGCCCATCGAGCTTCCAGCGTGCCGACTATTTCAATCTCTGGCGACTAGCCGGGGGACTGACAATTCCCCAGATGCAAGGAATCAACGGCGACGGCCAAAAACTCCTTGCCGATTTGCCGCGGATGAATGCCACAACTAGGGATGACCTGATGGCTAGAAATTGATTCAGCCAGCTTTCATCCGAATGAATTACTTCTCCAAACAATTTCGCGTGGTTTCCGGCAGATCCGCCACTCGATAGGGAATTCCTTTTTCAACGTAATTTTGAAGCAAGATATCGAGATCATTTCGCTCATCCGCTTCCCATCCTTTGGCTTTCCGATCGAGAGATCCTTGCAGGGTTCCGATAGTTACTTTTGCCTTCTCAAATTGACCCGCGTCGGCCCACGCTACTGCGAGTGACTTTTGGGCCGAGCACGCATCTTGACGCAGTTTCTCCCGCAGCTCTTCATGCTGGTCCAGCTTGTCGATCATCCCTTGCAGGGTGGCCACTGCTAGTTGGGCTTGTTCAACGGCCTTCACTGTCCCCTTCGCACTGCTGCGGATGTCGTCACGAGGACAGGTCGCAACCAGCCACGCCAAGCGTGACTTGCCCACAGCAAACCAGTACTGCAATTGGAATTCTCGGTCAGCAGAATCAGCGTCCGGCAATAGCTTCTTGCCAATCTCAGTCAGCCGCAGGTCACTGGCTTGTGCAGTGGACTTGGTAAGATCAGCAATCGCATTGGCGTAATCAGGCTCACGAAAAGAGGAACGAGCCAATCCGCGTTGCAACCGCGCATATTGAGCGAGGCTGTCGTCTTCGCGAGCCAAACTGGTTTCGATGACCAGCGTTAGTTGGCGATCGGCTTTGCAAAAGTAATCGTCGGACTTAGCTCCTTTCGGTTCTTCTTGAGCTGACCGAAACGCGTCCTGTGCCCCGGATTGGGCCTTCTCGCGAATTGCCCCTAAACGAGTTTGAGCGTCTGCCTGATTTGGATTGTCAACGAGTGCCTCTTTGAAATCACGAACGGCGAGCAACAGCGATTGAGTTGATGAATCAGCCGATTCTTGCGAGGTGTACCAAGTTCCTCGAGCGAGCAATGTCGTGGTACGCGCATGAAGTACATCGGCCTTCATCACACTCCCGTTTATGGCAGCCCCATCCGACTTCGTTGATTCGAACGTGTTCAAGGCGGCGGTCAGGTCATTGAGAGATTGTTCGAACCGTTTGGACGAATCGGATTCAGATTCCCCTTTTGCTTCCGCCCATGCGAGAAATGTCTGGCTGCGTTCGACTAAGACTTTGACGCGGAGTGTTGCACAAGAACCTTCGTCAAGATCGCGCAGCAGATTATCGAGGAGCGCAACCGCAGCGGGATAACGTCCGGTTACCGAACGAGCCTCGTCTTTGAATTGTTTGGCTTCGCCCAAAGCCTTGCGAACTCGTGCTTCGCAATGTCGTTCTTTTAACTCCGTTTTCTTTTCATCTGAGATGTCATCGTCGGTCAAAAACTTTCGCTGCCATTTATCGAGAATCTCAAACGCGGCCGCTGGTTGGTCGCGAGATCGTTCATTCGCCAACTCGAGGCCAACGTCAACGATCGCTCGTTTGATTTGCACTACGTTGAGTTCCGAACTTTCCGCAGACAACTGCTTTGCTACTTTCCTAAAGGCGTCCGCGACATCTCCATCCAGTTCATCCAACGCGCGATTGAGCTGTGGCTGGCGAGCGAATTCGAGCACTTTTTTTTTCACACCATCAGCAATTTCTTGGCGACTTCTCTGAGGCTCTTTCGACTTGCTCAACGGCTCCAGAGCGAACGCGACATCTAATTGGCCAGTCAACAACACCGCCTCCGGCAACTTTCCTTCCGTTTGCAGTTGCTCGAGTTTGTGCAATCCGTCGCTCAGTAATCGTTCAATCTCTTCGTCGCGACGCAGCCCAATGTCGGCGAGCTTATGAGCGTCCCTCAACGCTGTCTTGGCTTCGAGATAACGGTCTTGGCTCACCAGAGTCGCCACGTTTTTCTGCACGCGACTGACGAGCGATTTGCTGTAAGCGAACACTCCGATCGAAGCGACAGCAAGGCCGGCCACTAATACGATCACGCCCGTCGGCGTTCCCGTTTTTTTGGACTTGGCTCGTGGCCGCATGGGGGCCGAGTTCGCAACTTGTGCGGGGGGCAGCTGCGAACGCAACCAATCCTGTTGCATCTGCATCGTCAAATTCGATTCTGCGGCACCTCCGGACGCAATCGGAGCTTCAGGAACCGGGCGTGACGACGATGGAGCCAAGGTTTGATCCGCACCGACTTGATTCGATCGGCCGCCTTGGCCCGTGCCGTTGCCCTGGTTCACGCGGTTGTGATCCGCTGCTTGTGGAGTTCGCGTGCCGAATGACGACCATTGGTTCGATACCGCTGATTCTTGTTTGGGAAATGTTGGCCCCGACATCGCAGGAGGCGAAGTGTTTGGTGTTATCGGTTGGCTCTCGTTGTGAGGCTGAGCCGCGAAAGTATCGGTCGGTCGCGGCAGGCTGTTCGGAGCCAACGTCCCTGTGGATTGCTCGATCGCTCGATCACGCTCCGTCTGAGATGGGGCCGGTTGATGTGGAAAAACGTGCGAGGAGATTGAGCCCGGAGCGATGGTCGCATTTGGTTGAGCAATGTCGGTTCGCGGTGAAGAACCCGATGTTCCCTGTTTAGCGAGCTTTTCAGGTTCCACTTCCATACCCGACCACGGACTGAATTTCGGGTTTATTGACTGCAGCAGCGCATTTGATTCCAGCGATAGATTGTTGGAAGGAGTTGGGCTACCCGGCAATCCAACCTTGGTGTCAGTCCCATGCGGATACGCGCGATAGGGAATTTCATCGTTTCGAGTCGGCGGCGACTTCGCGACGGGGAGCATGTCACTGGGGGGCAATGTGCTGGGGCTACGCGGAATGGGCGGCATTGTTTTCAATGCCACATCAGGCTTGAGCACTATAGGAGCCGTTGTCGTGTCCGGCTTGGGTGCATTGAATTCGTCACGACAAAGTTCATTTAACGACGCCAGCGACATCCCCGACATTGTGCTCGTTTGAAAATCGCGATAGCCCATTTCAAACGAATCTACAAATTCCTGAAGGGAACCGGGACGTCCGCCAGCATCCTTCGACAGACATCTCAAAATGATCGATTCGAGATACGAAACCACATTCAGCTGATCAGACACATCTTTGAATCTTGGCGGCGAAGTCTTGGAAACATGCAGCGCATAAGACGACAACGATTCGCCGCTGTAGGGAAAAGGTGGCGAACCGGAAATGAGGTGAAACAACATCGCTCCGAAGGCATACACGTCGGACTGCGAGGAAGGAACATTTCCTTGGAGTTGTTCTGGCGAGAGAAATTCCGGCGTGGTTCGGCGTTCACGAATCGCCTCCAGAATCAACGGCCCCGCACCCACTTGCGAGGCAAGCCCCAAGTCAGCCACCTGAAACAGCGGCTTGCGCGAGGTCTCATCAACAAACACGTTTCCCGGATGCAAATGCAGATGCTGTAAATCGAATTGTTTTTGGAACGCAATCAACGGTGCGCTGACTTGTCGAACAAACTTCAATACACGTTCGAATTGCCACGGTTCTCGGACTTGTATCCGCGTGCCAACCGCACAAGGCATGACGAGGTAACGCGTTCCCTCAAACTCACCGACATCGCTCACACCGATTGCTTGAGGATGGTGAAAATCAGTCAGCGCCGCGACATCAAATAGCGACTGCCCACCCAATTCCATCGGCAGCAATCGCAGCATGACCGTCTGCTGAGTTTTGTCATCTCGTGCAAAGTAGACAGCACCGAAACTGCCGACACCCAGCATGCTCTCCAACCGATAACGGCCAGCGACATCTTGCCCAACGTAGTTCGACCATGAATTCATCCAATATTCCTCCGGATTGACATTCCTACTCTTTGATCACGGCTTGATCTTCGGTAGTTGCTCGGCGGCAGCCAGTATGTCGATAGCATTGATACTCACGGCTTCGTTTTTAGATATCCTCAATTCGTCGAGCACCTTTTTCGACCAATCAACAATATTACCAGACGTGATACGATCGTTTTTTCCCAAATAGTCCCGTGCTACATTCCGAGCTTCAAGGCAGAGAGTTAGTCTCAAGCCATCACAATCACCACCAAGAAAATGAGAGCAGTAGTCTTTCAAGGTAGAGCCCAACAGTTTGAGCTTGCTAATCCATGCTTCAGGTTCACGGCGGTCTTCTGTCAAAACCAAGGCTTCAAAATACTCTGCAACAAGTGCCAGTAACCGAGCTTCTTGAGCCGTGTTCGGATCCGCCGCTTGACGTAGTTCTTGCAGCCCCTTTATTACCCAAATAACAGTGTTCTTTTTTGTCGGCAGGTCTGTGCTGGGGAGCATTTTGATACAAAGT
>JAPLNX010000211.1 GCA_026400935.1 Planctomycetia bacterium | reverse complement strand
TCCTTCAGACGTATCTTGATTCCATCCTATGATCCATACCACAGCCACCGAATTGTGTAGAGACCAATGCGGTAAGCTCGGTGGGGTTGATCGAGATCCGATGCGTGACAATCTCATGCGACCGTTGGTAAGGAGGTGGATTCTGGCGTAAGACGATGACGCTCGCCAGCCGCGACGCTTTTTCTCTGAGCCGTCTGCGATACCATTCCGCGCGGATTGAAAATCGTCGTGATGGATGCGGCGATTCGCAGAAGCATTCATTTCAGAGGCGAGGTTGATCATGCGAGTTTGGATGATCGGTGCGGTTGTGGTCACGTTGCTGGCAACTTGCGGCGAGACTTTCGCAGCGCCAGAGATCGAGACGCTGTTGAAGACGATCAAGTCGGTCGGACGTGAAGGGCAAGGGAACGTCGCTGCCGGGCAAGCGGTTAATGAGTTGTCTCAGCGCGGAGCAGAGGCACTGCCGATCGTGCTGATGGGATTCACCGACGCGAATCCACTCGCCGCCAATTTCTTGCGAAGCGCGGTTGAAGCGATTGCCGACCGAGCCAAGAAGTCTGGCAAATCGCTACCCAAAAGTGAGCTTGAGAAATTCATCACCGACAAAGAACAAGACCCACGCGGACGACGGCTCGCGTATGAATTGCTGTCGAATGTTGATGCCGCAGCTCCCGATCGACTGATTCCGGGAATGCTGCTTGATCCGAGTCCTGAGTTCCGCCGCGACGCGGTCGCGCGCCTGATTGAGTCGGGTGAAAAATCGCTGAAGGACAAAGAAGCCGACGCTGCGAAAGCCGCGTTCAAGAAGGCACTGTCAGGTGCCACTGACGACGATCAAGTTAAAACAATTGCCAAGCAACTCAAAGAATTGAAGGAAGAAGTTGACCTCAAGAAACACTTCGGTTTTCTGACCGAATGGCGAGTCATCGGGCCGTTCGACAACGTGGCGTTCAAAGGCTTCGATGCGGTCTATCCGCCTGAAGAGAAGCTCGACCTCACCGCGACGTTGAAGGGACAGAAGGACGACGTCAAATGGGAAAAGTTTGCGACCGATCACGAATACGGCATCTTCAACATCGCCAAGCAAGTTGCTCCGCACAAAGGCGCGACGATGTACGCCGTAACCGAATTCCACAGCCCTGCGGCCCGCGTGGTTGAACTGCGGCTCGGTACGCCGAACGCCTGGAAAGTGTGGCTCAACGGCAAGCTGCTCTTTGGCCGCGATGAATACCATCGCGGCATGGCGATCGACCAATACCGAGTGCGTGGCGAACTCAAGCCGGGCGCGAACACAATCCTATTGAAAATTTGCCAGAACGAACAAACCGATGATTGGGCTCAACGCTATGAGTTCCAACTCCGAGTCGCCGATTTGTCCGGCATCGGGATCGCGTCGCAAGCTGCGCAGGCAACGTCGCAGAAGTAGCAACGCCTCGCAGAACAACTCTCCTTGGAACGACTATCGGCTCGCGGTCTTGAATGGGCAACAACATACTTGGAGTATCACGGCTGAAACCGGTGGTGTCCGCGCATCCTGAGTGAATTTTCGCAGATGCCACGAGAGTTCGATTTGCGGTGTCCTAAGTTAATGGCGAGATGAATGGAGTGGCTCGGACTCCGCGAATGTATGTCACAACAGAGCGGAAAAATTGGTTGCTCTTCAACAAAGTTGGCCAGCTTTTTGCCGCGTGCTGGGGATTCTCGCGAGCAAACGTCATCGTTCGGAAGATGTGTTCCCTCATAAGTGGGATTCCGCCAGCCTTGAGCACCGCCGGTAATTCGTCTGCTGGCTTTTTTTGGATTTGCACCAAGTCTTGAAAAATCGTGCCACACAGGAAGATAGCGCTTTGCGGCATGACCTGTTCAATCGTGCCGGAGAACTGGTCAATAATCTCATCTCCAAGCAGACTGCGGTATTCGGTGCTCTTAGTTGCCTTGTCCTTTTTCCGCTTTTCGATCATGAATTTGGTCACAAAATCATCGACGTAGTTTTTAACTTGGTGAGCAATGGCCAGCTTTTGGGCTGTCATGTCGCTAGAGAAGATGTCCTCGAAGAATCCGCCATCGTTCGCCGACAGGAACATCTTCTTCGGATTTTTCTTGGCCAGCTCCGGTTGCTCGAAAAATGTCGCGACGTAGGCTTGGGTTCCTTCTTTCAGCTTGATGACTCTCCCGCTTAGAGCTTTCCCTATTCTCGTCTCAACCGTAGCTCGTTCTGTCGGCGTCAGGAGTCCGACCTCTCCCTCTCGTTTTTCAAAGTACCATCCGATGCTCGCAAGAGAATGGGCCAACTGTACAACTCGCGGATCGTTTGACCGGAGAAAGCCAGCTTCCATCTTATTTTGGTTGTTTTGATTTACCGCCACATCGCTGGAAAACTCTTTGTCGCCCCTAGATGTGATTGCCCTGGCGACCACCTTGACGTCATCTTTAAGGGATCCCGTCGAAAACGCGCGGTGAATAGCCCGAATGGTTTGGCCGCCATTCACGACTTGGGCCTTGGTGAGCGTAAGTTTGTTGCAAAACTGGTCGTGAACTGCGGTTTCGCTGATGAACGTCACGCCGTTAGTTGTAATGGAGAAAGTTTGCCGAGTCGGATCCGACGCAACTTGCTTCAATTGACCGGTTCGTTGCTGTGTTCCCCTGCGCCACGCGAATGTTTCTCTGCAAAAGCCCCTCGCCATGTTGCTCGTAAAGTTCTGCGAGCACCTTGCCACTTACATGGAAAAGTTAGCAGTCTGCGTTTCCAGAACGAGCGGTATGAGGGATCCCCACTTCAAACGAGACCGGTGCCTCAATTGCTGGAAGCGACTTTTGGTAAAATCGGTCCTGAAGGGAGGTCAAGCTCTCGGATTCCCAATCGAAAATGACTGCCGACGACGTGTTGAGCTTGCTTGCGAACGAGTTCAATTTCACTTCGGATTCGTTGGGGATCCCTTGGCCGCTACTGACGACGTGGAGTCGATAGCCAGAAGGCAAACTGGCGTAAACATCTTCGAGACGTGCCTTCAGATTCTCGTTCGCAACGGATTCGTGGTCATGCGCGAGGATCAGCATCAAACCGGATATCACCTTGTCGATATCCCCGCCGCCAACCCCTTTTGACAGGGATTCCGGGTTTTTGAACTGATAAAAATTGCCCCGCTGATCATCGTCGATCCAAATGGCATCAAGGCCGAGGTCGCCCCCTCCGTCGCAGAAAATCTCAGCGACTTCCTGATCCGTAAATCCATGAAGCTTGGTGAAATACCACCAAACCAAGGCGTCCCCTCGCCCTGTAAGGCCAACGCGACCATTGATAGCTTTGCACTCAGCCTCTAGT
>JAPLNX010000443.1 GCA_026400935.1 Planctomycetia bacterium | reverse complement strand
CGACTTCTTCCGGCCACGACTGGAAAAATCGTCCAGACACCGAACCCCAGATCGCCGTTCTCCCAAGCCCGTCCGCACCGCCTCGCGTCCCCAGCCGAACGCCTCCTCGGCCAGACGCGGGCTGCTGCCGCAATACCGCAATGCCATCTCCGCCATCTCCGCTTGAAACGCACGCCGCTGGTGCCCCGTCAGCTTCCGCGCCGCCAAACGAGCCGTTTCGATCACTGCCGCCGTCAGTTCTGCACTCATCGTCTCGTCCCTGAGACCTCGAAGTTTCTCCCAAACCCTTTCGCGGTCTATAACTCAACAAGCCAAACTGCCGGTAGATCATCTTCAACTGGCTGCCTTAGTTGATCTGCTCGCCAGAAATTACGTCCGCCAATTGGTCGATCGCGGCGGGGGCACCGCTGGTTAAGGCCCAGTACCAGTCGAGGCCGCCTTTGCCCGAGAGAACATCGGCGATCGCATCGTCGAGGTTGGCGGCGGCGTTGAGTTTCACCGACTGGTTCGGACCGATGCCGGCTCGCAGGTTGTTGATGCGATGCTGGTAATCGAGGTCATTGCGCGACCACTCGGCGCGGATCAAGTTGAGGTTGCCGAGGTTGTTGTCGTGAATCGTGCTGCCGCCGATGAGGATGTCTTCGCCGGTGTCCGGGCCGCCGTTGAGCGTGTCGGCGTTGAGCGTGTCGGCGTTGAGGCCGCCGATGAGGATGTCTCGACCGTTGCCGCCGTTGAGGGAGTCGTTCCCTTCGCGGCCCAGCAGGACGTCGTCGCCGTTGCCTCCGTCCAGTTTGTTGGCGGCCATGTCGCCGGCGATGTAGTCGTTGCCGCTGCCGCCGACCACATTCTCGATCCCTTGTGCTCCGTTCGTGGCGGTCGCCGTTTGGAATTGCAGATCGACGCTGATCGACTGCGAACGAGCCGAGTAATCCAGCGTGTCGTTGCCGCCGAGATCCTTGATTGTGCCGGCCACGAGCGCGGTCGAGCCGAAGGCGAAGCGATCGTTGCCGGTGCCGCCGCGCAGGCTTTCGGTGTTCGTGAAGTGCAGGTTGTTGTTGAGCGTCCCGGCGTTCTGCTGCGTGATCTGCCAAGTGCTCGTGGTATTCGGCCCAGTGAGCTGATCGCTGCCGCCGCCGGCATTGACGTTGACTGTCGCGGGCGACGGTTGCTGAGCGACTTGGATGTTGTCGGTTCCCAAGCTGGCGTTGAGCGTCAGCAGTTCGAGATTGTGATCGAAGCTGACGGTGCCTGTTCCGGTTCGGCCGACTGAGTTGGCGCTGATCGTGTATTGCCCGGCAATCGCTTGAGCTTGATCGCTGAGCGTCAGCGAATCGGATCCGTTTCCTCCGAAGAATCCGAGCGCGGCTTGAAGGCCACTGAGTTTGTTACCGACACCGACTTTCAGTTGATCGTTGCCGTCGCCGCCGAAGATCGCGGCCTGCTTGGTCAGGCTTTCGACGGTAATGACTTCGTTGCCTCGATTGCCGGCGAGCAGCAGCGAGGCGTTCGGACTTTTCACGAGGAACGTCTCGACCACGTTGCTGTTGTTGGAACCGTTGATTTCCAGCAGCAGTTGTCCGCCGGTGGATTTGTAGTCGATCGGACTAGCACCGTTCAGACCGGCGATGCCGAGCACCTGCGTGCTCGTGATCGTGACGTTCTGGTTGGTCGCACCGGTGAAGTCGAGAATCTTCAGAGCGTTGTTGCCGCCGCTTTCGGCGTCGATCTTGAGCGGGCCGTGAATGTTATCGACGTGCCCTTGATTGCCCGTCGCCACGTTGGCCACGACGATCGTGTCATTGCCACCGGCCGTGTTGACGCTCGTCGTCGTGCCAGCCAGCGTGCTGCGGATGAAGATGTGGTCGTCGATGCCGTTGGTCTGCGTGTAGTTGATGATCTGAGCGGTCGGATTGCCTGATTGCGGATTGACCCAATGCGCGTTGATCTGGCCTTCGGTGAGCGTGATCTGATCCGGCGTGGCGATCGCGTCGGTCGTGAAGTTGAGCTTCGTCTTGCCGCTGCCCGTTTGCAGATCGGCGACACCGAGATAGTCGTTGATGAACTTCGTCGAGACGTTGAAGGTGTCGTCACCGATTCCCGCGTCGATGATCGTCGGGCCGCTGACACCCTTCACGTTGATGATGTCGTTGCCGCCGAGCATCCGAATCTGCACATCGTCCTGAACATTGGCGATGTCGATTTTGTAGCTCGGCAAACCGGTCACTGTCGTGATTCCGACTTGCGGGCCGAGATGATCAAGCTGCTGTTGCAGATCGACCTGTTCGCTCGAAACAGTGACGGTATCCGCGACCGTTTGTCCGTTGACGACCACATGGTCTGAGGTCTGATCCAGGTCCAGCAGGTCTTGCAGATTGAGTCCGAGATTTTCGAACCGCGTGGTCGTGTTCAAGTAGTTGACCGTGATGTTGTCCGCGGACTTCTTGCCATCCAACAGGATGTCTTCCACAGCGGTTGTCGTGATCGTCCGAGCTCCCACGACTCCCGCCGTCGTTTGGGTGACGACGACGGTGTTGGTGACTGAGCTGACATCAAACGTGTCCACGGCGTCGGTTCCCTCGATCCCGACCGTGTCGTGATCGCCGTCGCCGAAGATGCGTGTGCTGCCCGATTCCGGGGTAATGACAAACGTGTCATTGCCCAGTCCGCCGTTCAGAGTCGACTGACCGATGCCGGCTTGCAGCGTGTCGTTGCCGGCATCGCCGAAGGCGGTGTCATTCAGCGGGCCGACATAGATGCGGTCGTTGCCGCTGCCGCCATAAATGACGTTGGAGCCTTTGCCACCAATCATCAAGTCGTCGTTGGCATCATCGGTGACGCCATCGGCGGCGGAGATTCCGAAGATGTTCATCGTCGTGCCGTCGTCGGTTCCGCCACCGGACAGGGTGTCGTTGCCGAATTCTCCGAGCAGCACGTTTTTCACTCCGTCGCCGCCGAGCAGGACATCGTCGCCATTTCCGCCAAACAAGGTCGCGGAACCAACTCCCAAATAGGTCAAGCTGTCGTTGCCGATGCCGCCATGCAGCACGACATCCGCTTGCACGCCTTCACCGATCATGATGTGGTCATCGCCGACACCTGCATCGCCGATGATCTTGGTGACTCCGTGAAACATCTGCGACCGACCGAAGGCTTCCACGACAATCGTCTGTGTGCCATCGGTTTCTTCGATGAAGCCGGTGACTCGGTAAGTCTCATTGAGAGCAAGTGGCTCGATGTTGCGATTCATGAATTTCGGGCCGATGAACAGTTCCAACACACCCGGCTGTCCGGCGACAAATCCC
Source organism: Planctomycetia bacterium (assembly GCA_026400935.1). Classification (GTDB taxonomy): domain Bacteria; phylum Planctomycetota; class Planctomycetia; order Planctomycetales; family Planctomycetaceae; genus SXKJ01. The sequence continues at coordinate 2,620 of JAPLNX010000443.1, read as the reverse complement.
GCCAGCACAGGCAGGTCGGTGTGCAATGGATTTGCGATGCAGTTATCGAAGCTCAAGAGCGTGACTTTCGCGATGTCAAAGTGCTTCGTGATTTTGAGCGGGCCGATGCCAACCGCCACCTCGGCCGCCAGAAAGCCGTTCAATTCTCCCGAAGCGTCCATCAAACATTCGCCGAGTTCGCTGAAGAGCCGCACTTTGTTGACATCTCCGTCGGCGTCCTTCGGTTGACCAGTCATGGGATCGATGGGCGGAGTCGCGATCTGGAGATGCGTGTTGGCGGCCACCCCGCCTGCGATATTGGCGTGGAAGACCAAGTAGTCGGCCGACACCCCAAATTGGAGCACTGCCGCCACATTCACTTGCGTCTCCTTGCCGGGCTCCGAGCCGACGTAGAGGCCATCCGCCAAAGCCTCCAGAATGTGGCTGGCAGACCCGCCGGCGAATGCCGTCCGCAGTCCGAAGGTGTCGTAGCCCAAATGGAACTCGGTTTTAATGTCGATATCACCCATCAATCCCGCGCTGAATCCGAGCGGGATATCAAAGGGCGACGTGTTGAGGTGCTCAATGATGTGATAATGACCGTCCACGGTCACGAGGTTGGCGTCGCGGCCGATCAACACCTGCATGATCGAACCCACCGGATCGTTAAACAGTGGGAATGCGATGTTGGTCCCTTGGTTAAGATCGTCCAGACCTTTCAGCAACTCATCGGCCAAGCCAGATTCGAGGCCCAGAGCCGTCAGGCCATTTTTGAGCGTCCCTTTCAAAGACTGGACGTCGACGCCGCCCAGGCCATCGAAGTTCAGATCGTCGTCGACCAGCGATTTCTCCGTGGTCGCAGCCGATGTCTTCGCCGGATCAAGCCCCATCAATCCACTGCCGTCGACGTTGGAGCTCATCAGGTTGTAGTCGCCCAGGTTGATGACCAAGGCGTCTCCGGCACCCGGTTGCAACGTTTTCACGAACGTGTCGATGTCGTTCACCAGCGCAATCAGCCGGATCAGTTCGGCATAGTTTTCGGGAACCTTTCCGGTCGAACTGGCAAACAGAGCCACATCCAACAACGACACTCCGTTTTGGCCGTCGGAGTCGAGAAATTTCAAAACACCCGCATCGGAAAGTTCCGTCAGCACGGGCAGGTCGGCATTGATCAGCTCCAACACCGGCTCCAGCGGTTTATTCATGTCTTGAACTTTTTCCACGATCGGTGCCAGGATCCGGCTGATAAAGTCGCCGAGCTTGAATTGCACGTTCTTGAACGCGGCGTCCGCGATGTCGATCGTATTCAGCGGCGAGAGATCCTCCGACGAGAGATTCTGCGGTCCGTCTCCACCGACAAGATTGTTCTCAGCGGGAGCAGTTCCGAATTCACGGTGCAGCACAAAATCGGTCGCAAAGCCGGGGAAGTCGTTATTGAGATTGAGGCTTTTGACCTCGTCGCTGAAGCCCGCATCCAGATGCACGCGAAGATCGGCCGAGAGATACGGCGTTTTCGGAGCGAGGCTGACGGTCGGGGTGCCATTGCTGTCAACGAAGATCACATCAACCTTCTCAACCAGGCTCAGTCCGGTCTTCTGCAACTGACCATCAATCATCGCCCCATCCGTGAGCTGTGCCACCAAGAAGCCGACCTTCCCCGTGAGCTTCGTGCCATCCGTCAGCCCGGCGGACGCGAACAGAGTCAACTCGCCGTCAACCGAGTCGATGAACTGGAATCCCTGGTCGTCATCGAACTTGAAATGGAACTGCTGATAATCAAAGCCGACGTTGACTTCGATTCCCCCCACGCCGCTGAATTGAATCGGCAGACCGGCCAGCCCCGTCGAGAAATCCCCGTTCGCCAGCGTCTTCGTCAGCTCGCGGTGCAAATTGAAATTCACTTCAATCGACGGGAAATCAACGCCATCAATGATCTCCACGAAGATGTCGTCCTCGGCAGGGCCGGCCGTGGCTCCGAACGAACTATCACCGAGGAAATTGATCCCGTTCGGTCCGAGGGCCTCAAAGAGCAAGTGCCGTACTTCGGTTTCCAAGTTGCCAGCAGAGATCGCCATCTGCACTTCGTCGATCTTCGTTCGCACCATTCCAACGTCCAGAGCCAACGTGTGCAGCTTGTCATTGATTTGATCGCCAATGACTGGCACGTCGGAAACACCGCTGCCGACACTGTTGATCCCGGATTCAACGCTCTGCAGAAGCATCGAAACTTTGCCCAAAGAATCCTGAGCCACGCTCAACGCCGAGGGCATCTGCCGAGTTTCCAGGACTTCCAAGCAACCCAAACTCGCTTGCTGCGGCTGCACGCGACGTTGCTCCGATCGCGAACGGCGAACGACGCGGCTGCGCGGAGTTCGTTGGGACAAGCGACGAACAAAGCGGCTGAGGGTCGAGATCAACATGGCAAAAGGCTCCGGGCAAAGAAATGAAGTCGAGATCAACATGCAGGAACACAGGAACGGAGATGATTCCGGACCACATCTTGCTAGTGCCACGACCAAGAAATAACCTGCCATTAGATTTGGAGTGCGGCTTGTTGGATTTTTGTGGTGCGGGTGATGCGCCGGTGCGGTGGGCAGAACCGAGCTACGGGCTGCGATTGTGTCGGTTTGCCGGTGTAGGT
>JAPLNX010000618.1 GCA_026400935.1 Planctomycetia bacterium | reverse complement strand
TCCCGAACCACCGGCATCAACAACTCTGATTTCACTTGTGGCACATCGTCCATGATCGTTCCCAGAAAGAGGTTCCGTAGATTTCTAACCTCATTCTGACAGCTCGTTACGAATCGCGCCAGGCATAATTGGCACACCCAAATCGATCCGTGATCCACAGCGTCGGACATCCTGTCGCTCCCAGAAATATTGGCAGATGAACATCTGAAAATATCTCTGGCGCAAACCGCGTGCCGCGATCATGAATTGCTGGAAAACTTACGTACAATCAACAGGTTTGTGGATGGCTGACACACCGTGCTCGCCGAACAATCACGGAACTGGACCGAGTTGCTATCGCGGCCTCCGGCGATTCCGTCACGAACGAGACTCGTTGGAATTGGTTTCTGTGGTCGCTTTGTCCGTCGAGTTTGATGCTGGGAGTCACGACTTATCTCTCGGCTGAGATCGCGCCCATGCCAGCGATTTGGATCTTGCCGCTCAGCCTTTACTTGTTGTCATTCATCATCGTCTTCGCTGATCCGCCACGGTGGGTGATACCGGTCAGCACGGTTTGCTACACAGTACTCGCGATCGTCGTTTCCGTGTGGGGACGACACGCAACGCATGGGGAAGTGGCGGGCGTGTTGTTGCACAACGCGATGTTGTTCTGCGGCGCGATCGTGTTGCATGGCCAACTGGCAGCCACACGACCGAACGCTCGACATCTCACGGAATTCTCTCTCTGGATTTCCTGTGGCGGACTTTTTGGCAGCATTCTCAACACGTTGATTGCTCCGCTCCTTTTCGATTGGTTAGCCGAATACCCGTTGGCGATCGGGTTGGGGCTGTGCCTGATGCCGTGGCCCGGACGTGAGGTTCGCACGATGCGACTGAGCTTTTTGATCTTACGGACGGCGATGTTTTCCGGTGTCTTCATCGCGATGGCGTGGAACATCTACTTTTCGGAAACATCGCACGATGTGATTTTCCGTGAACGAACTTTCTATGGCGAGTTTCACGTGGCCAGCATGAGACGTGGGATCGCGCACCGACTTATGCACGGCTCGACGATGCATGGAATGCAGGTGATCCATGAAGATGTTCGGCTCCGGCGGCCACCTTTGACCTATTACTTCAACACGGGACCAATCGGGCAGTTGATTCGTGCTTATCGCGGAACTCCGGTGGTTCAGTCGGTGGGAGTTGTCGGCTTGGGAATCGGGTCATTGGCGGCCTATGCGGAGAACGGTGACGAATACACGTTTTACGAGATTGATCCGGCGATTGGGCATCTGGCTGCGGATACTCGCTATTTCACTTTCCTGCATGATGCGCCTCAACGCGGAGCCAAAGTGCATGTCGTTCTCGGCGATGCTCGACTCCGTTTGCGTGATGCGGCGGATCGCTCCTTTGGGCTGTTGGTCTTGGATGCCTTCAGCAGCGACGCGATTCCGGTGCATCTACTGACGAAGGAGGCAGTCGTCGAATACCACTCGAAACTCCGTTCGGACGGACTGTTGGCTTTTCACATTTCCAACAACTATTTGGACCTGGAGCCGGTGTTGGCGAACCTTGCGGCCGACTTGGGCTATGAGTGCCTCGTCCAAAATGATGATCGCTTATCGAAACCGGAACAGCAGCTCGGGAAGTTTGCGTCGAACTGGTTGGTCATGGGCACCACTGCCGAGAACCTGCGGCCGTTGCAAGACAGCGGGCGTTGGCGTCCCGGAAAAACTCGGCCACAAGTTCCCGTTTGGACCGACGACCAATCCAACGTGTTGAGCATCATTCGCTGGAAATGATCGTTGTCGTTATCAGAAATCTTGATGAGCACCATGCCGCGACCTTCGACTGAATCACCGACTCCCACAGGCTCCGCAATGGTGACGTGGCTGTTTGCCGGAAGCATCTTCTGGGGAGCCGCGTTGTTGTTTCAGTTGGAGCCATTTGTGGGCAAGTCGTTGTTGCCGTGGTATGGCGGAACTCCGGCAGTGTGGAACACGTGCGTGTTCTTCTTTCAGTTGTTGCTGTTGCTGGGATACCTCTATGCCCACGTCCTGCACCGCTGGCTCAGCCTCCGCAGGCAGCTTGCCGTACATGCTCTCGTCGCTACGGTGGCCCTGGTGACGTTGCCGATCAAACTGGACGTTGCAGGGCTGATCGGGTCGGCGAGTTCTCCGTTACTCGCGTTGCTGGTCGATCTGGCGACGTCGGTTGGTCTGGTATTTTTCGTGGTTTCGACGACTTCTCCGCTGTTGCAAGCGTGGTTTGCCAAAGCACGTCCGCAGACAAGCCCCTACTTGCTCTATGTTGCCAGCAACGCGGGGAGTCTGCTGGGACTTCTGGCCTATCCGACGCTCGTTGAGTTTTGGTTGCCCCTTTCGACTCAGTCGCGGCTGCTGACGAACTCGTTCATCGGGCTGGTGGCGCTCTTTGTTTTCTGTGGGATCATGACTCTACGTGGGGAACGAGGCCGTGTCGTCGCGACGAGTGATGGAACTACGAATGCGGGAATTCCCGTCACGGCACAGGCACGGTGGAACTGGTTTCTGTGGTCGCTGTGTCCTTCCAGTTTGTTGTTGGGGGTCACGACCTACCTCTCGGCTGAAATTGCTCCGATGCCAGCCATTTGGATTTTGCCGCTGAGCTTGTACTTGTTGTCGTTCATCATCGCGTTTGCCGAACCGCCAACATGGGTGATGTCTCTGAGTGTGGTGGGATATGTGGTCCTGGCCATTGTGACCGTCGTGTGGGGCCAACATGCCACTCACGGTGAGTTGACGGGACTGGTATTGCACAACGGATTGCTGTTTTGCGGAGCCTTGGCGCTTCACGGTCGATTGTCGGCGACGCGACCGAAAGTCGAACATCTCACCGAATTCTACTTGTGGATTTCCTGTGGCGGAGTTTGTGGCAGCATCATCAATACGCTGATCGCACCGCTGGTCTTCGATTGGTTGGCGGAGTATCCGCTGGCGATCGGATTGGGATTCTGCTTAATGCCTTGGTCCGGCCAAGCGAGCCGGTCACTTCGGCGAGTTGGGCTGGCGACGCGGTTCGCACTGTTTGTCTGCGTCTGCATCTCCATGTCGTGGAATGTCTATTTTTCCGAAGCCTCCTCGAATGTCGTGTATCGCCGCCGGACGTTTTTCGGTGAGTTCCATGTGATTCGCGGACGGCAAGGGGTGACGCAACAACTCGTTCATGGTCAGACGGTGCATGGAATGCAAATGGCTTCGTCAGACAAACGGGAGCGGCGTCCGCCACTGACTTACTACTTTTTCACGGGACCGATCGGGCAGGTCATTCTCGCCAATCGCGGCAAAGCAATCACTCAAAACGTGGGTGTCGTTGGGCTGGGGATCGGCTCATTGGCCGCCTATGCCGAAGCGGGCGATGAGTACACCTTTTATGAGATCGACCCAGAGATTGCCCGCCTCGCGGAAACGCCCCGCTATTTCACCTTACTGAATGACGCGCGTGAGCGCGGTGCCAAATTGCGAGTCGAACTCGGTGACGCGCGGCTGAGATTGCGTGAAAGTCCCGATCGTTCGTTCGGCCTCTTGGTGCTTGATGCCTTCAGCAGCGATGCGATCCCCGTGCATCTGCTGACGCAGGAGGCACTCAGAGAATACTTTGCCAAGCTGCAGCCGAATGGTCTGCTCGCCTGCCACATCTCCAACCAATACGTGAACCTGGAGCCGATCCTCGCCAACTTCGCTGCCGAGAGCGGCTACTCGGCTTACGTTCAATACGACGAACGTTTGGCCGATGAGGAACGCCGCCGTGGGAAAACTCCATCAGTCTGGGTCGTGATCTCCTCGACCAAACAAGCGCTGGAACCACTTTTGGTCAACGATCGCTGGCGTCCGTGCAGACCTCAGCCAGAACTGGGAATCTGGACCGATGAAAAATCCAACGTGCTGAGTGTCATACGTTGGAAGAACTAGAAAACGTCTGGTCGATCAAAGGGAGATTACCATGTGGAAACGAACGATTCAGACTTTGATTTTGAGCCTCGAAATAATCAGTCTTGGCTGTTCGTCATCATCGACTCAGCCTGTCGTCCCGTCGGAAGCAAGTCAGGAGGCGGCGATCGAACAGTCAATCAATCGACTGCCAGAAGACGATCGAACCGCAGCGAAACGACAACGTTTTTGTGCGGTGATGGAGAAGGAGCGATTGGGGCAAAGAGACACACCAATTAAAGTGGTTATCGGCGAGCGTTCGGTTTTCGTCTGCTGCGATGGTTGTGTCTCCGACGCGAAACAGAATCCCAAAAAGACTCTCGACACACTTGCCAAGGTACTCAGCGGTCATCGATAACGGACTCGGCACGGTCATGACTACGCAACCCCCGGCCTCTATCAACAGCGATGAGAGATGTCTTCATGAAATACCGATTGCTCTCTGCGTTAGTGTGCGTTGTTGTTTTGAGAGCAATACCGCCAGCGCCGATGAATCAAGCTCGCAGCCGCCGAGACCTAATGTCCTCATATTTCTGTCGGACGATGCAGGCTGGGGCGACTACAGTCGGAATGGAAACATGCAAGTCAGTACGCCGCACATTGATGGGATTGCGCGAGGCGGCGTGACGTTGGATCGGTTCTTTGTCTGTCCCGTCTGTGCTCCAACGCGGGCCGAGTTTTTGACAGGTCGCTATCATCCCCGGGGTGGAGTGCGCGGGGTGTCGACGGGGCAGGAGCGGCTCGATCTTGATGAGCGAACGGTCGCCGAAGCGTTTCACGCGGCAGGCTATGCGACCGGCGCGTTTGGCAAGTGGCACAACGGCAGTCAGTGGCCGTATCACCCGATGGCACGCGGGTTCGACGAATACTTCGGACACGCCTCGGGACATTGGGGCGAGTACTTCGATGCGCCGCTGGAAGAGAACGGTCGGATGATTCGATCGCGCGGCTACATCGTCGATGCCTGCACCGATCGAGCCATCGACTTCATCGAACGAAACAACTCGAAACCGTTCTTTTGTTATGTCCCGTTTACGACACCGCATTCACCGTGGGCCGCCCCAGCAGCGAACTGGAAACAATTCAAAGACAAGCCGATCACGCAGCACGCAACTGTCACCAACCAAGAAAACATCGACGAGACTCGCTGTGCACTGGCGATGATCGAAAATCAAGACGCGAACGTCGGTCGCGTGTTGGCAATGCTCGACAAATTAAAACTGACCGACAACACAATCGTGCTGTACTTCTCCGACAACGGTCCCAACAGCGCTCGATGGAACGGTGGCATGAAAGGACGCAAAGGAAGCACCGACGAAGGGGGCGTTCGCTCGACCTGCTTCCTCCGCTGGCCTGCACGATTGCCCGCTGGCCACACCGTTCCGCAGATTGCCGGTGCGATCGATCTACTCCCAACATTGACCGCGTTGGCGGGCGTAAAGCGAGTTGGTGACAAGCCACTAGTACCACGACCGAGAATTGATCCTCCATAAAAAGCGAGTTTGTGTCATTACTGCATCACCTTTAACGGAGGGTGGTGCGATGCCAAGGAAGGCAGTGCGGATTGAGGCGACGGAGCGGCAACTGGAAATCCTGCG
>JAPLNX010000039.1 GCA_026400935.1 Planctomycetia bacterium | reverse complement strand
GGTCGTGCCACCTACGCCTGCAACCTCAACTAAAATCGAACTTCTAGCCAGCCGTGATCGCAAACCCCGCCGAGGCACTTTAGGTGGGGTTGCTAGATCGAGGAACTAGCAACTCACTGACTTACTCCGGCAGTCGTTCTCGTTCGACTTTCGGGACTTCGCCGGTGCAGGCTTTCATGAACTCAACAAGGTCTGCCTTTTCTTCGGGTTTGAGATCGAGTTTTTTGATCTTGGTGCTGAGCCATTGGTTCGAGTTGCCACCTTTGTTGTAGTGCTCGACAACTTCTTCCAATGTCTTCAGCCCGCCGTCGTGCATGTAGGGAGCAGAAAGGGCGACGTTGCGAATCGTCGGAGTCTTGAAGGCCCCTTTGTCCTTCTCATCCTTCGAGACTTCAAAGCGACCGAGGTCCGGCTTGTCGATACCCTCACCGAAACCAACTCCAAGGTTGTGGTACTTTTCGTCAGCGAGGTTCGCTCCGACATGACAAGCTGTGCAGGCCACTCGTTCGGAGAAAAATAAGTCACGACCACGAATTGCACTGGCCGACATCGCGTGTGCTTCAGCGGCTGCCTTTGCGGCTTGGTACTTCGCGTAAGACTCAGCGTCGTCTTCTTTGAGGCTTTCGAGATCATCTGCTTTCATTGCCAAGAAAGGACGAACCGCTTCGTAGTAATCGAACGGAGAAGGGCCGGTGACTATCGCACGTTCAAACGTGGCGATCGCTCGCCCGATGTTATCGATCGTGACACCTTCGTCGCCGAAGATCACTTTGAACTGCATTTCGTAACCAGCGATCCCCTTGACCGTCTCAACAGCTTTCTCATGTGTGTTTCCCATTTCTATCGGATTTTGAATCGGTCCGACTGCTTGAGCTTCCAACGATGCGGCGCGACCGTCCCAGAATTGAGCCCCGCTCAGAATGCGGTTGTAGCTGACCGGCGAATTGCGTCCCCCCATTTGGCCGTTGATTCCGACACCGAATTGCGTGTGCTTGGCATACCCTTCATCCGGGTGATGACAGCTCGCGCAGGCGACTGTGTTATCCGCCGAGAGTCGCGTGTCGAAATAAAGTTGACGCCCCAGTTCGATTTTCGCGCGAGTCATCAAGTTGTCGGCGATCCCTTGAACTTGGCTCGAACCAACCGCCAGACCGAGCGGCAACACGATCTCCAACGGAAGATGGTTCTCGGAGTTTTCGAGCCACGCTTGAACCTGATCGACCTTGAGCGGTCCTTCGCCGGGTATGCCTGCGGTCAGTTCTGGAGAGCCAAGGAAGACCTCAGCAGACGCCTTCGTGGCATCCTTGTCGGCAGACGCAGTCATCTGGTTCGACGTCGTTTCGGGAGTGGCTTCAGATGGCGTGGTAGCCTCTGTCTTTTCAGCGTCTGTCGCTTTGCCGACGGCTTTCGTCGTCGGCGGCGTCACAGGCTTCTCTTGAGCACAACCCAGCAAAGTGACTCCGCACACACCAAGACTCAAAACAAAACAGCGTCGAACGAATGGGTTTATCATCATCAGGTTCCTCAATGAAGATCACAATGCCGCGTTGCAACTCAAGGAAACGCAGCGTCGAATTCGAGACGCGATGATACAGCGAGTCCTTGATGATGTCCCGCAAGCGGCCTTACGGGTGATGATCACCTTGGGCTAATAGTTGAATGTCACTTATCCCCGTCCTGTTGTTGGACGTTGAATAACGACCAACTTCAAAACATCAACCTTCCAAGATTTCTCTGGAGAATGCTTAGACACGGTTTCAAAATCGTAGACACGTTCGCCAGAACGTCGACAAACCAACGCCCCCGGGTATCGGCGAACGTGGATACGACGCAAACCGGGTTTTGAAATAGCTTCTAACACATCAATATCGTGACGCAGGCTTTGCAGTTCTTTGGGATCACGGCCGATTTTCTACCTGAGAGTTATCAACGATTGGGGAGTTATCGGAGCACGTACTTGGATATCCTGGCGACTTAGTGTGGCCTCAGCATCTGACTCGCGAGCCGTGTGTCTCACATTGGAGATTACTGAATGAACGAAACTGGTTGCCTGGACCTGGCTTGCACTCAATGTGGGGTTCAGTCATGTTATGCCCCGCTTGTTTGTTTGAATTTTGAGTTGTCGTGAAGGGAGCCAGCATGAAGGCAGTTCGCCTAAGTCAGAAGAGTGAATCGCTCACTGTATCGTGCTTGTTCTGTCTGATCGCGACCTCATGGGTTCACGCTGAAAACTGGCCACAATTTCGTGGACCAGATGGAACGGGAGTCAGCAACGAAAAGAATATCCCGGTCTCATGGAGTCCTGGCGATTACAAATGGGATGTGGCGATCGAAGGTGTCGGACACGCAGCACCGATCATCTGGGATGACTCGGTCTTCGTCACAGCGGCGGAAGACAGCGGTGCGATTCGTCACTTAGTCTGTCTGGATGCGAAGAGCGGTCAGAAGCGTTGGACTCGCAGCATCGGCATGAACCGCAGCAAGAAGCACGAAAAGAGCAGTTGGGCGTCGAGCACACCGGCAACCGATGGCGAGCGGGTTTATTCGGCTTTCGCTGACAAAGAAAACTACCTCGTTGACGCATACAACTTTGATGGAGATCTAGTCTGGCGACGCAATCTTGGTCCGTTTGAAAGCCAGCATGGTTTGGGCGTTTCGCTGATCCTCTTTGAGGACTCACTGATTGTCCCGAACGATCAAGACGGCCCGAGTTTCATCACGGCTCTGGACCGCAAGACAGGTAAGACGAAATGGGTTTCGGGGGGGCGATCTTTTCGAGAAGCTTCGTACTCAACGCCAATCGTTGTTCGAGAAAAAGGACAACCGGCACAACTCATTTGCCCCAGCGGGGCAATGGGAATTACCGGCCTTGATCTGCAGACAGGAACGCTGAACTGGCGGACCGAAGAGTTTCCTCTACGCACGGTCGCGTCGCCTGTTTATGGCAGTGGTCTCTTAATCGCCTCTTGTGGACAGGGTGGGCGGTTTGGTGTGAAGCAAATTGCCGTCGATCCTTTTCAGAAAGATGAAAACGGTCATGCAGTCGTCAAGTGGACTCGCGAAAAGCTGATTCCTTACGTGCCGACACCCATCGTGCTGGGCGAACATCTGTTTGAATGGAGCGATCAAGGAATCATTACTTGCGTGGCCCTTAAAACGGGGAAAGACCTCTGGACTCACCGCATGGGTGGCAATTACAGCGGTTCGCCGTTGTGCATCGACGGGAAGTTATATGGAGTCGAAGAGAACGGCAAAGTCGTTGTGATCGAAGCGGGGGGAGCGTTCAAGCAACTGGGAACGGCCGAGCTAGGAGATGGTTGCCATTCGACGCCAGCCGTGGCAAACGGGCGGTTGTTTTTAAGAACCTTTGAACGATTGAAATGTCTTGAAGCCAAGCGTGACTAATGGGGTCATTCCAGGTGTGCCATAAGGTCACACGAAACGAGACTTACAGAGCGAATTGAAACATGCCGAATTGGATCGATGGAGATTGTCCGGCTTGTGGCGAATGGATGCCACCCAACCAAGTTCGGTGCCGAAATTGTCGCACGCTGCTCAACGAAGACTTGAAACCAGACAGCGTTGAGGTTCCTGAGTTTGTTCCGCTGCAAGAGGTCGACAGCATGCAACAGGTTTCCCCTACCGGGTACTACATCCTTTGCCCACACTGCGAAAAGGAACTGCGGATCAACCGCAAGTACGTGGCAGAAGGGGTCTCCTGCAAGCACTGCGCGGGGTCGTTCCGCTTTGATCTATCTAGCCCACAGGTGAAGCCAGTCGCGTTCTATTCCGACTGCCCACACTGTGAAGATGAACTGCGTGTGGCGATCAAGTATTTGGGAATGAAGGTTGCCTGCAAACTTTGTTCGGGCAAAATTCACTTCGTCCCCAACAGCAGCGAATGAGATCGCTCTGACCGTGTGTTGTGATTCCCAGGCCAGTCTTTCCCACCCTCTCAGCAGCCACTACAAGTCGCCACCTGCTGAGAATGCTCGGTGGCGAAACTTCATTGGAATTGGAAACAGAAAACATGCACTGCTGGCACGACGTGACTCCCGGCGAACACCTTCCGAGCGAGTTCATTACCGTTATCGAAATTCCCATGGGATCGAGCGTAAAATACGAACTCGATAAGACGACCGGACTGCTGAAACTCGATCGAATTCTTTACTCCGCAGTGTATTACCCGGCGAGCTACGGTTTCATCCCGCAGACACTGGCCGAGGACGATGACCCGTTGGACGTGCTTGTGCTCTGCCAGGAACCTGTCGCGCCACTGACACTGGTTCGCGCACGAGCGATCGGACTGATGACGATGGTCGATTGTGGCAAGAAGGATCACAAGATTTTGGCTGTCGCCATGGACGACCCTGAGTATGCCAGCTTTCACGAGGCCGACGAGTTACCAGTTCACCGACTTTCAATGGTTCGCCGCTTCTTTCAGGACTACAAGCAACTCGAAGGGAAGACTGTTGAAGTCGATGACATGCAGCCAGCGGCCGCGTCGGCTCGAGTCATCGAAGAGGCCCTCGAACGGTATACCACTCAACGCCGCCGCGGGTTTAAATAGGATCGCAGTTCTGCATTTTTTGTTCGGCTCGACTCAAGTACGACACGACAGCGAGAGGTTCAAAAATAACCGCTCGCTGCCGTGTCGTGCGTTTTCAGCCAAGCTCAGTGCAACAAAAAACCTCTGCCGAAATGCCGGTGGGCTGTGGTGGATATGATGACCCATAACCCTAACGTGGGAGCAGCCAGCCCGGTTAGTGGGAGCCGATGCCGAAGCAGTCGGATATACACGCGGCCGGAACAGGATGGCCCCCGAGGTCATGCTTGTAGGGTCAACCGCAACTGAGCCCTGTCGAACATGGCAGAGGTTGTGAGCCGAAGCTCAACGGGGGCGAATCTAGCGGTGAAATCAGGCGTGATCAAGCACCGAAATTCGACTTCGCGGAAAGTTCATTGAGTCGACAAATACCTTGCGGCTTTCAGAATCAAAACGCAACTCGGCGCGTGAGTAATCCCGCTTCGCATCACCATCTCAACAGCCTCGTTCAATGCGATTCGAACACATCGAATGACTTCTGTTCCTTCTGGAGCAGCATCCACGAAGCTCAATTCTTCAGCCAGATACATCGTCACCGGTGCGAGTGCCTGCGTTGTGAAGGGATCGGTGATCCCAAGTGGCGTCCAGCGAGCGGCGACAAGTCCAACCTCTTCACGCAACTCCCGAACGGCCGCTGACAAGAATTCTTCGCCCGTCTCGACTCCACCGCTGATGACTTCCAAATTGCGACGATTGACGGCGTAATGAAATTCCTCCGTCAAATACACAAACCCATCCGCATCCAAAGGCAGTACCGAGACCCCATCCTTGAACCGCGTCACAGTATGAGTTCCCGACATTCCATCAGGCCGAATCACATCATCCTTCGTCAATCGTACCCACGGATCGGAATAGACCTCGTGCGTCCGCAATACCTGCCAAGGACCACGCTGACGTGGAGATTCTTCGCTCATCTCTCGTAATCCCCTATCCTGCGTCTGAATTCCTGGTTGCAAACCGAACTCGAATCTTCGACTTCTCATACTGGAAATCGACAGTGCTAGCAAATTGGCAACAACGATCCGTACTCGCCCATTGGACTTGGCGACTAAGCATGTTGGCGATCGTATGGCTTGGTGACCTCGTGTTGGCCGATGACTCCTCAGGCCAGTCTGCCGCAACGCTTGATCGCACCACGCTTGATCCAAGTTGGTTGAGCGACGTTAGGCATCCGATCACCGGGTTATTGTCGCGCGGCGTTCGACCGGAAGAAGGAGTTGGTTACTTCGCGATTCTGAATCACACGCGCGAGTTATCGCCCACCGAGTTGAAAGAAGCAGCCAAGCGTTTTGAACAAGGACGGTTCGCCGCCGTAAAGAACGATCCGAATTACCATTTTTACTTCCGAAAGGGGCGGGCAGAGTTTCCAACGTTCGTCGATTTATTCCGAGACCCTGAGAGATATCACGGACAGCCGGTCACGTTTCACGGACACGTGCGGCGAATCATCTCATTCGCGGCGGGCAAGAACGCTCACGGTTTCCAGCAACTGCATGAAGTCTGGCTATATGCAGAGGAATCGCAACAGAACCCGGTCGTCGTCATCTGCTCCGAATTGCCCGCCAAGATTCCGACTGGTTCCGATTTGCTCGTCGATTTCGTCTCGGTGACAGGTTACTTCTTCAAACGCTACGGCTACGAAGACCGCTCCGGACAAACTCGGTTCGCCCCATTGATCTTGGCTCATCAGCCTGAGTGGCATCCTCCGATGATACGGAACCGCTGGCTATCGAAGACCACAATTTTCGCAATCCCTTTCGGAGTAGCTGCCCTTATTGCGACCGTCTGTTGGAAAAACGCACGACAAGATCGCTTAGCCATTCGGCTACTTAGCACAACTGATGAATCTGACAACGACACAAGCCAGTTCCAGAGCAACTCTCGTCCGACGTAGGTCTGCAACCACCAATCCCCGCATCAAAGGAGTGATGATTGGACGTCATGCGGTGTCATGACGTAGCTTCCAACCATCGCTCGATCGGCCACAATCAGTACGGGTCAACGAATCTCAAATTGCTCTTCGAAATACACGCATGAAATCAACGATAGAAAATTCCGCGATCTCTGATTCCTTCTGCCCTCCACCGCTTGATCGGCCGATCCGACTTGGAGTCCTGATCTCCGGTGGCGGAACAACGATGCTCAACTTCCTCGATAAAATTCGAGCCGGGGAACTCAACGCCGAAATCGCAATCGTGATTGCCAGCCGCGAAGGAATTGCCGGGATCGAGCGTGCTCGCACAGCCGGGTTACCTTGTGAGGTAATCGCGAGAAAGCAATTCGATTCAACAGAGAACTTCAGTGCTGCGATCTTCAACCACTGCCGAGCAGCGCAGGTAGACCTCGTCACGTTGGCCGGCTTCCTCTCGTTGATTCACATTCCGAGCGACTTTCAGCATCGAGTGCTCAACATTCATCCTTCGCTAATACCCGCTTTTTGCGGACATGGATTTCATGGACATCACGTCCATGAAGCGGTGCTCAATCGCGGCTCGAAGATCAGCGGTTGCACAGTCCACTTCGCCGACAACGAATACGATCATGGCCAAATCGTCGTACAACGCGCGGTCCCTGTCCTTGAGGAGGACACGCCAGATACGCTTGCGGCTCGAGTCTTCTCCGCCGAATGCGAAGCGTATCCTGAAGCCATCCGACTCTTCGCCGAAGGACGCTTAGCAATTACCGAAGGACGACTCCGAAGATTGTGAAGCCTGTCTAAATAGACCGATCATTCCGTGACTGAAATCTTCGAGTCAAGACGTGACGTCGCCTGCTTTGCTCACACTTTCACATAGACGTTTCCGTCTTCAATTTTCGACTCGAAAACCGCCTGGCAGATGCGCGAAGTCAAGCAGTGAGTTCCTGCGGTGACGTCAAACTGCCAACCATGCCAAGGGCAAGTCACGACCTTACCAATCAAATTTCCTTTTCCCAGCGGACCACCTTGATGAGCGCAGATGCCATCGATGGCATTGAATTCTCCATCAACATTGAAGAGCGCGACAAGCCGTCCGTTGACGGCGATCTCCTTCCCGGTGCCCACAGGGACGTCAGTAACCGCAGCGACTTTGTGCCAATCAGCCATGCAATTATTCCTCGATCTTTGCGGTCTGCTACCTCACCGAAACCCGCCCAACCATATCATTTACTTGGCGCGGTTTTCTCGTTCTTCGGTGCCTCTTTTTCGGCAACAGTCTTTTCGATCGTCCCCCACATGTGGCCGCCAATCTTGCCGTGCTGCCAAGTACCAGCATAGCGGTCGTTGTCGAACAGAACGCGCGTACTGAATCCAGCGCCCAAGCCGGGTAGCGTGGCGTCGGTGAGGGTGATCATCGGCGTGTCGTCTGCCCAAACCACTTTCAGAACAAGCGGCAACGTAACATCAGTTTGACCGTACTTGATGCGGGCTTCAAATTGCCAGAATTCCCCTTGGACCTTCGAGACCTTTTTGAGTTCATAACGTTCCGGGCTAGCAGGCTTCTCTTTTCCGATGACTGAAAAGTTGCCAACGAGAACCGCACCCGACAGACGCTCGGCAAATGCTTTTTCCAACTCTTCACGATTTATCTTCGTGGGTTTCGCCGGTTTGTCTTTCTCTTGTGATTGGCCGCCGCCAACCAGCATGAACACCAAAGTCAGCGAAATTCCTGCAACCAGCAACCGACGGAATGAGCGGATCATCAAATGTTCTCCGTAAGACAATAAGGCAATCAACAAAACTTCCTCTAACGAACTCAAGCTGAGCGTTTTCAGGGAAGGGAATTTCACCGCCAAGACGCAAAGCACGCGAAGAGCCTCCAAGGTATCAGGAACATGGCCGTTACCAAAGTTGCCCTGCATCACGGCTATTGAGAACTGATTGGGGAGTGTTCCTTCGCGTACTTTGCGCCTTGGCGGTGAAAACTGCTCAGTTTGAGTAACGAAAACTGCACAACACCCCAACTCCCGCTAGGCTAACCGAGATTATTCATGAGCCGGGGAAAATCTCCTGCAAGGTGTTTCATACAAGGCCGAAGAGCGAGTTGGTCCGGTTGAGCGGTATCAATTGACTCCGTTTGAATCCTTTTGAAAAGGCCAACCGTGACGAAATTGCAGGGAGCCTATCGCTTCTGGCAGAATCCCGCCGCAAACTTAAGAGACAGAGGATATCCCAACGACTACTCCAAATCGTAGCACAATCGACTTGAGTCTCGCAGAAGTGAACGGCACACGACGCAGGTACGCGACAGCAGGAATTTTTTGATGCACATTCAAGATGGCGTATTAAGTCCGATCGTCTGCGTCGCCACCGGAGCGTTGTCGCTGAGCGCGGTCACATACAGCCTGCATCGCCTCAAAGAGTCTGTCGGGGACCGCACAATTCCGCTCACTGGCATGATGGCCGCCTTGGTCTTCGCCGGCCAAATGGTCAATTTTCCGATCGGGGCTCCGGTCTCAGGGCATCTGTTAGGCGGAGTACTCGCGGCCACCGTCATTGGTCCATGGGCAGGCTGCATCGCAATGACGCTCGTACTCTTCGTGCAGTGGGCGCTGTTTTCTGACGGTGGCCTGTTTGCGTTCGGCGCAAATGTGCTGCACATGGCGGTGATTGGGGCATGGGGCGGACACGCCGTCCGTGTCTTGGTTCAACGATTTGTCGGCGATGGTCACAGAGGCATTGTCACCGGATCAATCATCGCCGCATGGTCTAGCGTGATGGCGGCTGCCGCGTTGTTCTGTCTTGAGTTCCGTGTGTCTTGGCACGCAAGCGAGATTGATTTCTCAAAATTCTTCGCCTGGATGGTCAGCTTTCATTCGCTGATCGGAGTGGGCGAAGCGTTGATCACCGGCGTCGCGATAAGTTTCGTACTCAAGCAACGACCAGAACTGATCTGGAAGATGGGCACTCTTGCCAGTCTGAGTTCGTTGAATTCGCACAAACAAACGGCGACGGGCAAGAGTGCCCGTCCTACGGTCGTAGTGTCAATCACACGAACACTCGCAGCAGGACTCATTATTGCACTCGCGATTGCTGCGTTCCTCTCACCGTTCGCGTCGAGTTTCGACGACGGACTAGAAGCCGTGCTGAGCAAGCTCAACATCGCAGAGTTCAATCTCACGCCGAGTGTGCCGGGGCTGTTTGAAGACTACGACAACGTTCCGGTGCCGATTGCGAGTTGGCAGACAATCGCCGTTTCGATCGCTGGAATCGGCGGGACGTTAGCCGTCTTCGGACTCGCGTTGTTGCTGGGTAAAGCCTTGCCGAACGGAACAGTGACATTGACCAGCGAGGCCACCGGTGAGTGATTACCTCGACCGTTTTGGCCGAGGCATGTCGATCTGTCATCGCTGGCCGCCGCTGATAAAACTGAGTGTCGCGATGGGGCTGATCCTCGCCGCGACATGCACTCCGATCACTCACGGCCCGTTGATGGGGCTGATCGCGTGCGAGATTTTTTTCATCCACAGTCTGGCTCGTATTCCGATAGCGTTTGTCGCTCGCCGATTGCTCTTCTTTTGGCCGCCGCTGTTTTTGATGGCGTTGTCGCTGCCCCTTTCACAAGGAGGTCGTGCCGGTTGGTTGATGTCAGCAACAATCGTCTGTCGCGGGACGTTGTCGTTCACAACCGCGCTGTGGCTGGTCAATGTCATGCCGTTTGATCAGTTGTTGGCGACGCTACGACGACTGAGATTGCCGAGCGTCTTACTGGCGATCTTGGCGCTGATGTATCGCTTCTTGTTTGTGCTGTGGGACGAACTCGATCGAATGCGAACGGCTCGACAAGTCCGCCTGTTTCGCAAGCCGAGCTTGTGGGAACAGTGGCGGCAAGGAGCTCAAATGTTGGGCCGCTTGCTGATTCGTGCGCTCGATCGTGCAGACCGAGTTCACGGAGCCATGATGGCTCGCGGTTGGCAAGGTGACACGCGCTGGTTGGAACAACGTCAAGAGGATCAGCGATGACGGTTGCAAGTGCTGTTCGAGTCGATCGACTTTCTTTTCGATACGCCGGGAGTTCGTTGACGTTGAACGACATCGGCTTCTCAATCGAGCCTGGCGAAATCGTTGGACTAGTCGGACCGAGCGGAGCTGGAAAATCGACCTTGTTGCAACATCTCAACGGCCTGTTACCAACTCGGTTGTCCGACAGCGAGACGAGCACTTGGATCGATGGCATCCCGGTCACTCGGGCATCGCTCTCCGAAGTACGGCGTCGAGTCGGCTTCTTGTTTCAAGACCCCGACGATCAGCTTTTTTGTCCGACAGTGTTTGAGGACGTTGCGTTTGGTCCGCTCAATTTGAATTTGCCGGACGACGAAGTTCGTCGTCTCGTCCAAGAGAGTCTGTCGGCTGTCGGGCTCTCAGGTTACGAATCGCGCAGCACGATGCGGCTCAGCTTGGGCGAACGGAAGCGAGTCTGCTTGGCTGGCGTCTTTGCGTGCCAACCGAGCATTCTCGCGCTGGACGAACCGTTTAGCAGCCTCGACCCCCGAGCGCGACGAACGCTCATTGGCATCCTCAAAAAGTTTCCGGGAAGCCAAATTGTCGCAACCCATGACTTAGACGTGGTCGTCGAGCTTTGCCATCGAGTCTTGTTGATCGATGGCGGCCAACTGCGCGCGAGCGGAATGACCAACGACATCCTTGGCAACGCCGCACTGATGGAACGCCATGGCCTAGAAGTTCCGCTGCGGCTGCAATCGCGATGACATCTGAGAGGCTATCCGGAAAGAATCATCGCAAATTATCGAGCGGCGAAGCCGCAGGTACGTAGCCGTCACCGCTCCGCGTGACGAGCCGAGTGCTACAAAACGATCGGAATACTGCGACGATTCGAGCCGTGTCGAGCGTCC
>JAPLNX010000333.1 GCA_026400935.1 Planctomycetia bacterium | reverse complement strand
CGACCGCAACCTCAACCTTTTTTCTCGCCGCCATGCCAGAATGACTCCCTTCCAAGAGGTCTTTCTCCCGGGCGCAAACGCCGTGCCAAACTCAAGTGTCTTTTAAAGTAAGTGCCATTGGGCTAGCGCCTTGCCGCTCACCGTAAACCAGATCGGCCTCACGGCGACGCTCATCGAATACTTCAGTCCGTCAGTGAAGACGACGATCTTGTCCGCCTTGCCGTCGTTGTCGGTGTCGCTCATCACAAGCACTCGGTCGGTCGGATATCCTTTGTAGCCTTCTGGCGGGAAGTGCGTGTTGTTCTCGATCGCGAAGACTCGGCCACGATGATCGACGTCGAGACCAGTCGGCGTGACGATCTGCGGGTGCTCGGCGAAAAGTTCGATCTTCAGCCGTGGATCGAGCGACTTCGGTGGCTCGTCCGCGTGCAGCGGAGAGGCAAGTGCCAAAACGATGAGGCAGAGGACGAGTCGATTCATGAGCTTGGCCCTTAAGTATGCCCACACGGCTGTGAATGGCACAAACCCCACTGAGCTTGCCTCAGTGGTTTCAGGGCTTCTGCACTACGCCGAACGTCCTAGTGATGCCGAGATTCGCGTCATTTTAGTTCGATCCGTAGTGCAAAGGCCCGTTTCCACCGAGACAAGCTCGGTGGGGATTGTGTCGCGGTCTTCGTGCGAGGTATGTCGTTCTGGGGTTCGTCGGCCACCCTCCTTTGCGTGTCGCTTAGAACGTCGGTCGCTGGCTCATGACTGCTTCAAAGCGAGACTCGGAGACGAATTCCAAGAATTCTTGGAACTCCGGTTCGTAGCCGACATCCTGAAGTTCACCAGCCTGTGCATCGTTTTGTCCGGTACGAAGCCATTCGAGGAATTCCGCGTTAACGGGATCGAGTTCCGGCAGCGTCTTCGGCGGGACAACTTCAGCGAGTCGTTCGGCCGCCTCTTCCGCTGAATCGAAGCGATCGCTGGGCAGCTTCGCCAGCAGCTTCGAGACGATCTCTTGCACGGACTCCGGGATCTCTTGATCGAAGTCGAATAATACTCGCGGTGTCTCGTTCGCGTGCCGCAACATTTGACGAACGGGGTTGCGATCGGGAAACGGGACTTGTCCGGTCAAGCAGTGATACAGGGTGCAACCGAGACTGTAGAGATCAGATGCGACGTTCGCTGAGTGCGGATCTTGAGCTTGCTGCGACGACATGTAGTCGTATCGGCCCAGCACGCCACCGGTTTGCCCACCCATATTGACCGTCAATTCATCTTCGTCACCTTCGAGCGAATCCAAGAACGATAGCGCATCGCGAGCGGCACCGAACTCCAAAATCTTTACGAGGCCATGAGTCGTGATCCACAAGTTGGCCGGGCAAATATCGCGGTGGACGATGTCCTCCGAATGCAGATAGGCCAACCCTCGTGCGGCTTGTTGAATCAGCTCACAAGCATCGGCATACGGCAAGCGACCGTCTCGTTCGAGCCGTTGTTCGAGGGTTTCACCACTGAGTTCTGCCAAGGCGATAAACGGGATCTCGCCCACCTTGCCGACTTGAAACGCCTTGACGACGTTCAAGTGATCAACCTGAAGTCCAACGCGGGCTTCGCGTCCGAGCCGAGCGAGCCGCTCACGATTTCGACTAAGGGTTGCGGGGAAAATCTTCAACGCAACCGGTTGGTTGAATTCGGCATGTTCGGCGCGGTAGACATCGCCGAGTCGTCCTGCGGTCAGCCGAGCACTGACTCGGTAAGGACCGAGCATGTATGGACCAGGAATACCGGACAACAACGCCGCCGCTTGAAAGTCAGTGAATTGATGCTCGCTCACTAACGATTGCACAAAACCAGTTCCGTCAGCCGCCGCACCTTCACGTGCTTGCCAAGCCTGGGCGTGCTGGGCCGCTTGTTCGGTTGTAAGAAGTTGAGCACTGACTGCTGCGGCACAGACTTGTTCGACATTCATCATGATTGCTCCCAGATGGGTGATACTTTTGAAAGATTGAGCTGACAGTGAAACCTAACCGCTCTTCAATGGCTCGTCGAGAGTCGTGGATCGCTCCGCTGCTGGTCGGGCTATTGGGCTGGACGTAGACTTGCCTCGAACAAAACCCCGTTGTGTCCTCCAAACGTCCCAATCACCGATGCCCCGATTTCACCCGATCATTGAGCAGTGGTTTCGCTCGCGATTCAACGCACCGACAGAGCCTCAGCGGCTTGGTTGGCCAGCGATCGCTGCGGGCGAGCACACACTCATCGCCGCACCGACCGGAAGCGGCAAGACGCTGACTGCGTTTCTCGCTGTCATTGATCGGCTGTTGGTTCGGTCTTTGAAAGCGAAGTTGAGCGACGGCATTCGAGTCGTCTATGTCTCGCCGCTCAGAGCGTTGTCCAACGACATGCACCGCAATTTGGAAGTTCCACTACGAGAGATTACTGAACTGGTCGAGCAATCGGGGCTACGAACGATTCATGGCGAAAAGCCGACGCCGATTCGAGTCGGTCTGCGCACCGGCGACAGTACGTCATCGCAACGCGCGTCACTCGTTCGCAAACCGCCGCACATTTTGGTGACCACACCGGAGTCGTTGTACCTGTTGCTCACGTCAACGAAGGGCCGAGCCGCTCTGCGCAAGACTGAGACAGTGATCGTTGATGAAATCCACGCACTCGTGCGCGACAAACGAGGCTCGCATCTCGCGCTCAGCCTGGAACGCTTGCAAGTCCTCTGTAGGAAGCCGCTGCAACGCATTGGCCTGTCGGCTACACAGCGACCGATCGAGCGTATGGCGGAATTCTTGGTGGGAATAGCGAATCAAGAGACGGAGGCGAGAAGTGAGCCGCTAGAGCTTGAACGCGGGCAGTTGCCGCTGCCATTTATGGTGTCCGATGAAAACAGCGAGATAGTCCCCGCCCCTGTGGATGCCCGGCTCGGTGGGGTCGTTAGTTCGAAACCCAACTGCACGATCATCGACGTCGGTCATTCACGTCACCTCGATTTAGCGATTGAAGTGCCGCAATTGGAACTCAGCGCCGTTTGCTCGCACGAGCATTGGGCGGAGGTCAACACGCGCGTCGTTGAGCTGATCAATTCACACCGCAGCACGTTGATCTTCGTCAACACGCGGCGGCTGGCGGAGCGGGTCGCTCATCAATTGACAGAACTGCTCGGCGAGGACGCGATCAGTTGTCATCACGGGTCGTTGTCGTTCGACATGCGGCTGAAGGCCGAACGGCGATTGAAGGCGGGAGAACTCAAGGCGATCGTGGCGACGGCCTCGCTCGAACTGGGGATCGACATCGGCTACATCGACCTCGTCATTCAATTGGGATCGCCCGGTTCGATCGCCACGTTTTTACAGCGAATCGGTCGAGCGGGTCACGCCGTCGCGGCAACACCGAAAGGACGGCTCTTCGCGCTGACTCGCGATGAACTGATGGAGGCGATGGCGTTGATGCGGGCGATCCGAGCGGGACGGCTCGACGTGGTGCAGATCCCCGAAGCGCCGCTCGACATTCTGGCACAGCAGATCGTTGCAGAAGTTTCCGCCGAAGAGGAATGGTCGTCGGACGAACTGTTTGAAGCGTTTCGTCGAGCCTACCCGTATCGGAATCTAACCCGCGAGGCGTTTGATTCGGTCGTGCAAATCATGGCCGAAGGAATCACCGACACGAGCGGTCGCGGTCGAGTCTACTTGCATCATGATCGTGTCAAAAAACGCTTGAAGGCCCGCCCATCGGCACGGATCGCAGCGACGATGAATGCCGGCGCGATCCCCGACATCGGTTCGTTTCGAGTGATCACCGACCCGGACGGAGTGACAGTCGGTTCGGTCGATGAAGACTTCGCGGTTGAGAGCCAACGGGGCGACATTTTTTTGTTGGGGACTACGTCGTGGCGCTTTCAAGGGATTCGCGGACTCGATGTGGTCGTGACAGACGCGGGCGGCGCGCCGCCGACAATCCCGTTCTGGCGCGGCGAAGCTCCGGGTCGGACTTGGGAGTTGTCGGAAGAGGTCTCGCGATTGCGCGGAGATATTGAGGCTCGCCTTACCGAGCCAAGTAACTCGAAGCGTGAGC
The DNA here is from genome assembly GCA_026400935.1 of Planctomycetia bacterium. GTDB lineage: Bacteria > Planctomycetota > Planctomycetia > Planctomycetales > Planctomycetaceae > SXKJ01. The sequence continues at coordinate 9,242 of JAPLNX010000333.1, read as the reverse complement.
GACGGCGAGCTTCTCAAGACGCTGACTTACCGGTAGAGCAGGCGGCCCGCCTGCTTGATTCGCCAACAGACGATGCCCTGCCAGCCGACGGGAGCAGGCGGGCCGCCCATTCTACGGGTCACTTGGTGGATTGGCTCCAGCAGGAAACGAACGCCAACGATTGGGCCGCTCAGCAGATCGCCAATTATGTCGCGGCTCAGAAAGCGGCGATCGGGTTAGTGCCGAATCAGCAGCGCATTGTCTTTGAGCGGTTCTTCGACGAGACCGGCGGAATGCAGATGGTGATTCACGCGCCGTTCGGGGCACGCGTTTGCAAAGCTTGGGGACTCGCAATGCGGAAGCGATTCTGCCGCTCGTTCGATTTCGAGTTGCAAGCAACGGCGGATGATGACGGCTTCATCTTGTCGCTCGGCCCGCAGCATTCATTTCCGTTGGAGAGCATGTTCCCGCTACTCACACGCGAGAATGCGAAGAATCTTTTGGAGCAAGCGATTCTTCAAATCCCGCTGTTCCAATTGCGCTGGCGGTGGAACATGAATCGTGCGTTGCTCGTTCTGCGGATGAGAAATGGCAAGCGTGTCCCACCGGCCCTGCAACGCTTTCGCTCGGACGATTTGCTGACGGCAGTCTTCCCGAAGTTGACTGGTTGTCAGGAAAACATCGTCGGCGATCATGAGATTCCCGATCACCCGTTGGCTCAACAAACGATGCACGATTGCCTGACGGAAGCACTCGACATCGACGGCTTGCATCGAGTGCTCGAAGAGATCGAAGCGGGACGAATCGAGCTGATCGCGCGCGACACCCGCGAACCGTCGCCGTTTTGTTACGAGTTGCTCAACGCGAATCCGTATGCGTTCTTGGACGGGGGCGAGGCCCAGGAACGTCGAGCTCGCGCGGTATCGAATCGCCGCACGTTGAACCCCGATGATGTGCGTAATCTCGCAACGCTCGATCCTACGGCGATTGCTCAAGTCGTTCGAGAGGCTCAGCCGCTGATTCGTAACGCTGACGAGCTACACGATGTTTTGCTCAGTCGTTTCTTTGTCCCTGTGGTGGAGTTTGTTTCGCTCCGAGGCGAACCTGAATTGGCGAACGGGGCTGACGCCGCCCCGCTCGCCTTGAGTGATTGTTGGCAACGTTGGTTCGATCAATTGGCCAACGATGAACGTGCGACGTCAATCATCCTTCCGAACGGCCAAACCGCGTGGGTTCCGGCGGAGCGTCTACCAGCCATCGCAGCATTGTTCCCCAATGCTGCGATTAAACCGCCGATCGAAATTCCTGACGGCGTGCGCACGAATTGGGAAAGCACGGAAGCGCGCATCGCGTTGTTGCGAGGCTGGTTGGAAGTCTGCGGGCCGACAACCGCCGAAGAACTAGCGGCTCAGACGACGTTCGATTCGGAGTTGGTCTTCGCCACTTTGGAAGCGTTGGAAGGAGAAGGGGTCGTCTTGCGCGGGAGGTTCCGAACTGTGGATTGTGGTGAGCCATCACCGCTTCGGATTCCCGCCGTGAATGATCCAACGCATGACAACTTTTGCCCGAATGAGCGAGGCGTAAGAAAGAGCAGCGATGAGTCGCCGCACTCTACGGTGGAGTGGTGTCATCGACGATTGCTCGCACGCATTCATCGGCTGACGATCGAAGGTCTGCGGCGATTGATTGAGCCAGTGAATGTGGCGACGTACTGGCGATACCTTGCTCGGCGGCAGGGAGTGTTGCTCAGCGATCGGCGAGCGGGATCGAACGGCGTGTTTGAAGTGGTGTCGATGCTGCAAGGACTCGACATTTCCGCGATCGCCTGGGAGCGAGATATTCTTTCAGCGCGAGTGGCCGAGTATCGCCCAGAGTGGCTCGACGAGCTGTGTCTTGGTGGCGAGGTCGGCTGGGGGCGCCTCTATCCACCTCGCATCGATCCGGAGAAAAGTAAGCCGATGGCGAGCGTCACTCGCGCGGTGCCGGTTTCGCTCTTCTTACGCAGCGATCTGTCGTGGCTAGACTCCGTTGTGCAAGCTGCCAGCTTGCGAACTTCAGACAAGCAAACTGGCAACTTGCACTACGAAAACGAGGCGTCGCTCAGTTCAACTGCTGCCGATATGGCCGCGTTGCTGCAAACTCACGGAGCGATGTTCTTGGCGGACTTAATGCGAGAAAGCCATCTCCTGCCGACACATGTTGAAGATGGATTGGGTGAACTCGTTTCACGCGGTCTGGTCACTGCGGATGGGTTCGCCGGTTTACGGCAGTTGCTCAGTGATGCCAGCCGTTCGACATCTGCTCGCGGGATGAGTGGACGGAGACCGGGATTGATTCGACAACGAGGAGCGTCCGGCTCAGCGGGACGGTGGTCGTTGTGGCGAGAATTGTCGATGGGGACTTCTGCGAGCGGCACGGCGTCAGCCGCCGGTCTGCCGACAACACCGGCGGATGGCGCCGTGCCGTTCACGAAAATTGCCTTGGAGAAAGCCGAGATTGCCGAGCAATGGGCGTGGCAATTGTTGCGTCGTTGGGGTGTGGTCTTCAAAGACCTGTTGGCTCGCGAATCAGGGGCACCGTCATGGTTTGAGTTGTTACAGGTCTATCGTCGGCTTGAAGCACGTGGCGAGATTCGCGGAGGACGCTTCGTCGCGGGTGTTGCCGGCGAGCAGTTCTCGATGAGTGAATCAATTCGACAACTGCGGTTGCTGCGAGACAGCGAACCGTCGCAGGAAATGATCGTCATTTCGGCCGCGGACCCACTGAACTTGGTTGGCGTTCTTGATGATCAGTCGCGAATTCCCTGCATCGCGTCGCACAAGCTGGTCTACCTCAACGGTCACTGCATCGGGACGTCGATCGCTGAACAAGTCTGGTTGTTGCCAGCGTTGCCAGAACCGCAACAACTTCTCGTTCGCCAATTGCTGGAACGAGGCAAAGCCGGCGACGTCGCGATTGCCACGTCACCTCGACCAGCATCAACGACCAAGCACAGCACTCGCGACTCAAGTCCAACGGCCGAACGCATCGCCCCCAAGTTGCCGCGAGCGGGTCTGGAACGAACTCGCCGTGTGCCGTGAAGCGTCCACGACTCGTTTCACACGGCTGGCCATTTTTTGAAATTGGGTGACACGTCCTGGCCATCGGGAAGTACGTGAGAATCGCGATCAACTCTGAACCGCACGCCCTTCTCGATGGCCAGGGTCGTGCCACCCACGTCTGTAAACCCAACTCACATCGACCTTCTCGCTAGCCGGGCTTGTTGCTCGCGATACCTATTGATGCCATTCGCCGACAAATGGCTGATAGAACTCACGCCACTCGCGTTGGAACCACACGGGGGACGACGGGAAACCTTCCTGGCCCAATGCGTCCACGGCCACGATGTAGTAACGGCGAGCTTGTTTGCCTGCGGACTCGTCATTGAAGGTTGTTGAGTTGATCGGGTCTGAGTTCAGTCGCGAGACCGGGTCTTTGTCATACCGACCATCCATCCGATAGACACGATATCCGACGATGCCTTGTTCAGGGTTGGAAGACCACTTCAGACCGCCGGTCGTTCCTTCTTCGCGGCTGAAGACGTTTTGTGGCGACGACGGAATCGTGAACAGGGCAGGGGATGGACCGCTCTCTTGGCCCGCAGAATCGACCGAACGAATGTGGTAGGCGAAGACGGCCTTGCGATACTCGCGGCCCGACTCATCAAGGTGTTCGCCGTTGAGAGGACGATCGAGACTAAACCCACCGTTCGTAGTCCCGTCGGTTGTCGCTCCGCCTCGAGGCGTTTCGATCGCTTGCGGTTCATTCAAATTGATGGAAGTGTCCACAAACAAAGCAGTCTTGAGCGGTTCAGTCGTAAGCCGCTGAAACGGCCCGATGCGGCGGATCGCTCCGACGATCGGCTCGGCCAAAGGCGGCGTGCGCGACTTGAGCCGCTTCAGTTGATCGTCGCTGTAGACTTCGACGACGGCGCGTTCGACGTGGTAACCGTGGAGCACGTTTTGAACGTGCTCGGCACGATGAAATCGTGCCCCACGCGGTGCGGTCCAACGAATCTCAACCCTCTGCGACCCGATCACCGAAACGACTCCGTCTTCAACCAGCAGCGGCCCGGATTGTGGATTCACAACTGGCACAGGTATTTGACCAGCCTGCACCTCCCCGAAGCGATATGTCCAAATCTGCTGTTCGCGCGGCTTGCTCGTGCAGTTTTCGAGGATCGCGAGGTTCAGCTCCGGAGCGAAGATCAGATTCCGAGCGCGATTGCTCGACGACGCGGGTTCGGCGGTCGGATTCATCCGCTGCCAACGATTCATTCCCGCGTCGTAGGCCCACGTCTGCAATTCGTGCTTCGCGTCTTCATCCTTGCCGGTCGTGATCTTGATGATCGCCAGCACAACGCGATGAATCGGATCGTAGGTCAGCACGGCGTCGTTCTTATCGGTCGGCGGTTGGACTTCCGGTTTCATGTCGCGCCACTCGTTGCGGCGGACGTCGTAGGCCCAAGTGTGAACGTCATTGTCGAACTGCGAACCGAGCAGCACGTGCAGCTTGCGAGCTTCATCGTAGGCCATGTTCCCACCGCTGCGACCGGGCGGTTCGTTTGCGGGCTTGGGACAACGCCACTCGTTCCGCGCCGGGTCGTAGAGCAACGTCCCTTCGTGGCTCCCTTCGCCGCCGAAGACCACGACGAGCTGTTCGTCGCTGTCCCACGAGGCACAGCGATACGGAGCCAATCGGGGCGTCGGCAACGGCCGCCGGTTTCGCCAGCGGTTCTCGCCGAGGTCGTAGGTCCACACGGACGAATCATTCAAATACAGCTCGCGAGCCCACTGCCACCCGTGGCTGCCGCTGAAGAACGGAAACCGCACATACCGCCCGCTCGTCGGGTCGTAAACATTTTGGTTATTGCAGCAAACCCCCGGCGGTGACGTATTCGGCTCCTTGAGCGTCCACTTCGCCGTCGCCAAATCGAACGTCCAAACCTCCGCCCCCTGCTCGCCGCCACCCCCTTGATTGTGCCCGCCATACCTCACGAGCAATTTGTGTTGCCGATCCCAAACACACGCCCCCTCATACCCCAACCGCGGCGAGACCGGAGAGTCCGCCAATGGAGTGCGTTTGATCCAGACGTTGGCGGGGTGAGCGGAAAGGCTGGGCCGTTCGGCTTGTGTCGCCGAGCACAAGCCAATCGTCATTAGTGACCAAACACAAAGCGATCGCACTCCGTGAGTGACAGACACCGTTGATGATTGCCGAGGACGCATCGCGAATACCTCAGGGTTGAGTTCCGAAATCGTCTGCGGATTGATTGCACACTTGAGTCACATGCTTCATGTCAGGCGTCGCCCGAACGAGTTTGTGAAGCGACTCAGTTCTCCAAACTTGATCCGATTTAGCGTTCCGCCATTCATGTGTCGCTTCGTATTTGTTGACAAGAGTAACCGTGTGGTTCCACTGATCGCCTTCGGAGAACTTCAACACTTGTGAATCGGGCGAAAGGACAACATTGGTCATTTCGGGCATGGAATCGCCAGACCGATGGACCCTGATTGTCCGCCCAATCGCGTCGGTGATGATTAACCAGTATCCGGTGTCGTTCTCCCAATGGCCAAACCACGTTTCCTTGGTGAGTGGTGACGTATCCCATTTTGAACCGTGAACGATTTCCGTTTCACCGTTCATCTCCGCGACGGTTTCGTTGACCAATTCGACGTAGTTCGCACGATTTTCGTAGGTCGGCCGGTAATCCGCATCTAACCGTCGCAAAACTTTCAGCACGCGATCACTGCGGCCGTCCTCCGTCTGTTTGACAATCGTGTGGATTAGGTCCTTCGACGCTCGACCAAACCAATCGTTATAATTGAGTTCCTAAAGGCGTCCGACAACGTAGGCGATTCCAAAGCTACATATCAAAGCTGCGACACCAAGGGCAACTCGGAGCGAGCGGCGTTCCTGAAACTCCGAACGGAGCCACGCGATTGGCAGCGCAATCACGACCACCAGAATTAGCAGCAGTTGGGGAGCCATGACGATGCTCGCATTTATGAACCGACTCGTTCGTATTTCACTTTGGCTCAGTCTATCTGATTGCTCAGCGGATTTATTCACGCAGTTCCTGGAAGTCAATCAGCGGCTTGTGGTCGTCCCGGAACGGCTGAAGCCCTCTCCCGTTTTGGATGTTGTTGGATGTTGGCGAATCAAAAGGAATGTGATGTCGATCGCGGCAAAATCCCGCCAGGGACGAAAGACGGATCCGCATCGAGTTCGTGTTCGATCATCTTTCGCCGCTGCCGGGGCTTCGATGGCATGTTCACGACGACCACCCAGCGATAAATCGCTGGGCTATTTTCGGGATGTCCCTGCCGGCACAAATGCATGAGCCACCAATCCTCTCGCTATTCGCGGAAGTCAATCAGCCGTTTGTGGTCGTCCCGGAGCGGATCAATTTCTGACTCGTCTTTGATGTCGGTATGCCGGATGGGGCTCGTGGTCTAATTGGCCCGGAAAACCGGTCGTCAAGGTGGCTGAGTCGCGATAGACTTTGCCGCCGAGACGTTTGCAGAACCCAACGCCTGATTGGCTACGTGAGAATCCTATGCGAAATGCGACAATCCTCTGCTTAATCGTGATCCTGCCGACGATCGTTCTTGGCGGTGAGAACGCGAACCCTTTGCTCATCGAGCCGGCCGAGGTGTTGCTTCACGGACATCGCTCGTCGCAGCAATTATTGGTCAGCGAGCGGCTTTCCGGCGACACGATGGCGGATCTCACGCGGGAGGCAACTTACGAAAGCGTGGCTCCAGCGGTGGCGTTGGTCACGCCGAGCGGGCGTGTGATTCCGCGCGGGCACGGGGCGACGGAAATCGTCGTGCGGCACGGCGAGCGTTCGCTGCGGATTGCGGTCAAAGTGGCCGGGTATTCGAAGAACGATCCGGTCGATTTTGAAACCGACGTGATCGCGGCGGTCAGCAAAGCGGGCTGCAATCAAGGAGCCTGTCATGGATCGCCGCAGGGGAAGGGCGGGTTTCGTTTGAGCCTGCGCGGCTTCGATCCGGTGCTCGATTTCGCGACGTTGACGCGGGAAGAGTTCGGTCGTCGGACGAATGTGAACGCAGCCGACGAAAGCTTGATCTTGCGGAAGGGACTCGGCGAAGTGCCGCATCAAGGGGGGACGCGGTTCCGTCGAGTCGATGCCGAATACCAAATCCTGCGCGGCTGGATTGACGAGGGCTGCCGTCCGTCGTTGTTGCCGGCGGCGGCGACGGTCGTCAACGGACAGAAGCCCGCACCCGCGCCGGCGGCTCCGAAGCTCGTGCGGCTCGAAGTTCTGCCGGGAGCGCGGCGGTTGGCGGAGAAGCATCCGCAGCAGCAACTCGTGGCGATCGCCCATTTCGACAACGGCCTCGTGCGCGATGTGACCGATCTTTGTGTCTTCTCGACCAACGAAAAGGAAACAGCGACGGTCAACCGCGACGGGCTGGTGGAATTCAATCACACGGCGGAGGTCGCGTTTCTTGTGCGGTATCTCGACCGCATCACCGGAGTGCGGCTGTCGTACTTGCAGCGCGATCCGGAGTTTGTCTTCCGCTCACCGGCCGAAGCGAATGCGGTCGATCGACACGTCTTCGCGAAACAGCGGGAACTGCAACTGGTCCCGACGGAACTCGTTCGCGATGAGGTCTTCCTGCGGCGCGTCTTTCTCGACGTGACCGGCTGCTTGCCGACGGCGGAAGACGCGCGGCGATTTCTCGATTCGACCGAACCCAACAAGCGGGCGAAGCTCATCGACGAGTTGCTCGAACGGGACGAGTACGCGCAGTTCTGGGCGTTGAAGTGGGCCGATTTGATGCGCGGCAGCGACGTCACGATCAGCCGCCGTGGCGTGCATAGTTTTCATCGCTACATGGTCGAACGCTTTCGAGCCGACCGGCCGTTCGACGAGTTCGCTCGCGAGACGCTGACCAGTTTGGGCAATACGCTGCACAAGCCGGGGGCCAATTTTCATCGCATCGCCCGCACTCCCGATGAGGCGGCGGAGGCGATGGCCCAACTGTTTCTCGGCGTGCGGATCGGCTGCGCGAAGTGCCACAATCATCCATTCGAGGCGCTGACGCAGGACGACTATTACGGCCTAGCCGCTTACTTCGCCCGCGTGAAGTTCAAAGGGAAGCAGTTCATGGTCGATGACGAGATCATCTACCTCGACCGCAACGGCGATGTGCGGCATCCGACCAAGAACGTGAACCTTGCTCCCGTCGCGTTTGGAACTCCGGCCTCGGCGATGCCGGGCTACAACAAGCCGGCGGGCGAACTGGGACCGGACGATGACCGCCGCGAACGGCTCGTGAGTTGGCTCACTCGACCGGAGAACCCGTACTTCGCGCGATCGACGGTGAACCGAGTTTGGTATCACCTGTTCGGTCGAGGGATTGTCGAACCGGTCGATGATTTTCGCGACACGAACCCGCCGTCGAATCCCGAACTGCTCGATCAACTCGCGACCGAGTTCGTGCAAAGCGGGTATCGCATCAAGCCGGTCTTACGGCTGATTTTGAATTCGAGCACGTATCAACTCGACGCCCGCCCGGTTGCCAAACAATCGAAGCTCGCGGCGAATGCCGACCCGTACTTCACGCACGCCGTCCCCCGTATGTTGACCGCCGAGCAATTGCTCGACGCCGTTTGCGAGGTCATCGGCGTCCCCGAAGAATTCCCCGGCTACCCGCGCGGCACGCGAGCCGTCGAACTGGCCGAGGGAGCGATCGAGCACCCGTTCCTCAAAGCATTCGCGAAGCCGGTGCGCGATGTGACTTGTGAATGTGCTCGCGAAGACGACCCGTCGTTGAGCCAAGTGATCCACCTGCTCAACAACCGCGGCATCGTCGAGAACCTCAAGTCGTCCGCCAGTCACGTCAGCGCTTTGCTGACGAGCGGCAAGAGCGATGACGAGGTTGCCGAACAGATTTATTTGCTGACACTCAGCCGCCGTCCGACCACGTCCGAGCGAGACCTCGTCCGCGCCCACCTCGCGAAAGTCGGCGACCGCAAGCTCGGCTTTTACGATTTGCAGCACGCGTTGCTGAACTCCAACGAGTTCTTGTTGCGGCATTGAGTTGAGAAGTCGTTTAACCCCATTTTCCGCACCCTGTCGAACGCTTCAAGCCACCGGGCATCGGCGGCGAGTTGTTCGTCGTCAGTCTGGCGGTCGCGGGAGCAAGCGACGCAGGGTTTCGGCAGGGGTCGGCAGTTCGAGTTGGCGG
>JAPLNX010000207.1 GCA_026400935.1 Planctomycetia bacterium | reverse complement strand
CCGAGGCAAGCTCGATGGGGAGAGAGCCAACGCGACAACAATAATCCCACCTACAATTCCCACTTACTTCATCGGCTCTCCTTAAGCATGCATCTGACAGTTGCCATCATCGGAAATCCCAACACGGGAAAAAGCACGTTGTTCAATGCGCTGACGGGGTTGCAGGCGCGCGTCGGCAACTATCCGGGAGTGACCGTTGAAAAAAAGATCGGTCGCCTAAAAGGGATGACCGAAGAAATTGAGCTGGTTGATCTGCCCGGCACTTACAGTCTGTCGCCGCGATCGTTGGACGAGATGGTTTCGGTCAACGTGTTACTCGGACGACAGGCGGATGTCGCGAAGGTCGATGCGGTCGTCTGCATTTTGGACGCGTCGAATCTCGAACGAAATTTGTATCTCGCCTGTCAGGTGCTCGATCTCGGTCTACCGACGGTGCTCGTGTTGAACATGTCGGACGTCGCGGCAACGCGCGGTGTGAAGATTGATGTCGCTGGACTGGAAAAGAAGTTGGGCGTCCGAGTTGTCGCGACGTCCGCTCATCGCCGTGAAGGACTCGATCTCGTCAAAGCGGCGATCATGACAGCCGTGCCGAACGGGCCAGGGCTGCGACCGCATCCGTTTCCCGAAATCTTCTACGCCGAGTGCCATCAACTGGCCACGAAGCTCGCGGAATTCGGTCGGTCGGATACGCCGAGCTATCTCGTCGAAAGAGCGTTGCTGGATGTTGGCGGGTATCTCGAAACGGAGTGGCTCGCTGAGAATCGAACGGCTTGGTCAAAGGCTTTGATTGAATCTCGCACTCGTTTGAGAGAATCAGGTTGCCGTATTCCGGCGATCGAAGCGAAGTCGCGATACGCTTGGGCAAAGAAGGTGCTGGCGGATGTCGCGACGGTGCCGGCTGCTCGTCCGCAAACGATGAGCGACAAAGTTGATCGAGTTTTGACGCACCGTTTTGTGGGCATGCTGATCTTTGCTGTCCTGATGTTTGTCGTATTTCAGGCGATCTATACGTGGGCCGAGCCGTTAATGGGTCTCTGTGAAACGGTGCAAGGTTGGTGTTCGGGACTGGTCTCTTCGATTGTTCCGCCGGGAACGTTTCGCAGCTTGCTGACTGATGGTGTTGTGGCTGGTGTCGGCGGAGTGCTCGTGTTTCTGCCGCAGATAGCGATGTTGTTCTTGTTTATTGCGCTGCTGGAAGACTGCGGATATCTCGCACGCGCTGCGTTTTTGATGGACAAGCTGATGTCGAAGATAGGCTTGAACGGTAAATCGTTCGTGCCGCTGATGACCTCTCACGCTTGCGCGATTCCGGGAATCATGGCAACGCGAGTGATCGAAGATCGGCGTGCTCGACTGGCGACGATTTTGATTGCGCCGCTCATGAGTTGCTCCGCGCGGTTGCCGGTTTACTCGCTATTTATTTCGCTGTTCATTCCGGAAAAGCGGTTGCTCGGACTGCCGGTTGGTCAACAAGGACTCGTGCTGTTTGCGATGTATGCACTCGGAATCGTGGTCGCCGTGCCGGTCGCGTGGGTGTTGCGAAAGACGATCTTTCACGGCGAAACGCCGCCATTTGTCATGGAATTGCCCGCCTATAAATGGCCGTCTGCCTGGATCGTGCTCAGCCGAGTGTGGGATCGCATGATGGCGTTCATCAGCCGAGCTGGCACGCTCATCTTCGCAGCCGCAATCGTCGTTTGGGCGGCCAGCTTCTTTCCGGCGGATCACTCGGCGGAGTTTGAACAGCAACGATTTATTGAACGCTTCGAGGTGGAGAAATCCGAACCGCTGCAATATCGCGCATCGTCGCAAGCGCATTTGGATCAGCTCAAAAAAGAGTTGAATGCAATGGAATCGAACAACAAACCTGCGTGCCACCAACTTGCCGAACAGATCGCGAACACCGAGCGAACGATCGCAGAATACGATTCGGAATTGCGAGCGCTCGACGAGGCACGCGAGCAAGTCAACGTGATGCGTGCGGACCTTGTCGAGCGGAGCTTCATTGGTCGTTTGGGACACTTGATTGAGCCGGTCGTGAAGCCGCTTGGCTGGGACTGGAAGATCGGCGTTAGCACATTGCTGTCGTTTCCAGCGAGAGAATTAGTCATCACCAACTTGGGCGTGATTTACGGTCTGGGTCAGGATGTGAACGAAGAGGATTCGCGACTGCAGCAAACAATTCGCGATGCAACATGGCCTGACGGTCGAAAGATTTACGGAGTACCAGTCGCACTCTCGATCATGGTCTTTTTCAGCTTGTGTGCTCAGTGTGCGGCGACGCTAATGACCATCAGGCGAGAAACTAACTCTTGGCGCTGGCCGCTCGTGACGTTTACCTACATGACAACGCTGGCGTACCTCGCCGCATTGATCACGTACCAGGTGGCGATTCGGTGGAGCTAGTTTTCCAACAAGCTCGAAGCGGTTGATGGACGTCGAGAGATTGAAAGTGAATCCGATGGCCAATTTCGACGAACAAACGATTGCGGCTCTCGTGTGCGTAACGCTCGCCGTCGTCGCGATGGGACGTTGGTCCCTTCGATGGTGGCGGGGTCAAAGTGTTGGCGGCTGCGGTGCGTGTGCAGGCGGTTGCAGTACGGCCAGCAAGTCAGAACCAGTGCGTTTGAAGGTAAATCTGCCGATCATCGACGTTCCGAAAGTGAAGTAACTCACAAACCAAAACAGGCGAGTGGATTGTTGATAGAGAAAATATGAACGACGCCAGCATTTCCCCTGTGATGTTCGAGATTACCGACATCGTTCGCCATTGTGACGAAGTGCTCGCTCATGCTTGGATGGTTAGAACATTCATCAAGCATTGCGAAGAGATCGATGACTACACTGAGTTGATGGGAATTGTCCGAGCCGTCTTCGACATCTCTCGCGCACTGGAAACGCGGCTCGCCGATCCAGCCGGCTATCTCAAGATGCTCAACAAGAAACTGAGCAAGCTCCGACAAGCCGTTGAGCAGTTTGCGGTCGACGCTCCCAAGGCATCGACGCACACGAACTTTCAACAAGCCGTGAAGTCCATGAATGTCTGCCTGCGCGAACTGCAAACGCTGTCAGCTCAAGGCCAGAAACTGCTCGCCACATTGCTGCCCGCTGCAGCGACGGATGTGGTGGCAAACGATGATGACGCCGATGAATCGGCTGTATGATCCCGCTCGCTTGTCATCCACCCGATAGGCAGTCACGCTACTCGTCACTCTCGCGGATGCGCGATGTGGTTAAACGCTCGGAACTACAGACTTCATTTGAAAGGAACCACGATGAGACTTGTTGCTGGACTACTCGGATTGGCACTCGTCAGCCTGACGACATTAGCCATTGAGGCAGCGGAGGCTCCGAAAGGAATTACCAACTTGCCGCTGATTTTCTCGGACGATTTTGAATCGGGGAAAGCCGAGAACTGGGCACCAACTGACCCCGCGGCGTGGAAGATTTCCAAGACCGAAACCGGAAACGTCTACAGCCAGTTCGCGAAGAGCGATACGAAGACCCCGGTTCGTTCGCCGTTCAATCGCTCGATGATCAAGGACGTCACGGTCAGTGATTTTGTGCTCGATGTGAAGTTGCAATCGACGGTCAAAGATTACGGCCATCGCGATATGTGCCTCTTCTTCGGCTACCAAGACGCGGCTCATCTTTACTACGTGCATCTTGGCAAACAGACCGACGACCACGCCAATCAGATCTTCATCGTCAACAGCGCAGATCGTAAGAAAATCTCGACAAAGACGAGCACAGGCACCAATTGGACTGACAGCTGGCACCACGTTCGATTGGTCCGCGACGTGAAGAGCGGTTCGGTGAAAGTTTTCTTCGACAACATGGATGAACCTGTTATGGAAGCAAACGACACAACGTTCTCTTGGGGTCAAGTTGGCGTTGGTTCGTTCGACGACATGGGGAACTTCGACAACGTCTTCTTGTTCGGCAATCGCGTTGAATCGCAATTGGTTGCAGTCGCCGATCAACAAGCTCAGGCGGTCGGTAAGCGAGCCGAGCGTCCGGACAACACTCCGCCCGAAGGTTTTTCGGCGCTCTTCAACGGCAAAGACCTGACCGGCTGGCATGGACTCGTCAAAGACATCAAGCAACGGAAGTCGATGACAGCCGAACAAATCGCGGCCGAACAAGTCAAAGCCGACGAGAGTGCGAAGGCTCACTGGCGAGCCGAGAACGGAGTGCTCGTCTTTGACGGTAAAGGTCAGAGTCTCTGCTCAGCCAAGGACTACGCTGATATTGAACTCTACTGCGATTGGAAGATCGAGCCCAAAGGGGATAGCGGGATTTACGTTCGCGGTACGCCTCAAATCCAGATTTGGGATCCCAGCGACGAGGCCCAACTGAAGAACGGTGCCGATAAAGGTTCGGGCAGCTTGTGGAACAACCAGAAGAACCCACGCTTCCCGGATGTGAAGGCGGACAACCCGATCGGTCAGTGGAACACGTTCTTCATACGCATGGTCGGCGACAAAGTCACGATCACTCTCAACGGCAAAACGGTCGTCAACAACGTCACGCTCGAGAACTACTGGGAACGCGACAAGCCGTGCTACGAGACCGGCCCAATCGAACTGCAAAACCACGGCAACACGCTCTACTTCAAAAACATCTACGTTCGCGAACTACCGAAGAAGTAGTCGCCAATTCTTGATCCCTGAAAACAGAAAGCCGGAGGACGACCTCCGGCTTTTTTGTTGGCGTAGCACACGCTGCGCGTGTGTGAATGCTCGTGATCAATGGAACCCGGCCGCGTGCGGCACAATGAATCTCAACATCAATAAAAAGACCCGGCTTCCCCTCCGAAGCCGGGTCTTCCTCACTAGGTCCCGCGTAGGTCAACATTTGGAACGGCTTACCGACGCGTTACCTGACTCAAAATATTTATTGTTGGTTGTCCTCGTCTGCGACTACCAGTTGTCTTCCACCACTTTGGCATAAGCATCAACCGTGCGTCCCGGTTCAAACTGAGCCGGTGGCTCAGACGCGATTCGTAACCAGACGGAATTCCCCTCGAAGTCACCTTCCAAGCCAATGTGCGGCCCCACCTGATCGTCTTCCGCCATTGACTGAGCTTGCCAGTAAAAACTCTCCACAGCATCGAACGCCGTCATCACCTTTTTCAAATCGAGCATGTAACGCGAAACCGCTCGCTGCCCGTCTAATGCTCCACCAAAGAACTCTGTGTGGGATACAAACAAAGTCACTTCCCACTGCGGTTGTTCCAACTCTTCATCATGGCAATGGAAGTGGCACCCAATCGGAGCCAATAAATCGTCGGAATGAAAAGCGTCCGTCACCAAACCAGCCAGCCGCTCAATCCATTGCGGCGGAGTTGGTCCCGAAAAATCGTCTTGGCTGAAACAATCGTTGAATTCATCAGGTAGCATGGCACGCTCCGTTCCGTGGAGTGAGGGGGACAACTCATTTGTCCGAAGTGGTGTGGGGTACTTCTCAAGGTTCCTGTCGTAGCGATTTTGCAACATACTCCGAAGTTGACGAGACGTCCCAGCAAGCGGAATGCCGTAGTGTGACTTTCCGCAAAGCTCAAAGCTGAGATCAATATCTAGCCTCGATTGGCAGCGAAAAGTATCGAGTTCGGCAAAAGTGTCGGTCTTAACGAATGGTCAAAGCGACTATGCCACCAGGCGACATAGTCATATTCCCCGCACGATCGACACAGACATTCGTTCGATGATTAATAAATCATGTACTGTGTATAAAATTACGAGCGCGATTGCTTCATTCTTTTTACGTTGAACGGCGTGTCATCTCGCAGGACCAGCCAAGTGGACCGGTGATGCCGCCTCGGTCTTCAAAATGAAAAGCTCGAATTGCCTTGATCTCGAACAAGCCACCCAGCTCGGAATGAATCTGTTCCTCGGTAACTTTGGGTGGTCCACTTTCGGATTGCTCATTGGGATTCCCGCACAACATCAAGAATCGCGCATGAGGTGCGGCAAGCCATTCAAGCGTCTCCATAAGTCCAGAAAGATTCAGCTTCCTCAAGCAGTGAAAACAGCCGCGATCAAAAAGGAACGAGAACGATTGCTGGAGCGACGCGGCGTCCGAACCAAGTGTGCGGCCAACGTCTGTCAAAGAACACAAATCAGCCTTGATGAAGTTCGAGTAAACACCAGACTCAGTTGCGGTCTTCCTTGCCCGCTCCAAGGCAAATTCAGAGCAATCGGCAGCGACCACTTGGAAGCCATTCTGGGCCAAATAAACGGCGTTCGTCCCCGCACCACAACCAAGCTCAAACGCTTGGCCAGGCGAGATCGATTCGTCCTGCAAAAAGCGGACGAGTTCACGTTCCACGATGCCGGAGTCCCAAGGCGTGTCGCCCGTTTGATACCGTTGATCCCAGTGAGCCATTTTAGAAGTCATGCTCGTCCTCAGTTTGAAGCAAGGCAATAATGCGACTTGTCGTAGGACAGGCGCTCTTGCCCGTCGAACGTGAGGCGACACGCAGGAGTGCCCGTCCTACAAGTCTGCTCTATGCGAACAGCGCATCGACGTAGCTATCGGGGTTGAAGACCTGCAAGTCGTCGATCCCTTCACCGACCCCGATGTACTTCACGGGGATCCCCATTTGCATACGGATAGCGACGGCGACGCCACCTTTCGCTGTGCCGTCGAGCTTTGCAAGAACAAGCCCGGTACATAACGTGGCTTCAGAGAAATTCTTCGCTTGGCTGAGTCCGTTTTGTCCGGTTGTCGCGTCCAGCACCAACAAGCTCTCGTGCGGTGCGCCTTCTATTTTTTTGCCGATGACGCGATGAATTTTTGTCAGTTCTTGCATGAGGTTCTGGGACGTTTGCAGGCGACCAGCGGTATCGACGATGACGATGTCTTTGCCCGTGTTGAGTGCGTGTTCGCAGCCGGCGAATGCGACGCTTGCCGGATCTGTACCGCTCGGTTTTGTGACGATGTCGCAGCCAAGTCTTTTGCTCCACAGCGTGAGTTGTTCCACAGCCGCTGCACGAAATGTGTCGCCAGCCGCGAGCACAACTGACTTATTCGTGCTCATCAAAAATTTGGCGAGCTTGGCGATCGACGTCGTCTTTCCTGCTCCGTTCACACCCGCTACCAGAATGACCATTGGCTTGGTTGTTGGAAGCTTGAGCGGTGACAGCGGATTTTCAACATCCCAGCTTGAACTGCCATCGCCTCTTAGCAGACTCTTAAGTTTGTCCTTAACTGTCTGCCAAATTTCGTCGATCACCACCGTGCGCCCGAGATGTTTCTCACGCAGTTCAGCCAAGATCGCATCAGTGGCAGCGACGCCCATGTCCGTACGCAGGAGTCGTTTTTCAAACTCGACTAACTTCAGTTCGTCGAGCAGTTCACCTGCTTTGAACAGGTCGCGTATGTCAGTTTGCAATAGTTGCTTGGTCTTGGCCAAGCCCGCTTTGAGTTTGTCGAAAAAGCCCATGATTCACTCGTTGCTGTGTGTCGAATTCAAAAACGAAAACCGCCAAGACACCAAAGTCGCCAAGAGGTGTTCTCTCTGCGATCGTGGCATCTTGGCGGTTCTATCTGAAGCCAGTGTTATCGAATTCGCAAGCGTTTGCGTTCGCTTTCCAACAACACGATCTTGCGGAGCCGAGTCGTCTTTGGTGTCACTTCGACGTACTCGTCGTCCTCAATGTATTCCAGTGCCATTTCCAGTGACATGTCGCGGGGTGGTTTGAGAATGATGTTCTCATCGTTCCCAGCGCTGCGCATGTTGGAAAGCTTCTTCTCTTTGATCGGGTTTACGACCATGTCGTTCTCTCGGGAGTTCTCACCGACGACCATTCCTTCGTAAACCTCGTCGCCTGGCTTGACGAAGAGGTCCGACCGCTCTTGCAGTTTGAACATCGCAAAGCCGACTACTTTGCCGTTTTCTTGCGAGACCAGCACGCCGTTGGCTCGGTGCGGCACTTCACCTTCACACGGCTTGTAGCTGTCAAAGCGATGGTTGATGACCGCCTCACCCTTCGTGGCATTGAGTAACCGCGTCCGCAATCCGATCAGGCCGCGAGCCGGGATCAAGAAAGTCAGGTGCGAGATGCCGTTATCGCTGGCGAGCATGTCGATCATTTTCCCTTGGCGAGCACAAATCGGTTCGATGACCGAACCCACGCTGCTGGTGGGGACATCGATCGTCAATGTCTCAAACGGTTCATGCTTTTCGCCATTGATCTCTTTGATGATGACTTGAGGCTTGCCGACAGAGAGTTCGTAACCTTCCCGGCGCATCGTTTCGATCAGCACCGACAAGTGCAGGATGCCTCGGCCGGAAACGAGGAATTTTTCCTTCGAGCCAGCCTCTTCAACACGCAAAGCGACGTTATGTTCCAGTTCGCGGTCGAGTCGATCGCGAATGTGGCGACTGGTGAGAAATTTGCCGCCGTCTTTGCCCGCCAGCGGCGAGTCATTGATCGTGAAGAGCATCGACAAGGTTGGCTCATCGACAGTGATTCGCGGCAGCGCTCGCGGCGTGAAGCGATCGCAAACAGTGTCGCCGATTTCAGGAGTCGGCAGGCCAATCAACGCGACGATGT
>JAPLNX010000537.1 GCA_026400935.1 Planctomycetia bacterium | reverse complement strand
GCCTCGTTCAAGGTCTTCGTGAAACTCACCACCGGCAACGAAGCGGGCAGCAACACCGTCACGATCACTCGGCCGTAGCAACCGTTTGAAAAACTCGTGGAGTACGATTTCATCGTGCTCATTTCAAGCGGATGGCCCCGGTTGGGACAACCGGGGTGCGTAGCACAAGAAGCTCGGAGTTGATGACGAGCTGAGTTTGGGGTGGGCTCTGGGATCGGGAGTCCTACGTGAGTTTCTTGTGCTGCGCCCCCGGCCTGTTTCAGGCCGGGTCACCCAGGAATGGCAGAATAGCTCACTTTTGCCGTGCTTGCCCTCGCTGGCAATTTTTGAAGTTGCGCTGTTTTATTTTCAGCCCCAACGGGGCAATCATAAGCCAGCCCAGGGCAACGCCCGGGGTTGGCGATTCTCCGACAAAACTCAGCCCTGAAGGGGAGGCACTACTGATTGGAACGGAATAGGGCCGCCCCTTCAGGGCTTCGATATCTGTCACAGTCACAGAAACTAACCCAGGGCGACGCTTCCGATGGTCGCTTGCCCTGGGCTAACTTATGGCTGCCCCTTTGGGGCGAAATACCAATACAGCGCAACTTCAAAACTGGCGCTTCGGGTTAGGGTGTGCGACCACTTTTTGCCGTGTGAAAAACTGAGAGAATTGTTTCTATGCTCGACGTGCTTTGTTTTGGCATCATTGTTTCCGATCACCTCTGTCTGCCGATTTCGCATTTGCCGCGGGCGGGGGAGTTGGTGATGTCGCCGCGCATGGAATTGGCCATCGGAGGGAATGCGGCGAATGTCTCGACCGACTTGGCCAAGCTGGGGACGAAGGTCGGAGTTGTGGGACTCGTTGGGAAAGATGTCTTTGGTCGCCATGTACGAGAAAGCTTGGAAGCGGCGGGAGTCGATTGCAGACTGCTCCGCGAATCGGTGACGAGCCAGACGGCGCAGTCGTTGATCGTCAACGTTCAGGGAGAAGACCGGCGCTTCATTCATACCGCCGGAGCCAACGCGGAATTCGATGCGAGCCAAGTGACTCCTGAGATGGTTCGTGATTGCAGAGTCTTGTTTCTCGGCGGTTACTTGCTGTCGGAGAATCCGCCGGTTGAGAACGTCGTGAAGCTGTTCCAAGCGGCTCGTGATGCGGGAGTGACGACGCTGCTCGACGTTGTCGTCCCCGGCCCAGGTGACTATTGGCCGCGATTGAAGCCGGTACTCGCGCTGACGGATGTCTTCATGCCCAACGAAGACGAAGCGGCGGTCATCACCGGCGAAACTGATCCGTGGCGACAAGCGGAAACGTTTCACTCCGCCGGAGTCCGGACCTCAATCATCACTCGCGGCGGTGCCGGTTGCGTCATCGTGACCACTGATGGCTGCTATGAAGCGGCGGCTCATCAAGTCCCGTTTATCGATGGGACCGGCAGCGGCGATGCCTTCGTGGCGGGCTACATTCACGGACTTCTGCACAGAGCCAACACACTCGAATGTGTGCGACTGGGAAGCGCGCTCGGAGCAAGCTGTGTGCAATCCACAGGAGCAACGACCGGCGTCTTCAACGCGAAAGCACTCAACGCGTTTGTAGCCGCGAATGCATTGGTTATCTCGCGACGATAGATTGCTCGTGGATTTTATAGGTAAGCTTTTTTGCGAATCGTTAAACCGCACGCCACAGGCCAAACAATTCGCTCCAAGGAGAAGACGACTCATGAGCCAGCACACAACTCGACGGCAGTTTCTGCACCAGACCACCGCGACAGCGATCACGTTGCTCGCAGCAACGAGAACCACATCGGTTGAAAACAGCCCGGTCTTCGCTGACGACAAGAGTGGGAGTTGGAAAGCCGGAATCGCAAAAGCAGTCATCACTCCAGAGAAGTCAGTGTGGTTGGCCGGATACGGATCAAAACGGGCTCCGGATGGGAAGCTCCATGATCTGTGGATGAAGGCGTTGGCACTGGAAGACAATGCCGGTCATCGAGCCGTGTTGATCACGAGCGATTTTCAAGGGGTTCCGAAAATCATGAGTGATCGAGTCTTTGAACAGCTTCAGAAACAGTTCAAGCTCGAACGTTCGCAGGTGATGCTCACGTTCTCGCACAATCATTGCGGGCCACGGTTGGGTGACGATCTCATCGACTACTACCCGGTCGAAGCAGAGCAAGAAACGCTCGTCAATGAATACACCGACTTGATGGTGACGAAGTGCGTCACGATGGTGGGTGAGGCGTTGTCGAAGCTCACCCCAGCGACGCTGCAAATGGGCCAAGGCAAAACAACCTTCGCTGTGAACCGCCGCAATAACCGTGAGGCCGATGTCCCGAATCTGATCGCCAACGGAACGCCGCTCGTCGGCCCGGTCGATCATGCGGTCCCTGTGATGACGGTCACACGCTCCGATGGAAAGTTGGATGCCGTCCTCTTCGGCTACGCGTGCCATCCGACAACGCTCAGCTTTCTCACGTGGTGCGGCGACTATCCGGGTTTCGCACAGGTTGAGTTGGAAAAGGATCATCCCGGCGTCACGGCGATGTTCGTCAATACGTGTGGCGGCGACCAAAATCCGTTGCCTCGTCGCAAGGTCGAACTGTGCGAAAAGTACGGGCAGATGCTCGCGATTGCAGTTGAAGAAGTCTTGAAGCAACCGCTCAAACCGATCTCTGCGGGACTGAAGACGGCGTTTGAGTTGATCGACTTGCCGTATTTGAGCGTTGTCTCTCGCGAAGAACTGACGGCCTTGCTGAAAGAGACCAACGGGATCAAAGCCCGCTGGGCCACGCGATTACTGAAGAAGCTCGATGCGGGTGGCAAGTTCGAGTCGGCGTATCCATACCCAATCCATGCTTGGCGACTCGGCAATGAGATGCTCGTTGTCGGCATGGGAGCCGAAACGGTCGTCGATTACGCACTCCGCTTCAAACGGGAGTTCGGCGAGGGAACTTGGGTCTGCGGATATGCCGACGACATGATCTCGTACATCCCGTCGCGTCGAGTTTGGGAAGAAGGTGGCTACGAAGGTGGCTCAAACCTCTACGAATACGGTCGCCCGGCCTATCGCTGGGCTGGAGATATCGAAGATCGCATCGCGGCGTCAGTTCACAAACTGGTGCAGCAAGTCCGCAAGTAATCACGCCACTGGTCTTTTCTTTTTGGCCCGTCCTACTTCGCGACACGTAACAACGATGATCGATCAACCTATCGACAAACTGACGAAATCGATCGAAGAAGCTCGCACCGGCCGGTCATACCAGACAGAAATTCGTCGGGCGATTTTGACTGACTTGAAGTACCTTGCCACTGAGGGTTGGAAGTTTGATTGGGCGGCGGAAATGGTGGATTCCGAGGTCTACAAACTAACGGTTCCAAAACTCGGATCGACAATTCATGGATTGATCTCGCTGATGCGAGCGGCTGGTTTCGTCCAAGTAAATTTGGTCGAAAGCCATCCGGAAAACGTCGGTCGCAAGAAACGGTATCAAGGCATTGCGGGTAACCTCTTCGCTTTTGCGGCGAACTTGGCATTTGATCTGGGACACGATGGCATTGTGATGTTTATCGCCAAGAGCGAACTAATTTCGCACTATGAGAAGACACTTGGAGCCAAGAGAATGGGACGCAGTCCAAAGATGTTCCTTGACTCAGCGGCTTCCTCACGGCTTGTGGCACAATACTTCGGAGACAAACATGGGAATCGTTCGTGAACCTGAAGGTGTTGACCTCATCGTTGCCAGTGGCCGATGGTCTCCCGAAGAATCCGCAGAAGCCGCCATCTGGCTCGCGGGCTATCGTCAGGGGCGAAACGCGGCTCTGTTGCCGGACGAGATTGCTGACGCGGCTTTGAAATTGCCACCGCAGGAACGGTCTCAACTCATCCAGCAGTTGTCCGAAAGCATTCTTGAAAAGCCGTCGGCCAGGACACCTCGCCAACGCCGAAAAACGCAGGACAAAATTCACGTCTGACACATCGATCGGCGGACCAGGAACAGCCCAACGAAGAACAGGACCGTTCCCGCTACCGCCGGGGCCAGATGGAGCGTGTCGGTGTAACCGATTGCCGGATGCACTGTTACTGAAGTGCTCCAACCGGCGATCCCTCCGATCAGCAGCGTTTGCCACAGACTAGGCGAAGGTCTGCCGTACCAGACGATCGCCAGAGTCAGCAATCCTGCAGTCGCCACCGCTCCGCCGAACCCCGCTCGATCGTGTGCGATCAGCGGAATCAAGCGTGGGTTGATCAGGTCGAGTTCCAGGCGGCTGATCCCCATGAAAGCCAGATCGGTCGGCACGAAGACGCTCGTCATTCCGATGCATTGAATCGTTGATCCAGCGCCGATCATCCCGCACGCCGAAACCAACAAACAGGCGCGACCGATCCCCGCTCGCGATCGCCAATCGGCATAGACTTCGTTGCGGAACATCGACCGCCACGAGCCATCACCCGGTATCCGGGCCGTTCCGTAAGGCACCAGCAACCACAGTCCCCAGACGAAGCACGGCAATAAGGCCAGTGTGGCCGCGCCATGCCAAGTATCCAGATAACCGTATCCCAAATAGGTCAGGAAGCTGCCGAAACCGGTGATTCCGCTCACGGCCAACGTCCACCAAGACCAAGCTTCTCCGCTTCGCAAAGGAAACTCCGCCAACCACAAATACAGCACGCTAATGGCGATCAACGCACCGCCGAAGCTCACACGGTCGTGAATCATGAAATGCACAATCCGGCACTCATTGATTCCGCACAACTCTTCGGGTTGCATCCGCAGATAGGCCGTATCCTGCGGCATGAAATGTCCGGTCAACGCTTGGAAGATCGCGAACGCTCCACCCAGCCCCAAACAGATCCCGGTCAGTACAATCAACGGTCGGCCGTCGCCAATCATTGCTTCCAGAAATCCGCGTCGGTCGTTTTGCATGGTGACTTTTCCGATAGTGCTCATCAAATCGAGTGAATCTGCCAGTCAGATATCCATTCCGCTGAGTCGATTGACGCCTCGTTGACTTCGCGCCGAACCCCTTGAACAATGGTCGCCCCGATCGACTTCCGCCTGACTGATTGTGACAAGGCGAGCGACCCGGCGTGAATCTAATTGTTTTTGACGCTCTTCTGGAGCCATCATGACCCCGCGAGTTCTCACGGCATTGCCTGTCTTCAATGAGCAGTCGCATTTGGTGAACGTACTGCGAACGGTGAGGCAATTTAGTTCAGAGATTTTGGTGGTCGATGACGGTAGCTCCGATGCAACTCCGGAATTGCTGAGTCGTGAATCTGGTATTCATGTCGTCACGCACAATCCGAATCGCGGTTACGGAGCGGCCTTGAAATCGGCGTTCGACTTCTCCATCGAGAATAATTACGACGTACTGGTGACGATCGACTGCGATGGACAACATGAACCGCGGATGATTCCAGAACTCGCCGCTCGCGTCTTTGCCGATCAAACTCAGCCCGCCGACATCGTCTCCGGCAGCCGTTATCTGAAACACTTTGCCGGTGACAGCCTGCCTCCCGAAGAACGCCGCCGAGTTAACCAGTCGATCACCGAGATGATCAACGGACGCCTGAACCTCAACTTGACCGACGCCTTCTGTGGTTTCAAAGCGTATCGTGTTGACGCCCTGCCCCGCTTGAACATCACCGAATTCGGTTACGCAATGCCGCTGCAATTATGGGTGCAAGCGGTCCGTGAGAAATTTCACATCGTCGAACATCCAGTACCGCTGATCTACTTGGACGAAAAACGTTCGTTCGGTGGCACGTTGGATGACGCACAACGACGCATGGCTTACTACCGCGAAGTGATCGATCGCGAAATGTCCGATGCCGGATCGAAATGTAATGAGCCGGAACTCTGCGGTGCGGGTGGGGCCTGCTGAAACACCAGTAGGTACTCAAACGGAGCATTTTCTGAGGGAGGGAATTTCACCGCAAAGTCGCAAAGAACGCGAAGAGCCACAAAACGAATCAGGAGGGTGGCCACTTCCAAAGTCTCCTCGCAAATGGTCAGGAGGATTTTTCTTGGCATACCTTCGCGGTCTTCGCACCTTGGCGGTGCTAGCTGTTCCGCTTGAGGAGTCTCCGCAGTGCTCACCGCGTCACCTCTTGAACCTGTTTGGGGCCGTCGCCGCTTGCGAGTCCCTCACGAACACGGCGCCGTGCTTGCGATTCCGCCCGTTTGCGACATGCCCGCAGTCCTCTCAAGCAACCGCGAATTGATCACGAACTGGGACGTTGACTGCCTCGGCAAACCGCTGTCTGAGTTGCGTCAATTGGCTCGAGAAGAGGCGTTGATCGCCGCGCGGCAATACACGGATTGGCTCGATAAGGCGGACGAATCGAACTGCTACTCCTGTGGAGCACGCGGTTCGCGTGCCAGCCAAGCTGAGATCGACGCACGCGAACCGCGTACGCCACAGAAAACTCAGTCGCTTATCGTCGGTGGTCATCAACCGGAACTGTTTCATCCCGGTGTGTGGGCGAAGAATTTTGTGTTGGACCAACTCGCACGAGAGACCGGTGGGATAGGGCTGAATTTGATTGTCGATAGCGACACATTCGCTGCGACTCGCATCGCGGTTCCGGTTGGATCGAAGGAGCGACCGACACTCGAACAGATTCCGTTTGACGTCGATGCTGGTCCCCGCGAACGGAATATGCCAAGTGAAGAACTCCTCGTGCGAGACAAATCGCTGTTCGGTTCGTTTGCGGAGCGAGTTTCGCACGCGCTGGCGTGTTGGCCCATTGAACCGCTGGTTCGCTCGATTTGGCCGACAGCGATGGCAATGCTGTCTCGCAAGGGATCTCGACTTCCTGATGTGCTGACAGCCGCGCGACGACAGGCCGAGCGATCGGCGGATTTGCAGAACCTGGAACTGCCGCTGAGCCGACTGAGTCAGACCGAAGCATTCGCGTGGTTTATCTGTCATTTGCTCTCTGACGTTCGACGACTCCACGAGACCTACAACGATGTCGTCGAGCAATATCGCTGCGTTAACCACGTCCGCAGCGCCAGTCATCCGTTGCCGAATCTTGCAGTAGTCGGGAGTGGCTCCGCTTCGGCGAATGCCGTGGATACTTGGTTCGAAATTCCGTTTTGGATTTGGCATGCCGGTGACACGGAACGTGGTCGGCTCTTTGTGACGCAGACTGCAACGCATGTGATCCTCTCCAACGGAAAAGAGGAACTTGGATCGCTGCCACTCACGGCGGACGGCGATCCGACGAGAAGCGTCACACAACTGCGAGGACTGATGAGTAACGGCCTCAAGATTCGGACGCGGGCGTTGACAACAACGATGTTTGCTCGCGTGTTTCTGGGAGATGCGTTTCTGCATGGACTCGGCGGCGCGAAGTACGATGAGATGACCGACCGACTGATTGCTCGCCTCTTCGGCATCGTCCCGCCCGCATATCTCACGGTAACTGCGACCACTCATCTGCCAATTCCGTCGTGGGACACAACACCGCTCGATGTCGCTCGGCTCCGTCATCGGCTGAATGATTTCGATCGAAACGTCGAACGTCACGTCTCATCGTCCGATTGGTCCGACGCCAACCGTGAGGAAGTGGAGTCGCTATTTGCCGAAAAACGGCAACTCGTTGCCGAGCAAATCGAACAAGACGCGCACTCGGCAAATCATCCACATCGTCGTACGAAAGCCAGCAACTTTCAGCGTTGCCAACGCCTACGTGCGATCAATCAACGGTTGACTCATCTTGCTGAGGCCACCCGTCAAACGTTTGCTCAGAGCCTGCAAACGGCTCAGGCCCATCTATCCGCGAATGAGATCCTGCGGAACCGCGAGTTTTCTTTTTGCTTGTTCCCCGCCGACGTTTTGATTCCGTTGTTGTCCTCTAGGTCAAGCTTTCCAGCCTGACTTTGTTCAAGCAACATGTGGCGACGGTCGCAGGTGGCGATAACCGCTACGCATTCTGCATTTCCTCCGAGTGACCAATCAAATCCGAAATTGGTAACGAGTCCGAACCGATTCAGCCGCGTCGCAATCGAGCTTGGCCTGCGCAGTGACTCGCCCGTAGAATCTCCACTTCGATTGCGGACGGATTCCGCGACGCCCTGCCCTCCATAGTTGCCCACCTGCCGGATCTCCGCATGACACCGCTGGTCCCATCTGCCGATGCCGCAAGCGTGACATCGTTTGATTTCACACCGCTATCGCGAGTTGTCTTCGGAGCCGGAGCAGTGCAACGGTTGGGGCAGTTCGCCGTAGAGCTCGGAGGCCGCCGCGTTCTGTTCGTCACGGACAAAGGCTTGGCCCGCGCGGGATATGAGCAACGCGGCGTCGACGCGCTCCAGTCGGGCGGTTTGCAGGTGATCGTGTTCGACGATGTGCATTCCGAACCGACAACAGCGGACGTTGAACGTGGCCTCGCCGTCGCACGCTCGGAAAACATTGACCTCATCGTCGGCTTCGGCGGCGGCAGCAGCATGGACTGTGCGAAGGGGATCAATTTCCTGCTCACGAACGGCGGTCGGATGGAGGATTACTGGGGGGTCGGCAAGGCGAGCAAACCGATGCTGCCACTGATCGCGGTTCCGACAACGGCGGGAACGGGGAGCGAGGCGCAGTCGTTCGCGATCATTGCCAGCTCGACCACGCACATGAAAATGGCCTGCGGTGACAAGAAGGCGGCGGCGAAGATCGCGATCCTGGATCCCGAATTGACGCTGACTATGCCGCGAGCGGTGACGGCCGCGACGGGCATTGATGCCATCAGCCACGCGGTGGAAGCGCACGTGACGAAAGCACGCACGACGATGTCGCAACTCTTCAGTCGCCGCGCGTGGCAATTGCTGTCGCGAGGCTTGCCGCAGGTGTTGACGCTCGCCGGTGACGCCGCGCTGGCCGCTCGCGGCGACATGCTACTGGGGGCGCATCTGGCAGGAGCAGCAATCGAGAACTCGATGCTCGGAGCAACACATTCACTGGCAAATCCACTATCGGCGCATTTCGGCGTCACACATGGCGTGGCGGTCGGGCTGATGTTGCCTCACGTAATTCGTTTCAATGCGTCTGCCGTCGGGCCTTTGTATGGTGAACTCGCCGCCGATGCGGGGTTGTGTGCGATCGACGATCCGCGAGCCGGTTCGATTCTGGCCGAGCACATCGCCCGGCTGTTTGCGAGCGCGGGATTGCCTACCAGTTTGTCGGCGTGCCACGTGACTCGCGAATTGATCCCAATCATGGCGTCGGAAGCGGCGGCTCAGTGGACCGCAAAGTTCAATCCGCGTCCAGTCGATGTCGTCAGTTTGCAGGAGCTTTACGAATGCGCGATGTGAATTTAATGAGGCGAGATATCTCGCGAGTTGCTGAAAATGTCACAACCCCCATCGAACTTTCCACTACGAGGCAAAATGCACCGTCACGCCGCGAACTTCTCCGCACGGCGTGCCTCGCGAGCAGCTTGTGTCTGCTTTCGATCACTCATTCGTTCGCCGCCGACAAACCGAACTCAGACCTCATCGGCCCGAAGAGCTGGGCGACATTTCGACGCACTGCGGACTTGGCGGGTGTCGCGAGCAGTCCGCTTGCCTCGAAACTCAAACAGAAGTGGAAGATCACGTCAAAGGACGGCTTTGCATCGACAGCGGCGATTGTCGGCGATCACGTTTACGTCGGCACGCTCAGCGGTGAAATGCTTTGCTTGAAACGTGAAACCGGCGACACGGTCTGGACCTATCGCACGGTCGATAAGGTCGAGAAGAACTCGTTCGCACCCGGCTTTCAATCATCTCCCGCAGTGACGGCGGAGGGTGTTTTCGCGGGAGACGAAGATGGCGTCTTTCACGCGATCGACCGCACGACCGGAAAGAAGAAATGGTCCTACGCGTCGGGCGGCCAGATCGTCGCTTCGGCGAATGTGGTCGGGGACAAGTTGATCTTCGGTTCGTATGACAGTTCACTGTATTGCCTGAAAGAGACCGACGGGAAAGAGATTTGGAAGTTTCAAACCGCCGATCGCGTGAATGGCTCGCCCGCGGTGTCGGACAAGCACACGTTCGTCACCGGCTGCGATCAGCACATGCGGGTCATCAACATCGAAACGGGCGAGCAATTCGCAGACATGCCATTGGAACGGTTCCTCATCGCGTCGCCGGCAGTGAGCGGCGACATGCTTTATGTGGGGACTCACGAGAGCGAAGTGATCGCCCTCAACTGGCGCCAGCAAGAAATCGTCTGGCGTTACACCGATCCGAGCCGCGATCAGCCGTTTCACTCGTCCGCCGCGCTCACCGACAAGTTCGTGCTCATCGGCGGCCAAGACAAACTGCTGCACTGCATCGACCGCAAGACGGGTGCCGCCGCCTGGACCTTCGCCACACGCGGCCAAGTCAACAGCTCCCCGGTCGTTGTCGGCGAACGAGTCTTCGTGGGCTCGAAAGACGGCTTTCTGTATGAGGTGACACTGGCCGACGGGAAGTTGATCGAGAAGTACCCAGTCGGCCGCGGGATTTCCGCGTCGCCGGCTGTTGGCGAAGGCTGCTTAGTGCTTGGAGCGGAAGGCAACGATGGGGCGTTGGTTTGTTTTGGAGAATGAATGATGAGCACACTTGCAGAAATCGAAATGGCTGCGGACTCGCTGCCTGCGGAGCAGAAGCAAGAGTTGCTGTTGTTTCTCGCAACTCGATTGCGAGCCGCTGGAGCACGGTTGCCGGAGCCTCGTGAATTTACGTCGGACCAAATTTCCGGGTGGATCGCGGAGGACGAGGCCGACATGAGCCGGTTGCGAACACGACCATGAAATTGCTACTCGATTCAAGGGTGTCAGAAGTAAGTGACTTGCCAATCAGCGTTGGCAGCTCGCATTCATAAAAGTTTCGACGACGTCGATCCGGGAAAGGTTGAGCAACGCTCATGTCAGAGAACCTCTTGGTAGTTCCATCGGACGTTGGATTGCCCCTTTCGACCGTAACTCCCGCCACCGGCTTGACTGAAGTCGGCAGTTACTTCGTCTCGAATTACCCGCCGTTCTCGCAGTGGCAGGCGGAGTTTGTTCCGGAAGCGTTGTCGGCGTTCGCCAGCGAGCCGAATAAAGATGTGCCGCTCGGTTTGTATTTGCACATTCCGTTCTGCCGAAAGCGGTGCAAGTTTTGTTACTTCCGCGTTTACACCAATCAAAACGCGACGGCGATTGAGCAGTATGTCGAATCGCTCGGTCGTGAGATCGAGATGCTCGGCCAGCAGCCTGCCGTGCAGGGGCGGCATTTGAAAGTGGTCTATTTCGGTGGCGGGACGCCGAGTTATCTCGGCTCGAAGCAATTGCTGTTTCTCCGCGACACGCTGCGGCGGACGATCTCGTGGGATCACGCGGAAGAGGTGACGTTCGAGTGCGAGCCGGGGACGATGAATCTCGAAAAGGTGAAAACGCTGAAGGAAATCGGCGTCACCCGCGTGTCGCTGGGGGTCGAGAACTTCAACGACG
This sequence comes from Planctomycetia bacterium, assembly GCA_026400935.1. GTDB lineage: Bacteria > Planctomycetota > Planctomycetia > Planctomycetales > Planctomycetaceae > SXKJ01. Next base: position 13,180 of record JAPLNX010000537.1, on the reverse strand, counting down.
CGATCTTGGAAGAGAACGGTCGGGCGCATCTGTCCCCGGAGGTTTATCGGGCTTACGACTGGCTTCGGCAGGTCGGCTTTCCGCAGGTCAACATCGACTTGATCGCCGGCATGATCGGCGAGACCGACGAGAACTGGCATCGCTGCATCGACGAGGCGCTCAAGCTAGAGCCGGACAACATCACGATCTATCAAATGGAGTTGCCGTTCAACACGCTGATTTCGAAAGAGATGCGGGAGCACGGCGTCACGTCGCCGGTGGCCGACTGGCCGACGAAACGCCGCTGGGTCAGCGAGGCATTCGACCGTTGTTTGGCGGCCGGTTATCAGATTTCGAGCGGCAACGAATTGGTCAAGAGCCGCAACACCGACCGCTTCGTCTACCGCGACAATCTGTTTCGCGGCACGGATCTGCTGGCGGCGGGAGTCTCGTCGTTCGGACACATTCAAGGGGTGCATTACCAGAACTTGGACCGCATTGAGGACTATCAGCGAGTGGTCCTTGAAGAAGGCCGGTTGCCGATCAACCGGGCGCTCCGTCCGACGGCACATCAGCGGCTGATTCGCGAGTTCGTGTTGCAACTGAAGGAAGGTCATCTCGACGCGGAAGCGCTGTCACGCAAGTTTGGCGTCGATGTGCTGAGCGAATTCTCGGAGCCGCTGCGCAACCAGCAAGCGGCCGACTACTTGGTTGTCGAAGAGGGCGAAGTCCGGCTCACTCGCAAGGGACTATTGCAAGTCGATAGTCTGCTCCCCGAATACTTCGAACCGCAACATCGGCAAGTGAGATACACGTAACCTCCATCACCTCCACCTTTTACCCCAACCCAATGAACCCACACGACGAACTGCAATCTTTGATCGACCTCTTCCCCGACGGACAGTCGTTGATCGAGCACTGGCAACACATCCCGGCGGCGATAACGCCGGAGCCTTATAAGTCGTTGTTGGCTCATAACCATCACATGACGGTGACGGTCGAGTCTTACCACAAGACCTCGGTCGATGTGCGAGTGCTGGATCGACGGCTGGATGGCGACGACTACGTTCGCAAAATTGTGCTCAATAAGCATGGGACCGATGAAGTTGTGTTATTCGGCCTCGTGCGGTTTGACCTGACGACGGTTTCCACCGCTGTGCGTGAAGAGATTCTCAGCGAAAAGACTCCCTTGGGACGCGTGATGATTGAGCACAACGTTCTGCGGCACATTGACCTGGGAGCCATCTTGCGAATCACTGTCGGCACAGCTCTCGGCGCTCTTTTGCAAATGCCTACGCACAGTCAGACGTATGGTCGGCTTGCGACAATCTTCTGCGACGGCCAGCCCGCCATCGACTTGCTGGAAGTCTCGGCTCCGTTGGAGAAGGCGATGCTTCCGCATTTTGGTTGAGAGACGTCAGTGTTCGTTGTTCGTGGTCAGTTGATTGAAACCAAGAACGCGACTGACCATTAACCTACTGACAAAAATCTTCCAGGATTACACCACTATGTCCGCTCAATTCACCTCCACTCAACGTGTCGGGTTCGCCGACACCGACATGGCGGGGATCATTCATTTCGCGAATTACTACCGTTACATGGAAGATGCCGAGCACGCATTCTTCCGATCGCTCGGCTTGAGCATTATGCAGAAGCAACCGGGCGGCGCGGTGATCGGCTGGCCGCGAGTTTCAGCGTCATGTTCGTTCGAGGCACCCGCGTACTTCGAGGATGAACTCGAAGTACGACTCAGCGTGATTCGCAAAGGAGTGAAGTCGCTGACCTTCGAGATCGAATTTTGGCGAGGCGAAACTCGGTTAGCTCACGGCCGGTTAAAGACAGTCTGCTGTCTGTGCCGCGCTCATGAACCGTTAGTTTCGATCGCCATACCTGCCGAGTATTCCGACAAAATTCAAGAAGTCCCGCAGGCTTGAAAACGTGGAGCCGGCGACTCACCTGCATATTAAATTATTGCTGTTGTTTACCAGACATAAGGAATTACAGGTGAGACGCCTGTGCTACGGCTTGCCGATCGTGCCGTCCTCTTTGACCATTCCTAGCTCTTTCGAGACAGCAAGCGGGCCGATGCGGGCGGCAAGAATGGTGATGATTGGGGCCTCAACGGTTTCGACTTTCTCACCCTTCACTTTGGCCGAGTTGCCCGCTCCGTCACTGACCGTTCCTTCGACGTTTATCTTGCGTTGCAGCTTCCCTTTTGTCCCTTCGACGCGAGCGAAGATCGTCCAGCGGCCGTCGTCGTCGTTGTCGCCCAGCGAACGATCCAGTCTCTTCTCGATCTGAGTGACTGCCGCTTTCACAACCGGGTCAAACTTTGCGGCGATCGGTGTGCCGTCGAGCGTTGTCGCGAACGGGAAATCGCCGGGCTTGAAGCGGTAGCCCATCAGGTTATCAGTCTCGATCCGAATGATCTTCCCTTTGAAAGCTGCCGGATCGCTCGGATCGAAGTCCTCGATCGGTTTGAATTTCGTTTCCATCGCGGGCCATTTGGCTTCAGCGGCTTCGGTCATCTTCTTGTAGTACGCCTCGCGAGCGGCTTCTTCGTCATCGGCAGCGCGAATGGCTCCCACAAAGCCGATGGCCAGAACGATAAGCAACAGAGATCGAAGTCTTGGGGTAAAGCGGAACATGAGGTTCGCCTGACTGAAGGTGTAATGAAACGACTTGGCTGATTTGAATGCACATTGGGCGAACGGCCGGAGAAATAGCACTCATCTGCCATTCGTGTTCTTCTCTTCTTTACGTTGAAAACATCACCGTTTGAGTGCTTAGATCACTCGCAGCGCACCGCCGGTGATGAGCTGTACGATCGCGGCGGCTCCGCAAGCAAGGCCGATGAGCGTACCGTAAGGTTTCAGTTTGTCGGCCATTTCCGGTTTGAGAAGTCCCTTGCCGACGAGTGTGTCCGCACCGGCAAAGAGGCCGGCAGCTGCGAGCGTTCAAGAGGTCAGCGAGCCGTAAAACAACCAACCGCGAATCAGCCAATAGATGCCAAGTGCGGCGAGGATCAATCCGAACTTGCCGAGCGTGTCGTCGCCCACCTTGAGTCGCAGTTGTTGCACTTGCGGGACACTCACGAGCGGTGCGAAGTTTGCTTTGATGAGCGCCAGGCTCGACGCTATCAAGCCGAGCAAGAGGGCAACCCACTTCGCACTGCCGCTGCCGCCGCTCTGAATTTTCCCATCGGCGACCTTCTCACCAGACGCCAGAGTTCCCGTTTGACCGCCGGACTCAGTCGATCCAACTGCATCATCCGAGGAAATCGCAGCCGCAGCAGATGACGCTTCATCAACTTTGACGGCGATCGCGACCTGGCCACAGCGGAAGGCAACGATTTGCAGCAGCACTGCGTCTTCCGGTTCCCAACTTTCTGACTCGACATTCGCGGTCACTCCTTCGACAACGACCTTCCCTTCGCGATTGACGCGGCGCTTCAATTTGCATGCTCCGCCGAAAACAGCGACGATATCGCACGTCTCTTCAGGTAGTGCTTCCTGGCCAGTTTCAGCGAGCACTTTTTTCACTTCCGCACGAATCGTCGGAACGAAGCGACCAGCGACCGGATGCCCGTCGATCGACATCGCGAAGTTGTAACTTTCGTTTTTGTAGTCCTAACCGAGCCGATTATTCACGGCAGCGAAATACACGACCTTTCCTTTCCAGGAAGCGGCTTTGGTCGGATCAAATCCTTCTTGCGGCTTGTATTGCTTCAGCATCGCGGGCCAGTCCGACTGAGCCTTCTGAACCAGTTCGTCATGACGCTTCTCTTTGTCAGCCGCCGCTCCGCCCGCCGCTTGTTCGAACTTCGCGAGCAGCACTTTGCCGCGTGTTTGCAGGTCATCCAGCTTCGGAGAGCCTTCGAGCGCGTGTCGCAAATCATCGTTGACGAAAGTTTCCAGCCGGTCACGTGACGATTGATTGAGTGTCGCTGCTGCGGCCTCTTTCAAGATCGACTCCGCCGCCGCGACGAGCTTCTTATGAGCCGCATCGCGATTGCCGCGCACTTGATCGACGATCGCCTTCACACGCGCGTCGGTCAGCAGCGGCTTGAGGTCTTCGCTCTCATCGACCGAAGTCTTCAGCCATTCGGTCGTACGGCTCGCGAGCGCGACTGTCTTCGGCATTCCGAGCGCTGACATCGCTTCCGATTGTCGCTTCGTCAGTTCGTCAAACTTCGGAACGGCCGCCTCTTTCTCCCAACCGACAAAATCATCGGCATAAGACTCCCAGCTCCGCTTGAGCCGCTCGGCCGCTTCGCCGCCGTTGACCTTCGCGACACTTGCGAGGAACGGATCGTTGACCTTTTTGAATCGAGCAATCAGCAGCTTCGCGTCCGCATCGTCGGCGGGCATACGCTCGATGATCTTTTCAATGAGCTGATAATCGCGGCCTTGAAGGCTGCGAATCGCCGAATCACGATCGGATGAGTCGTCGCCACCGATCGCCTTCAACACATCCGGCAACTCATTCTCTAATCGCTCAAGCGATTTTTTGAATTGCTCGATATCGGCATCGAGTTGCTGAGCCTGACTCGCCTTTCGTAACGCGGCGATTTTTTTCGTCACCGACGCGACCTTTGCATCACCGAGCGCATTCTTCACATCGGTCTTCTTCAAGACTGTCTCGGCTTCTTTGAGTTGCCGCTCCAACGTGTCGGGGTTGCCGAGCGATTCTTTCGCCGCAGCGATCAATTCGTCAATCTGTTTCACCGAATCATTCAACGCGCCCGATTCAGCCAACGTCGTCGCCTGTTCTTGCAACGCCTTGACGTCCTTCTCAATCGTCGTTTTCGCGTCGCCGTCAACGTCCGCGAGTTCGACCGAGATCAACTTGAAATTCTTCTTCGCTTGTTCGAGCTTCGTCAGCCGAATCACCGGCGCGTCGCCCTTCGCCTCCTCGAGCAACTTCTTGGTCGCCTCGACCAACTTCTTCGCGGCGGGTTCATCCGCTTGGACTCGTGCTGGCGATCCGACTGACAACATCGCGAACGACGCTACTGCGACACTCAGCAAACACTGACGGCAAACATTGTGATTCCAATTCATGGGCTTCGACTCCTGTCTGTGTTGTTTCATTTCTCATCGATACCAAGCAAAACCCCATTGCCACATTGGATTACGACTCAACCAAGTTGTTTAACGGCACTCCGCAGGCACGCGCGTTCAAAAAACTCGCGTTTCGAGGGCGCGTGCCTTTGACGCGCGGTCGAACGATCATTCCAGCTCACCTCCCGAACATCTGCCAGAGTTTGGAGAGGATGTTGGCTCTCTTCAAGTCGCGTGCTGCCGGACGTTGCCGCTCATCCAAGATGACCGTGCCATCTTCTTTCTCGATCCATTCGTCGCCATGCTCATCGACACCCACCTTCAGTTTGCGGAGAGAGAACCAGCACACGACTCCTACCACGAAGAAGAATCCGGCAAACACATACAGAATCCAGAAATCGGCGACCATTCGTTGATACGACTGCTTTACATAGACCGCGTCGGTTTGCGTGTCATGGAGCAGTTCAATCGGCTCGCCAACAACGAAGTTCGCGTATTCGGCCATCGAGATGAATTCTGCCGTCGAACGCCGTACCGGCTCCGCATCATCCAGCCTCACTTCGACGGTGACGGTCGAGTCCGTTCCCTGCTGCTGTTTATCAACGAGCTTACCGACGACTGTTTTTCCATTCGCGAGCACGCTCTGTTGCAACTGCCGGTCTTGCTGAATCCAAACGCTGGTCATCACGGCGATGAACGTGAAGATGCTCAGCAGTCGAAACCCCAGCGAATTGAACCGCCGCAGCACGAACCAATAGTAAGCCACGCCGCCAACCAACATCCATAAATGAGTCGCACCGCTCATGTGAAAGCCTCGAATCGTTCTTGGGCATCAACGCGGCGGGTTATACGTCGGCGTCAGCAGCTGACAGAAGGGTCGAGATTGACCTAGCTGGCCATCTGGCGGAACTCCACATGTTCTCTGAAAGTCATTAAGACTTTGCTGAATTGATCTCTTGGCGCTCACGGTTCAGCGACGACTGTCGTATCATTCGCGCCCCTTGTGACGAGCGGCCGAATGACGAAACTCGCAGTCAGCCGCAACGGTCGAATTTCACTGCTACGAACTCTCTTCGGTCACGGCTTCATGAAGTTGGTTTTATTGAACTTGTTGAATCGGCGTTGGGTCGGAATCGTGTGTTGGGCGTTGTTGTCGGGACTCGCGACGGCGCAAAACTTCGCAGCTGAGTTGCAGATCGACTTCGGTTTTGAGCGACAAGCAAAGGTGGGCTATTGGACGCCAGTCAGAGTCGAGGCACTGGATGTCGAAGCCGAATCGTGTGAGATCGAAGCGATTGATCCGGATGGGTTGCAGGTTGTCTATCCGCTGACACGTACTATAGCGGAGCAAACCACTAATCAGTCTGCGGCCTCGGAATGGTCAGGAACCTTTCGGAGCGGTCGGCTCGACACCAATGCACACGTTCGATTGCGAGATCGAGACGGACGCGTTGTGGGAGAGCGGCGACTGACGGTGCCTACGGCAGGTTCTCCTGAAACCTCTTTTCTGCGCCAGACCGTGCATCGTTGGTTAGAAGTCGGTTTCAACACGCCGCTGTTAGAGACTGTGCCACAGGTGCAAGCCACTCGCTCGACCGATTGGCCAAAGCTGGCGGAAATTCCTTGGGGGTTGGATGGAATCGACGGCCTCTTGATTTCGAGTCGAGTTACATTGAGCGACACGGCAGCTTTTGAGTTAGAACGATGGCTACGTCGCGGCGGGCAAGTCTTGCTATCGGTGACAACGGATCGCGCAGAGTTTCAAAAGACTCGCTGGTCCACGTGGCTGTCGGGCATCGTTGAAGTTCGCGAGCGGACGCGGACGAGCGATCTGAGTGGCGTGGAAAGCTTTACCGTCTTCAGCCGCAAAATTCCGACAGCGAAGCTAACGCCAGTGACCACCTTCAACGTGCAAGAAGGACGTAAGCTCGCCGCATGCCTCGAAGGCACCTTATTCTCACGAGCAAGTTTCGGCTTCGGACAAATCACATTGATCGGAACCGACCTGACTCAACCACCGTTCTCGCGTTGGGAGGGCCGATCGAGTTTGCTCAGACGGCTGGTCTTTCGGTTGAACGATTCAACCAACAACAAATCGACCGAGATCACGCGACTGTCGCAAAGTGGCATCACCGACTTGGCCTCGCAGTGGCGTGCGGCAGCGATTGAAATTCCTGGAGTCTCTCGTCCGTCCTTGTGGGGCGTACTAGGACTACTACTCACTTACGGCTTGCTAATCGGGCCGATCGACTTTGTGATCGTCCACAAGTTGCTCCGCCGACCGCATTGGACTTGGTTTACACTGCCGCTGCTGGTCACAGCCGCATCAATCGGCACACTCTCGTTCGCAAGAGCAGTCAACGGCGATGCATTGCAACTGACACAACTGGATGTCGTCGATGTCGATGTTAATCGCCAAGAAATAACCTCACGATCTTGGGCGACAATTTACTCAGACAAGAACCAACGGTGTCGAATCGAAGCGACCACGCGACCGCCAAATCCGCTCGTCGCAGCCACGACCAACACAACAACATTGCCCGCTCAAGTCAGTTGGCTCGGGTTTCCGGAAAACAGCCCTGGCGGACTTTATCGTCCTAGCGGCTTTGATCTTGGCCATTCGGCTTATCGCTCATCTTCTGATCGATTGACTCTCGACGACATTCCACTCGGACATTGGTCGTCAAAGTCGTTCACCTCCGAAGCACGCTGGGTGCCGCAACAGCCGCTCATTGAATGCCGTCTGACAACGCTCGCAGCAAACGATCTTGCCGGTCAGATCGTCCATCACTTCCCGTTCACGCTTCACGACTGGATCGTCGCTTTCGAAGGACGAATCTTCGTACCACACTCTGCCGCAGGCGAAAAAGCCAAAACGTGGGAACCGAATCAACCTTGGAGCCCAACCAGCTCGAACGTTTATGGACGCGAAATGCGCGGCCTGTTGACTCGCACGAAGCGAACAAAACTAGAAAACAAGAAGTTCAAAACTTCCGAAGACATCTTGATCGAGCAAGAACGCTACGACCCATTGGACGCGGATACGGGGGACATCCTGCAAATGATGACCCTGCATGAAGCGGCTGGCGGCAAAGCTTACACCGGACTCGAACACGCCAGCCTGCGAGCGTTTGATGTCACTCCACTCCTCTCGCTGGATCGAGCGATCTTGATTGCTCGCGTTTCAGAACTCCAAACTGACTGGAAGATTAACGGAGAAACACGCCAACCCAATAAGCAACATGCTTACGTTCGCTTGTTGCTTCCGGTAACGCGAGAGAGTCTGGACACAGGCGGACTGCGAGTACTGCCAAAGTTTGAACCCGCTCCGGTACCAGCATCGAAAACTGAACCGCCCAAATCTGTCATTAACGAAAATCCAGACTAAACGAGATTATTTATGGCCTCACATTAGCCCGACGTGCCAGCGAGGGATGGCAACGAACTTCCCTGGCTGGCGCGCCGGCCAAGTGTAAAACACCCTGACTAGAAATCTCCCCATCCCTGAATAAACACGGCTAAGCACTCAAGCAGAGCCGTTTTGAGTATGTGGACCCACATAGCGAGACAAAATCGACGTGATCGAAACCAACCAACTGACGAAGCGCTACGGCGACCTGATCGCCGTCAACAACATCAATCTGAAGTTGTCCGAAGGGGACGTCTTCGGCTTTATTGGCCCCAATGGCTCCGGAAAAACGACGACGATGCGCATGCTCGCGACCTTGCTCAGCCCCGATTACGGCGAGGCGTATGTCTGCGGAAAATCGATCTACACACATCCGCAAGAGATCCGTCGGCTGGTAGGCTTCATGCCCGACTTCTTCGGTGTCTACGACGACATGACGGTCATCGAGTACCTCGAATTTTTCGCCGCTGCTTACCGCATCAACGGTCCCGGCCGGCGCAAGGTTTGTGAGGAAAAACTCGAACTCGTTGACATGTCGTTCAAGCGAGACGCGATGGTCAATCAGTTGTCACGCGGGCAAACCCAACGCATCGGACTCGCTCGCGTGCTGTTACACGAACCGCAAGTGCTACTGCTGGACGAGCCAGCCAGCGGACTCGACCCGCGAGCACGCATCGAAATACGTAATCTGCTGAAAAAGCTCGGCGAGATGAAAAAGACCGTCATCGTCAGCAGCCACATCCTGCCGGAACTGGCCGATGTCTGTACGCGAGTCGGCATGATTGAAAAAGGGCATCTCATCGTCGACGGGCTTGTCGAAGAGGTCATGCGGAAGGCGCGTCGCAGCATCCTGTTGTTGATCCGCGTGAAAGAGCGAACCGACGCAGCTGCCGCGTTGCTACAGCAACACAGCGGCGTCAAATCGCTCGACATCGAGAACGGTACGATCTACGCCACACTCAACTCGGAGATCCTCGACTACAGCGAGTTGCCGACATTGCTCTTAGAAAGCGGGTTCAAGTTGACACTCTTCCGCGAAGAAGAAGTGAATCTCGAAACGGCCTTCATGGAACTGACGAAGGGACTCGTGCAATAGCTTAGTGCTAAGTGCTGCGGGTGTTGAAACACCACTTACTAATCCTCCACCAAGCGATATCCGACAACCCCACCGAGCTTGCCTCGGTGGATTCGGGCCTTTGCACTACGTCATGTTTCACTCGGAATCATGAACGGCGTAGTGCAAAGGCCTGCGAGCCACCGAGACAAGCTCGGTGGGGTCGGTTATTTGAGGTCTATTTCAGCGTCTTCGCCAACACATCTTGCAATACGGCGTCGGTCGAAATCCCTTCCGCCTGGCCTTCAAAGTTCAGAATCAAGCGGTGCCGGAGCACGGACGGCGTGACCGCACGGAGATCTTCACGAGCGACGTGAACTCGGTGATCAATGATCGCTAGTATTTTTGCGGCGAGGATCATCGCTTGCGCTCCACGTGGGCTGCTGCCGTAGCGAACAAAACGGCGAGTCATCTCGGTCGCATGCGGATCGTCAGGGTGAGTACCGAGCACAACTTGCACTGCAAAACGGCGAATCTCGTCGGCAATTGGTATCTGTCGCGCGAGTTGCTGCATTTCACAAATGCGTGCTCCGTCGAGGACCGGCGTGGCGTGTGGTGTCGCAATGTTTGTTGTTCGATCGAGAATTGACTCTAGCTCGGCCAACTTCGGGAACTTCACCAACTGCTTACAAAAGAAACGATCAAGCTGTGCTTCGGGAAGCGGATATGTCCCTTCCATTTCCAGTGGGTTCTGCGTTGCCAGTACGAAGAACGGCTCAGGAAGTTTGTAGGTTTGACCGGCCACTGTCACGGTGTGCTCTTGCATGGCTTCGAGGAGTGCTGACTGCGTTTTCGGTGTCGCACGATTGATTTCGTCGGCGAGCACAATGTTGGCAAAGACCGGCCCCTTCTGAAACTCAAATCGTTTTCGGCCTGCATCGTCTTCCAAAAACACGTTCGTGCCAATCAAGTCCGCAGGCATCAAGTCCGGAGTGAATTGGATCCGCGAGAACTTCAGGCTGAGTGCATCCGCCAACGTGCGTACCAACAACGTCTTACCCAGCCCAGGCACACCTTCGAGCAACACGTGCCCGCCCGCCAACAGCGACAACAACGTCCCTTGAACGATCTCGTCCTGACCGACAATCACCTTGCCGATCTCTCGCCGCAGTTTGTCAAAGTCGTCACGAAACCGGTCCAATTGTGTTTGCAGTGAGGCAGTGTCACTCATTCGTTGCAGTCTCCATTGATGATGTGGAGTTGGAGTCTCATCGTCCCCTGGCGTTTGTGCAACGGTTGCGAATCGCAATCAGAAAAACGTGTGCCAGCAAAATTTTCGGTAACACAACGATTTTCTTTCCACCGAATTCATTCTGCGTGGCTAATACAGCAGAACCCGGAAAAACGCGGGCCACGTCAGCGTTGTCTGGCTCAGCGGCATTCGGGAAATGTGGCTGATATCGTTGGAGCGCCGGTTATTTTTGAGGAGACCTGTCATGAACACTGAAGAATTCAATCCCAACAACTCGCCATCGTCGGCGAGCGGACGGCGGAAGCGAGTGCTCTCCGACGCCCATCTCCGCAGCTTGATCGCGGGAGTCTGGCAAACGGAAACGGATGCAGATGATGAAGCGGCGTCTGCTGATTCGCGTGACGTCGCAGCTCAGTTTGTGGCGTACTGCAAAGTCAAGACGCATCGCGGCTTGTTGCAGACACGAGACATCACTCACTCGTTCACAAACTTGTCAGGCGGCGATTCCTCGTTACCGGTTTTGCTGGAGGGACTCGCCGAGGAGGGGCGATCCGACGTGCTTCAATTTGAACGTGTCGCCGATGATCCGCTGACGTTGCGGTTGACGGGTGAGGCGATCACGAGGCTCACACCTCAACGAGTTCGCAACGTGTATCTCGTGGAGTGGACGGCAGCGGAAGAGCCGGGAGTGTCGCATTCGCTTGAATGGCTCCCGATCGCATCGCCCCCAGGCGATGCGGCCCCCCGACGTAGCCATCACGCTCGGCGTGATGAGCCGAACATTTCCCACGTTCCCGCACTGGCCGCGGATACTTTGCAGAGTTCGGCATGCGAGACATGGGCAGACCTCGTCGCTACTGCCGCGCCAGTCCGACGGCACGAGCCTTTCGAGTTACTCGCCAATGGTTGGCAATGTTCGTTCTCTCCCGACGACGGGACGCTGAAAGTGATCAAGGCTCCCGCAACTAGCGGCCCGCTGGTTGCCGAGTTGCGTTATCACGATCGCGATCGAATGCGCAGCGTGCGGCGAGTTCTGCGAGACGACTCCCGAACTCTGGCAGGACATCCGCCGTCAGCCGAACGACATCAGGCTCCGCTGACGATCACGTTTGATCGTCCCGCCGACGCGCTGACAAACCGTTTTGATCTCACCGTTCGCCCTGCTGGCCGAGACGATTTGCCGTTGCTCGATGAACACGAGTTCTCGTCCGCGCTGATCAAAACTCATCACATCACACTCCCCGCCGAAACCAATGCCGCTGGCGAGTTACTCTTCCGAGTCCGCTTCGACACGCAACGTGAATTGTTCGCCAATCCTCGCACCGTCTGGCTGCTCACGATCATTGATGATGAGGTGCAACCATGACGCAGAGAAAGTCACAACAGGATGACGACGAACCAAATCTGCCAATCGAAGACGACCCCAGCGAAGGGCCGAGACTATCAAACGACATCATCGACGCTGCGCTTGCAGGCGATCCGCAAGCGCAGCAGATCATCTTCGAGCAACTGAACTCGCAACTCTGGCGGCTGGGCATCAAATTCTTCAACAGCCGCCATGTCTTTGAACGCTTTTCGGTGTCATGGGATGAGTTCTATGGCAGGCTTTGTGGCGAAGCCGTCTGTGAGAACATTGAAGAAAAAAAACCAACAGGTCCACGTTGGAAAAGACGTTCAATGCGATGCGTCCCGGTCAGTACTTTGGTGGATACGTCTTCAACGATCTTTGCAATCGCGTCGGCCAAAAAAGTGACGACGAGAATTTCACACGCCGTGAAGACTCTGCTAAGCGCAGCGAAAAGGTGCCGGAAGAGAAACGGCGTTCGCAACCTCGTCAGCGAGTTCGTTCGGAAGGCGAGCTGAGCAAACCGTACTCTGATCGCGACGACGATAAGCCATCCGCCTGGACTGGCCAGTCTCACAACAAACGCATTGAAAGTGATCGTGATCCGGACGACGAGTTTCAAGCGGACTGCAGGGACGAGGCATTCCAATCGCTCACGCCAGAAGAGCAATCGTTGCTGAAGGCTCGCGGATATCAGGGCAATGAAGGCAAGCTGACGTTCAAAGAGATCGCGGAACAACTTCGCCTCACCGAAGTTCAGGCTCGGTACAAAGTGGAATGTGCTGAAGAAAAATTGGAAGCGGCCTTCAAACAACGAGTGCTCGCGAAAGATCCGGCGTACCGCGAGCGCTTCGATCAAGCGGACGCCGCCAAGCAACGAGCGGCTGAGGCCAAACGAGCCGCTGCAAAACTCAAGAAGCCGAAAGTCAAATAGGCGAGCCGCATGTACGATAGGGGTAGGAACGACCGATTGATTTCGGTCGCCCCTCCCTCCGAACCGGACGGGCGGGTTTCCCGCATCCGGCTCTCCGGTTGATGGTCTTACCTGCGAGAGGATTGAACGGCCAGTGCATGGGCG
>JAPLNX010000321.1 GCA_026400935.1 Planctomycetia bacterium | reverse complement strand
GAAGAGGCATGTTTCGTTTGAAATTGAGTCGGTGTTTCCACGGCGTTCTGCTCCAGCCAGAGGTCAAGACAACTCTCTGTATCTGACAGCAGGACGCCGTTTTCAACTCACTGCAGGTTGCGGCGAGCGAAGCGAGCCGCGCAATGCCTTAAACAAATCGGACGCGAGGCTGAAGCACTCGCCCTGTTGCAGCAAGCCGCTGCGATACCACAAGCGAAATTTCTCGAAGCTCAACGACAGCTCGGAGAATCAGTTGAGTACGACTCACTCCATTTGGAACTTGGAATCGTGGAGGCGGCTCTCGGTCATACAGACGCGGCTGTCGCCGCGCTGGAAAAGGCCGTGACCTACAACTCCAAACATCGCCAAGCTCGTTATCAATTCGCGCAAGCATTAAACGCCGCTGGTCGCTCAGAGGAAGCCAAAACGCACTTCGAGTGGTATTCAGAGATTGAGAAAAAATCGACGAGCGTGATCGTCAGCACGACGTCGTGGAACGCGAGCCTAAGAATCTTGATGCTCGCTGCCGCTTAGGAGCCTTGTATTTGGAAACTGACTCCGAAAAAGTGGGCCTCTTCTGGCTACGCGGCGTTCTGGCCGAAGACCCGCAGCATCGCGGGACGCATCAAGTACTCGCCAACTTCTATGAAACTAACGCTGCAAACGATCCGTCTGCGAGCGTGGCTTCGCAGTATCACCGCCAGATGGCTCAGCAAAAAGCGACGAACTGATGTCGCCAGTGTGACGAAAGGTTCTTTCATCGGATTCTCATGCCGAGCAATCGTTGACACTAATCGCTCCCAATGTCCCTTTAGTCGCAAGGAGGTAATCGGCCGGAGCGATGAAGATTTGTAGGCCGCGTTGACCGGCGGAGATGGAGACGATGTCGAAAAGTTCGAGTGTTTCATCGACGTAAACGGGGTACGCTTTTTTCGCTCCGAGAACAGTCACGCCACCTCGGATGTAGCCAGTGAGTGGTTGGACTTCTTTGAGCGTGACAGGCTCGACCTTGCGGTCGCCGGTCAGCTTGGCGAGAGCCTTCAAGTCCAACTGACAATTACCAGGGACGACAGCAAAGCAGACTCCATGACGATCACCGCGAGCGACGAGCGTTTTGAAAACTTGTTCCAGCGGCAATCCGACCTTACGAGCGACCGTCTCGGCGGAAAGGTCTTCAGGATCGACTTCATAGCTACGGAGTTCGTACTCGATTTTCATCGAGTCCAAGAGTCGTGCGGCATTTGTTTTCATGGCGGCAACTCTCACTTCGAAATCAACCTTACTCCGCCGCCAGTGAAACACAGACGATCTCTTCGTCGTTGCGAGCGAAGACGTGGCGTTGAGCGAACGCGGGATGCGACCAGACGATTTGGCGTCCTCCGGCGTTACCGGTCGGCTTCAATAAGTTTGCTCGGCTGAGTTCTTCGTAACCCGTCGGCGAGAGCTTCGCGATGATCAATTCTCCTTGCTCGTTCGCAATGAAATAGCGGTCGTTCTGTTGCACGAGGAACGCATTCGCCCAGCGGGCGTTACGAGCCTTGTTCGCTCCGGTTGCGGTGAGGTCTTCCCAAATGCGTTTACCCGTGCTGGCATCCAGACAACGTAATTGTCCGTAGCTGCAAACGCCGTAGATGTGTCCGTCTTGAATGAACGGAGTCGGCATGATTGAGTGCAAACCGTCGGTCTTCTTTTCATCTTGGCCTTTGCCGCGCCAGAGTTCTGTGACATCCGGTTTATCACCCGCGAGCTTGAGCATGAGCGGGCCATTGTAGAACGACGTCAGAAATAGCATGTCGCCTGACTTGCGCGGCGTAGGAGCAGTCAGTCCTTCACGGGATCCAAACGGAAACGACCACAGCGACTTTCCGGTTTCGGGATCGAGCGCATTGACCGCATCTGGTAACCATACGATGAGCTGCCGAACTCCCGCCGCTTCGTAAATCATCGGCGGACCATATCCCGCTCCGTGTGGTCCAGTGGCCGAGAGTGCTCGCCACAGCTCCTTGCCCGAATCTTTGTCGAATGCAACAACCGCCGTTCCCTCACCGCTGACCAAGCAAATCAGCTTGTCGCCGTCGATCAGCGGATGCGAGGCGAAACCCCAGGTCGGCGTGATGCGGATACCGTATTCCTTCTTCAGGTCTTTGGACCAAACGATGTCTCCCACTTTGGTTCCGAGGCAAAACAGATTCCCTTCCGCACCGAGCGTATAAACCTTGTCGCCGCTCACAGTCGGAGTACAGCGCGGACCTGCCGGATAGCTGACCGTGTAAACGCACGGATAAGCATGCTTCCAAATGATCTCGCCGGATTCGCGGTTCAAGCAGAGGACTCGTTCGGAAGAGGGAACCGGTTTGCGTTCAAACGGATTCGCGGAATCTGTTCCCTCCATGATGATGCGATCGGTGACATAAACGTGATCGCCCACCACCGCCGGTCCGGCGTATCCCGATCCAATCGGCACCGTCCATTTTCGAGTCAATCCCTTTGTTGGTAGTCGATCAACAATCCCCGTCTCACGCCACACTCCATCACGTTGCGGCCCCAACCACTGCGGCCAATCATCGGCTCGAACCGAAGTTGAAGCGACGAGTAACAAGCCGATCCAAAGTGAAAATGCTCGTGACATAGTTCTATTCCTAATCTGGCTCCAATGAGCAATGTGTTCCTTCACCCGATGAATCACAAGCTGGAGTTGTAGTACAAATCATCGCAGCCATCACCTGGCACGTCAGCCAATTCGCCCAGCCACACGTAATGAGAGTAAATGATGCCGCGTTAGGGCTGGCTGAATTGTTTGTTCTGACGCCGCGGGCACGTCCGTATCGAAATGCGCGTGCCTGCGGCTTGCGGTTAAACGATCCCTTTGGAACATCTCATTGAGAAGCGTCTTACCATCCGGCGAGAAGGCCAGTGCTGACAGTCGAACTTCGGTCGTCCATTTCCGAGTGACCTGGCCCGATGCGGCGTCTCGCACTTGCACTTCGTAGCCGATAGCCGTCGCCAGCAACTTGTCATCGGTAGAGGCGGCTAACGAGTTCGCACCAGTGACGACTTCGGTCCACAACAGCTTGCCGCTGACCACTTCCCACTGACGTAGTTCGTTCGCCTTCTGATTCTGTGGGGAAACCGCTTCTTGGTCTCAAACCAATGCGGTGATCGTGGTTCCGTCATGATTCCAGACGATGTGGCCGGGTACTCGATTACGAATGATCCCGTCAGCAAGAACAGCAGCAGGGCCTCCTGTGTCACTGGTCGAATCAGCCTGATTGGTTGATCGCGGAAGGATAATCTCACCGGACTGATAGCCTTCAGGCACGGTCAGCGAGAACGGCTTTGCGTCTTGCGGTTCGTCCCAAACGAAACCCTCGAAGCGGATCTCGTTCGCGGCTTTGAAGTCGGTTTCTCGAACCACAATCTTGGCAGGCAGGTTGCTTGCGACGTCCACCCAAACGAGCGCCTCGTCGCTCCCCTTGATGCCCAGCAAATCCACGTTCTTCAGTCGATAAAGCTGCGTGCGGCGACCGTTGAACAACTCTTCGCCCAATGCCACGGCGTCATCTGCCTTCGCTCGCCGGAGTTGATCGACGTGATTGTTGACGAGTCCTTTCGCGGCCTCCGCGTCGAGAGCGAGCGACTGAGCCAACTTTCGATGAGTGTCGAGCAGCAGTTTTTTTTCTGTTCAAAGTCCACCAGTTGAATGAGCCGGCCACCTTTCACATCGACGCGCATCAGATGGCCGCTCAGCCGCATTTGGCTGACGATCTCCGGCTGCTTTCCAAACTGTGTGACCATCGTCAGTCGCACCGAGTTGATGGCCTTCATTTTTTTGACCACTTGAGCAAACGCCCGGCTGGCCGAGCGGTCGATCAACAGCGTTGTGGTCACAACGACCAGTGCCATCTCTGCAACGATGTTTACACTCCAACGGACGCGACGTGCGAAGTTCGATGCTCCTGTAGTCCTCGCATCGACCGGGTTCATTACGGCGAATCGCCGATGAACGAGTCGAAATTGTCGATCGAGCCAACAGCTTCGCTCCAACCTTCACTCGGGCGATCGACTCTTCGGGAAGCGGTTCGGCCAACGTCGCATTGATGGCCGCATCCAATGGCGATTCGAGACGCTCGGAATCGAGGAAGTCCTGTTCTTTGTTCATTTCGAATCTCCTTTATTGAAGACGGCCATTTACGTAACCAATCGTTGCCGCGCCTTGTAGAGCGGGGCCGAAACGGAGTCGGGCGAGATCTCTAACGTCGCCGAGACTTTCTCTCGCGTGAGTTGCTCGAAATGAAACATCACAAAGACCGTCCATTGTTGGTCGGGTAATTGAGTCAGCGAATCGCGCAGCCAACTCGCTAATTCGCAGGCCGCGATTTCATCGAATGGCTCAGTGGTTGAGACACGATCGGACTCTTGCAGTTACACGTAAGGCCGCCGACGCCTCAGCCGATCAATCGGCCGTAACGTCGCTAACCGCACGAGTAACCCGCCCCCCGAATTGTGCAGTCGAAATGCTTCGACAAACACATCCTGAGACACGTCCTCGGCATCTTGGACTCACCCCAAAATCCTCAACGCCACGCGAAACACCCGCGTTGCATGACTCTCCACAATCCGGTCCCAATCTGGCTCTTCGCTTTCAACCATGTGATTTCTTTCATATCGAAGCACGTGAGTGACCTCACCATGTAGTCGCGGCAGTGGCTTCGAGATGACAATGAGTTTTTAAAATTTATGGGATTGTTGGGTCATCAGCTTATCAGTGATCTCTGGCTGATAACGTCGGGATCAACTGCAAATGGTCATCTCCGATGTTCTTTGCTGTCCTGTGTGCTTTTGCGTTTTGAAATTGCACATTCGCGATTTTAAAGCTGAGAGCAAAACGTGCAGCTTCAAGAGCTTTACGCTTCTCGCCGGAAAACGGCTTGGTTTGAGTCAGTTGGCCCGGGGGGATAATTCTCAATGAAAAGATGGAGGCGATGTTGACTCTCACCCTCGCTGTTGTATTATTGAGTTAATACAAGCGGGGCGGATTGGCTGACGGTGCAACTGGAGTTAGGCCGTGCAAATTCATATTTCTCCGAGCGATGGAGTCCCGATCTATCAGCAGATCGTCAACCAGATCAAATATCTGGTTGCTGCCGGTCGATTGCCAGCAGGGGAAGAGTTGTCTCCGATTCGAGTGCTGGCAGAGCAGCTTCTCGTGAACCCGAATACGGTCGCTCGGGCGTATCGCGAACTGGAAACGGCGGGGATTGTCGAGAAACGCCGCACGGCAGGGACGTACGTTTCTGATCAAGGTTCCCCATTGGCTCGACGCGAGCGAGTCAAGATTTTAACCGGCCGTATTGATGCGCTGTTGGCCGAAGCGCAGCACATGGACGTCGCGTTGGACGAGGTGCTCAAGCTCGTTCAGCAACGTTATGCGGCGATGGAATCAACTCGAACTGAGGAGTGATCTCATGCATGAATCGTTTCCTTCATCGGCACCACCGATCCTGGAGCTAAACCGTGTCACTCGGCGGTTTGGCACCAAGACTGCATTGGACGATATCTCACTCACTGTGCCGCGCGGCGGAGTGTTTGGTTTGATCGGCGGTAACGGGGCCGGCAAGACGACTATCATCAAACACATCATGGGAATGTTGAAGGCTCAGTCGGGCAGCGTGCGAGTCTTCGGACTTGATCCCGTGCAGAATCCGGTCGGTACGCTGGGCCGCATCGGCTACTTGGCTGAGGATCGCGATCTACCGAATTGGATGCGCGTCGGCGAGCTGATGCGGTACACGCAAGCCTTTTATTCGAATTGGGACGCAGTCTATGCCGAAGAACTGCGAGAGGCATTTGATTTGGACATTAACGCGCGGATCAAGAACCTGTCGCGAGGTCAGCGTGCGCGTGCGGGATTATTGATCGCCCTCGCTCATCGACCAGAATTGTTGGTACTGGATGAACCTTTATCGGGACTTGATCCCGTGGTGCGTCGCGACATCCTCGGTGCCATCATTCGCACGATCGCTGACGAAGGAAGGACCGTGCTGTTCTCATCACATCTGCTGGATGAAGTCGAACGAGTGGCCGATCGAGTCGCGATCATTCACCAGGGTCGAATCCTGCTCACCGCTCCGATGGATGAGATCAAAGAGACGCATCGCCGGATGACGTTGAGATTCGGACAGCCGCATGATCGACCGCCGTCATTGATTGGAACGCTGTCGTTCGAAGGACACGGGGGCGAGTGGACTTACATCTGCAACGGCGAGAGCAGCCAGCTACGACGAGCGGCCGACGCGATCGGTGCGACAGTCGTCGGTGATGCGGCTCTATCGTTGGATGAGATTTTTATGTCACGAATTCTGAGTTAGCAGACGTTCGAGTCAGTAGGGCGGGCATTCTTGCCCCTCGTCTTGCTTGAGAAGCGACGGGCACGAGTGCCCGTTCTACGACAGATTAATTCGCCCGTCGTTCATTTCAATCCAAGGCCGACCATCATGCGATCCGTTCCGTTAGCACTGACGTGGGAGATGCTTTCGAAAGGCTTTTGGACCCTAATTGGGTTTTCGTTCGCCGCGAATGGTTTGCCGGTCTTGCTGCTTTCGGCCATGAGAGTTGATGGGGTCATCGACGCAAATGAGCCGGTCTGGATCATCATGCATTTAACCATGTCTCAAATCAGCATGATTGTTTTCGGGATCGGAGTGCTTTCGGCACAAGGCAATCCTTCGCGGTTGTTTGCGATGCCGATTTCAAACTCGGCGATTGCAACTTGGCATCAAGTGCTGGCGATGGCCTTGGTGGGACTGCACTCGGCGGTGAGCAGTGCGGCATTGAACGCTCTGTTCGATCTCAATTGGCCGGTGTGGGGACCAGCGATGTTTATGGCTGTCGCGGTCGCGGGGTTTCAAGCAACTTGCTGGTTCACTGAGAAAACCGGTTGGATAATCTGGGGCTTGGTGTTGTACGGAGCGGTGTTTGGCTTGTGGTTCAAGTCGCGTTACGGCGGAACATTCTCGCCGGCAACTCAGCATTGGAGCGTCGTCACTGCAGGCGACGTCGCGACGATGTTGGCATTCTTTCTCGTGTCTCATTTCATCGCGCTGAACGGGATCGCTCGCAATCGACGCGGCGATGCGTTGCCCTCGTTGGGGATCATCGCTTGGATCGAACGGCTGCTTGATCCGGCCCCCGACTTCGGGTTGCCGTTTCGGACACCTTCGGAGTCGCACTTTTGGTTGGAGTGGCGCAAGAAAGGCGTGGTGATGCCGGTAGGAGTTGTTATGTGCATGACGATCGGGCTGAGTGGCTGGTTGATGGCCTGCCGTGAGCCGCAAGACTTGTTCGATGGTTTTTTGAGTGGTGGTTGGACGCTGTCAGTTTTAGGTTTGGTTGGCGGCTTGGCGATGGGCTGCTTCGGTGCCATCAGCGCAAATTTTGGTATTAGCTATGACATGGGTAGCTTTTTCGCGACGCGACCGATGACCAGTTCGGACTTCGCGCGTTCGATCCTAAAGACGGCTGCGAAGAGTGTGCTTATCACGTGGCTGATTTGGGCCGTGGCAACGATTGCAATCTACTTACTATCACTGGCGATGTCGTCAGTGCCACTGCGATGGCCACCCAAATTGGGTTGGTGGTATTTCCCGGTGACATTACTGGGCTCATGGTTGGTCGTTGCCACAGGGACGTCGATCGGTCTGACCGGGCGAGCAGAACTGTTTGTGAAACTCTTTTGTGGTTTCGCGGTGCTGTTGGTGGGACTACCGATTGTCTCGCGATCAACGTTGCCTCCACGAGTTGTGACACAACTGACCCACGGATTGGCTGCCACCGTAGGCCTAGCGTTTGTGCTCGGAACCGCTTGGGCTTTTGCTGTAGCCAGGCGACGTTCTCTCATTGGGAATCCAACAATCTTGATGGCCGCGAGCATTTGGTTCGGGGTCGTCGCCTTCGTGTTCGCAGAAGTGTTGCGGCATCATGACCAAGAGTTGCATAGGATAATGTTCTTGACGGGCCTCTTGACGCTCGCGGTCGCTCCGTTGGCGGTTGCTTGGAATCGAAACCGGTAATAACCACGCGAGGCTCGTTCGACACAAGGCGGAAAACGAACGTGATTCCACGACCACGGCTTACTTCGTGCTGGCATTCAGCAGGTCATAGCCTCGCAATGATTTTCGCGGGCGCTTTGTACGAGTTCGTGGCGATGGCCGCACTTGTCGCTGCTTGAGCACATCGTTGGCGGCGGTTCGGTAGCACTGCGACAACGTGGGTGCGTTGAAGAGACTGTCGCGGAAGTAGTCGATGGTTCCTCCGAGCGACATCACCGTTTTGCCGATTTGGATCAATTCTGTCGCAGATTCGCCAAGACAATGTACGGCCAGCAACTTCATCGAGTCGCGAGCGACGAGAAGCTTCAACAAGCCGTCGGCATTCTGGATCACATGCCCGCGCAATGATTCAGAAAAGTTCGCTCGGCCAACTTCGTAGTGAATTTGCTCGTGCCGCAAGCGTTCTTCGGTCGGCCCAATCATGGCAAACTCAGGAATGGTGAAGAATCCATACGGCTGTTGATGAGCCGTGACGGCAGGCTGCCCGAACGCGTGATTGATCGCCGTTCGCCCTTGTTCCATCGCCAAGTGAGCAAGCGCGGGAAAACCGACAACCTCACCAACTCCGTAGATGTGTTTGATCCACGTTTGAAAATGCTCATTGCACCACAACCGACCGTG
>JAPLNX010000320.1 GCA_026400935.1 Planctomycetia bacterium | reverse complement strand
CGCCGCTTCGCCATCACGCGACTCAAACACCATCCGCTCAAAGAAAGCCTACGAGGCAAAATGCAAATAGCCGGCTGGAACGACGACTTCCTTGCGGAAGTCCTAACAGGTCAACAACTTTGATACGCGCTGACCGTGATGCCTCACCTCTGCCTCAATATCTGCGATTCGCACGATGGACATATGCTGACAGGTTGGCCTACTTTCCCTTGCCGTTCGCTTAGATTCTTGATGGCATCGGGGTCGATTTGGGCAATATTCCAACTCGTCGGCCTGCACGGAAACAGTGACGAACGGCAAATTGCCGTTGTGCAATCTCCGTGACTCCTTCGGAGTCGGTTAACGGGAACTCTCCCGATTCGATTTCGAGCACGGTGATGTCGGCACACGCACCCACTTGCAGAGATCCAATTTCATCTGCGAGCCCTAGCCACTTCGCGCACGTTGCTGTCGAACGACGAATGACGTCAGACACACTCATACCGAGATGCAAGAACTTGTCGAGCGTTGTGACGAGATCAAACACCGGGCCGTTTGTGTTGTAAGCGTGAAGATCGCTTCCGAGGAAATCAGGCTCAAAACCTTGATCAAGCATCGGGCGAACAACTCTCCAAGCGAAACTACCCCAGCCGTGCCCGACGTCGAATTGCACACCTTCTCGTTGTTTTTCTCGAACGATCGGCCACAGCTTTGTTGACTTATCGACCAATTTGCAATTCTTGTCGTGAAAGCAGTGAGTCAACACGTCGCCCGGGCGCAGCGTTTCCATGATGTGTTCGATCGACAGCGATGAGTTCGCTGGGTGAACGACGAGCGGCAACTTCGTGGCGTCAGCCGCTTCGCGAGCACGCCGCAAACCCTCTGCCTCGTTCAGTCCGCCGTGCGAGATGTCTTCCATGCAGCGAACTTTGATCCCAGCGACACAATCGCGATGTTTCTCGACCGCAGCGACGCAACCCTCGACGTCGCAATATGCCAAATCCCACAGCTCGCCTAACGCCGGCTTCGTGTCGTTGCTACTGATCAATCCTTGTCCGGCAATCAACATGAGCGCTTTGACGCGAGTTTTTGCCGTGTCGATCACGAATTGTCGGAACCCGTCGAAGATCAATCCCCCGGCCGTGCCGAAGTCGAGCACCGTTGTGACGCCTCGAGAGAGGCAAGTTTCATCCGGATCAATTCCGAAATTGCTGATGCCCGGAAAGACATGCACGTGAAAATCGATCAAGCCGGGAACGATCAACTGGCCTGAGCAATCCAAAGTTTGCTTGGCGACCGCTGGTTGCCCCGGATCGAGAATCGCCGCCACATGCCCGTTCTCGACCGCCACCGTTTTGCGATCATTCAAGCTCGCCGCAGGATCAATCACAGTCCCATTGATCAACGCGAAGTCGTACATCGCAGGCTCTCCAAAACCGTAGCCATAAGCCGCCAGGTTGTGAACTTTTCCCGGCAAGCTGACCACGGTTGTCTAGAAGTTCGATTTGAGTTGAATTTGCCTGAGTGGGGTGGCACGCCCCTGGCCATCGGGAGGGGCGTGGTTTTCAAAGTTGATCAAGATTCCCACGCGCTTTCCGATGGTCAGGACGTGCCACCCAAATTCAAAATTTGGCCAGCCGTGGCAAGCTGGCAGCTTGTCGCTACGCATCACACCACGCCGGCAAACTTCAGCACGCCCATCACACCCAAGAAAGAAAAATACACGCCACCGAGAACCATCAAAACGCGGATCGCCATACACGGACGCAGTTCGCGAGGCAGCAACTTCACGTTCACAGCGATCGTGTGCCAGCAACTAAATGCAAAGGCAAAGTTGTAACCGGTCGTTGCCAGTTGGAAGACTTTGGCCGCTCCGCTTCCGGCAAACCAAATGATCGAGAGGCATGCAATAGAGTACGCGACCAATACACCGAAATAGACATACTTGATGAACGTCGTATCGAGCGTTCGAAGTTTCGGCAGAGCCGTCCAGCAGACATCAACCCAGCGACGGATGAATCCATCCACGGTTGAAATCATACTTGTCATGAGCACTAGAAAACCGCAGAACAATGTCGCAATCCGCAGTCCTGACGCCCAGCTAGGGCCAGTCAGCCACGACATCGACGGCAATGCGGCCAAAGTTCCCGCGTTTGGATTCAGCGCTGTTTTCGCCATCCCTTCTGAAGTCATCGCCGCCACGAGGTCCCCATCGACCTCCATACCGCGTTGCAGAAAGCCGACCGACAATATGCTCGGCAGCGAAACGCCAATCAAACAGGCCATCATCCAGACACAGATTTGGTCGCGAGCCACATGCCGATACCAGCTTTTCCAACGAGGCAGTGATTCTTCCGTCACTTGAAACACGCAGCCTACGTGCGACAACTCGATGCCGTGCCCGCCGATCATGCTGGGGATCGCGCCGACATGATGTCCCATGCCCCAGCCTTGGTCGCGTGTGAAATTGCTGATCGGCGCATTTGTCAGCCCACCGTTTCCAGCAATCGCGGCCAATCCGGCGATGAAGCCAATCAACGCCCAATCGACTTTCGGAAACCGTCCTTCGGTCAGCAGTGAAATGACGAAATTGTCGATGTTGGGACCGTCCGCTTTGCCGTCGCCGTCCTCATCGACAAACGAGATCGGCTTGCCATTAGCGTCTTTTTCCCAGGTGTCGGGTTTCCCGTCCCCGTTCGTGTCCACCGTCTTCGGGAGCTTTTTTTCGACGACGTCCAAATGACCGTCGCCATCGAAGTCCTCACCTGGATCGAGAACACCGTTGCCATTGCGGTCCTCGCCCGCGCTGATCGGTACGGTGCCGACCTTGAAAAGCCCAGACGCAATCTCGAGCCAATGGGACGGCCGCGAATAGACCGCTGACACAAACAGCAAAAAACCGATCACGATGACCAGCTTCGCCGACATGATGACTTTCAGCGAATTAAAGATTTTGCCGCCAATCAACAACGGAAACACGCACAAGAAGAAGATGCCAGTCGAAACTGACTTGTGGAGCCACCAGTGAGTCGTATCGGGGCTGAACTCCGTGCCGATGAACATCTTCTCGATGACGACCGCCGCATTGACAACGAGATACGGGAAGATCGCACCCCAATCGAGCACCACGTAAAACATTAGCCAGAACATCGGATGCGGTGGGATGCGAAACTTCCCGGTGAAGATCGGCTCGCCGGTGTAGAGCGTGTAGCGGCTGATTTCGATGTTGTAGAGCACTTGCACCAGGATACTCACGGTCGCCACCCAGAGTAGGGCGGCGCCAAATTTGGCGGTTACTGCCGGTCCCGCCAGCCACTCGCCACCACCGATGGCAGAGGCTCCCATGACCAACCCCGGCCCAATCATCGCCAGAATGCTCTGTTTCGTGAACTTCGGAGCGTCGATCAACTCCGCCGTCGTCCAGCGTGGCATCTGTTTCGAGCCGGGATACGGAGCCTCAAATGATCCGGAAGACAAAGACGGCTTGTGTTCGGTCATCAGTTTACCTTGAGCAGGAGCGCGTTTGAGCAAGAACGGTCGTGAGCTTAGTTGAGATTGCCAGAAACCCCCACCGAGCTTGCCTCGGTGGAAACGGGCAGATGCACTACGAGTCAAATGCCGTAGTGCAAAAGCCCCAAACCACCGAGGCACGCTCGGTGGGGTTTGTCTCTGTGTTACTCGGCGGAGATTGGTAGTCCCCATGAATCGACAGGCGAGACGATATCCCTGACCGCACACTCTTGCCAGCGTCCGCGCAACGCTTCCAGTGAGTGGGAAGTACGAGCGACTCTTTCTGCCGACGAACCTCGCCGCTCGGCCTGACTTCGGCATCAGGCGGTTTTTGGATTCAGCCTTCCGTGAAGCTGCGCCGATGTTAGGAGTCGTAGCGGTCGCAGCGACGACGATGCGCTCATCGTCACGGCATTGATGCGGCGGATACTGCCGCAATGCGATTCACTCGCATCCCTCAAATAAGCGATGTCCAGCATCCCCACCGAGCTTTTCTCGGTGGGGTTGGCAAACCTCGCTTGGGCGTCGGGCGAGTGTGGCTTTCATCATTGAGCTTCGATCGCAGGTTTCTTAGGAGGGAACATGACGCAGGCATCAACGGCCTCATCGCCTTGGGAACAAGGCGACGAGAGTGTCAGTGTTTGGCACCAACTCATTACTTCACCGATTCTGTGGGGTAGCATCGCCACCGTCTGTTTTTACGGGGTGATCCCATACTCACCAATTTGGCGAGCGGAAGTCACTCGTTATTTCGCCGGTCACTGGATCGAGTACGTCACTTCGCTGTTGTCGTTCATCGGCCTCGCAATTCTCGCCCAGAAAGCGTTTCGACTCACTGCTGAATCGCAGGCTGCTCTCTGGTCAGGCTGGACCGATTTAGAAGCGGCGCCGCTCGGCGATGTCGTATGTACGGCGAAGCTGTTGAAGGACAAGGTGCGAACCTCCTCGACTGGTTGGCAATCCACTCACATCGCGAAACGGATTCAAGAGGTCTGTGCGTATTTGTTGGGACGCCGCTCTGCGAAAGGTCTGGAAGAGCATCTGCGCTATCTGGGCGAATTGGCGGCCAGTGATCTGCACTCAAGCTATTCGCTGGTTCGGACCGTAACGTGGGCCGTGCCGATCTTGGGCTTCTTGGGAACAGTCGTCGGCATCACGGATGCCATCGCGAATCTCACACCGGAGCAAATGGAGAAGTCGCTCAGCAGTGTGACGGCAGGACTCGGAACGGCTTTTGATACGACAGCGTTATCGCTCGGTTGGTCGATGGTCATTGTCTTCACGACCTTCTTCATCGAACGCAAAGAGCAACGCATTCTTGGTGACGTTGAAGAGTTCGGCACACGGCGACTGGGTGTGCTCTTTGCTGACGAACCGACGCAAGTCAGTCCGCTGGTTGCAGCAGAGTCTCAAGCCGCCGATCTGCTGCTGAAGAACGCTGAAAAGCTGGTCAATTCGCAAATGTCGCTCTGGCAAGACTCGATCGAAGCGATGCGGCAACGTTGGTCGCAATCGTTGGAACAACAGCAACGACAGATCGAGAAAGCCTTGCAGCACGGACTAACACAAACACTTGAGCATCACGTCCACCAATTGGCCGAAGTTCGCGCTAACGAACTTCATCTCGAAGCGTTCGGCCAAACGGTCCAAGCTTGGCAAGTGAATTTGCAAAGCGTCCAAGCAACCTCGCAGTCACTGGTCACGGAGCTGAATTCACAAGGACGGTTGCTGCTGAAGATCACCGAACAAGAAGCGGGGTTGCATCAGTTACAGGCACAACTCAACACCAACCTGCAAGCCATCCGCAACGCCGAAGCCTTCGAAGAAACCCTGCACACACTCAACGCAGCGGTGCATCTGCTGACGAACCGGACGCATTTGAAAGCTGCTTGACGGGCAGATTTACTACGGAGACTCGGAGGCACGGAGAGAGGAAGAAGAAGGGAGTGGCTGCGAGACGTTGGGCGAGAAGTGCGCTAACGGAAAATGGTTAGCAGAAGTTGGGAGGGGATCATGTTGATTGAGGAAGAGTTGAGTCATCGGATTATTGGGGCGGCGATTGAGGCTCATCGGAAGTTGGGGCCGGGATTACTGGAGTCCGCTGATGAAGAATGTTTGCGTCATGAGCGGTCGCTTAGCAGCGTCCGTTTTCGCCGACAGCTTGAGTTACCTGTTCGATTCAAAGCACTGCAGTTGGATTGCGGCTATCGAATGGACTTGCTGGTCAAAGAGAAATTTGTGTTCGAGTTGAAATGTGTCGAAGCCATCGCACCCATTCACAAGGCACAGCATCTGACATACCTCTGACTCAGTAACAAAGCCGTGGGCCTCTGGTTGAATTTCAACGTCAACGTCAACGTCATCAAAGACGGCGTTCTGAGAATCGTCAACTGAATTCAGTCTCTTCTTCCTCGTCCTTCTTCGTACCGTGTCTCCGTGGTGAAAGTCCCCATGAGTCGCCGACCTTCAAATAACTCCGCTGGAGTCTCCCTCTTCCCTTTCCTCGCCGTGTTGGTTTGCACGATGGGATCGCTGATTTTGTTGTTGATTGTCACGACCAAAAAAATCCGAGCGGCGGCAATTGAGAAGGCTCGACAAGCAGTAGTTGTTGAAGTGATTGAGCCAGACATAGTCGCACCAGAAATCGAACCGCAATCGATTCCTGTCGATCCAAGCCAGCACGAGAATGCGATTCGTGGATGGCGCACGCAGCTCGAATCACTGACCCACGAGCGAGACACCACCCGTGAATCGTTGACAGAACTGGAACGCAAGCTGGTGGCCGCTCAGTCTGCCGTATTGCGATCTCAGCAAACGGCGACCTCGAAGAAGGACCGACTCAAAGAGGCTCGCGGCATCCAACAAAAAGCTGCAGCCGACCGTGAGCGGTTGCAGAGTGAAATCGACGTTATGCGAAACGAATTGTCGGCCTCTGAGCAACGGCTTGCTGATGCAAAAGAGCGTCAGAAGACGGCTCAAAGCAAATTCGCATTCGTTCCTTTTGACGGACGTAACGGCACGACGCGACGACCAATTTTGATTGAATGTACCGACACGTATATTCGATTTGTTCCCGAAGATATCCGACTAACTCCAGCAGAACTCAACGGTTTCACGGCGGGATTTAATCCATTGTTGAATGCCTCACGCGAGCTCATTCATTATTGGAATGCCTACGATCGAGTCCATGCAGAGGAGGTTGATTCGGATATCGAGAACATGGCGGAAGCAGTGACCAACAAAGACTTGCTAAGTTTTGGCAACAGTATCAAAGAGCCGTATGTTTTGTTGCTCGTGCGACCGAGTGGAGCGATGTCGTTCTTGATTGCAAAGAACTTGCTTGGGCAGCTCAAAATTCCGCACGGCTATGAATTGCTCGATGATGACATGGAGTTGGAGTTCAGCGATCCGAATTTGGATGCGAAAAAGATTTGCCAGCAGGCGATTTCACAGACATTGAGCGAGCGAGAAAATGTTCTTCAACTAGTCGCATCAAACCGCAACTTGCAGCGTGACCAACTGCAACTGGAACCAAACTCGAAATCATTCGTGCCGGTTGAGCAACCCGAACCATCAACGCCATCGTTTGGGCCACGCACTTCAAATAACAGTGGCTTGCCGAGCAATCGAAAAACCGCGTCATCAACTGGATCAAATACTGCAACTGGCTCCAATTTCCGAGACAGCGGAGCGGCTTCGCAGGTCACTCAAACAAAGCCCAACGTCGGAAAAGCAGTCGGCAGCGGTGCGACAACAATTGGAGAAGCTAGCAACTCGATCGGGGACGCGTATCCCGGCAGCGGTGGAGTGAAAAGGTCAGGTAACGATCGCGCAAGGTCAGGGAAACAACGTCCGGAGTCTGAGTTTGTCCAAGCCGAAGCTGACCAGTCTGCTGTCGGCGGAGAGTCCCGGAAGTCGTCAAATCCGAACGGATCGACAAATCGCCGAAGTAGTTCTTTGGGCTCCGAGTTTGGTGATGAACCATCCGAAGAATCGTCACCAAAAAACGGATCGTCGCTCGTCAACGATGACACGAAGCCGTTCCCGTTGGTGCGATCAGGTCGGTCGGGAAGTGTATCGAATGGGATAGGTCAGGCTCAGCAAAGCACAGATGCGAGTTCAACCGGGGCAGAGACCGGCGTAAAGGGGACTCAAAAGACTTCAACAGGAGCAAATCCTCGATCTTCAGGTTCGTCGGTAGCCGATCGCAGTGCGCCAGGACAACGCTCGGCGGGAAACGGCGACATTCGACAGCACAAGCGACGTTATGCAATGCCACGGTCGGGGATTGGACTAGAAAAGGCGATCACGATTCGGGTCTGGTCGAACCGACTTTTAGTTGGCGAGGAGTATGAAATTCCGGTGGATGCGAGCGTCCGAACTGAAAGTCTCGTTGAGCGAGTCTTGATGGCATTGGATCGCGAACAGGCTGAGTGGCCGAGTGCAGGAGTTGGATATCACTGGGTGCCGACATTGAAGTACGAGGTTGCTCCCGGAGGCGACCAAGTTCACGAACGGCTGAACTCTGCATTATTTGATCTCGGATTGGTCTCGTCGGTGACATACCTCGACACCGACCCGGATGCAGCCCAAAAGCCGAGTCGAACCATGACGCCGAAAAAACTCAATAACAATCCAAACAATGAATCAGCAGTCCCGTCGCGCGAGACTTCCCGCGCTCGCGCGACGGGTGCAGCCAAGGTTGGTGTTGGTGCCGGTGGTGTGAGGACAGCCTTGGGAGGTTCACGATGAGTCGTCGTCCCCCTCCAGCCGAGCAGCAATTTGGCTCCGATTCTTTTCTTGACGTTGTTGCAAATGTCGTCGGTATCTTGATCATCTTGATGGTGCTCGCGGGCGTTCGGGCGAGTCGCGCGCCAGTCACACTGACTCCGAATCCTCCGACCATCACAACCGATGAGCCAAAAGAATTGGCCTCGACTCAGACTCTCACCGCATCGCCGGACGACTCCGCGCGGCATCGTGAAGAACTTGCCGCATTGCAATCTCAGTCGGAGAGTATTCAGGATGACCTCAACGTTTTGCGAAATGCGACTGCTGACCGAGAGACACGCCTCAGCGAGTTGCAATCACAAGATGCAGCAACTCGAAACCGCTTAGCGTCCGTCGGTGCAAACCTCGAACAAGAGTTATCCGCGCTGGAACAGAACCGTCAAAAACTCGAACACCTGAATGCTGCGGCTCAAGCAGTACGAGTAAAGTTGAAGAAACAGCAAGCGGAGATCGCGACTGTCGAGAAGCAACCACACAAAGTGCAGACCCTCCAGCACCGCATTACACCTGTTAGCCGAGTCCTCAAAGAGAATGAAACCGAACTTCACTTCCGTTGTTTCGGAGGGAAAGTCGCACCGGTGCCTGTCGAGGAATTGGTTGGTCGCATGAAAACACAAATGGAACGTCAGAAAGATTTCATCGTGCGTGCGAAACGATACAGCGGCGTCGTGGGGCCGGTTCGCGGTTTCAGCGTGAAGTACGTCGTCGAGCGAGAAGAGTCATTCGCTGGTAATTTCATTCGCGTCGTTGTGAGTCAGTGGGAAATCGTTCCCGAAGCGGACCTTGAAGCAGAATCGAGCGAAGCGGCCCTGCGGAATGATTCAGAGTTCCGCAACGAAATCCGCAAAGCCGAATCGGGGTCGACCATCACATTCTGGGTCTATCCCGACAGCTTTTCGTTGTATCGCCAACTTCAGGCGATCGCTCATCGAGAAGGATTCACGGTCGCCGCACGCCCAATGCCAGCTGGCGTCCCCATCATGTTCTCACCAAAGGGAAGCCGCTCGGCAGCACAGTGATTTGGTGGGAATGCTGGCCGGGTCGTCTCATTCGGCGTCGGTTGCGGAATTCTTCAGAAGTCAGCGTTTCGAACACCGCGATTGTGCTGAAATCACGCGAATACAGCCACGCTGAACCACGGCGAATCCCCCAATACGAGTCTGTCGTAAAGAGGCATGCGCAGGTCACAGAATTGAGGCGCTGCTTCAGATATTGAGCGATGAAACGAGATGGGATGTTAAACGTTCAAACGCATGTTGGTATGCATTCAAGTTGAATGGTGCCGAATGATTGTTACCAAGGTGGCGGCGATTGTTTGACGAAGGGTCGTCTGTTGAAACTGAGGGTTCACTGCTTAAGAGATTGTTAGTCGGCAGGACACTCTCCAGTGAGGCTTGAACGACAATTGATTGGTGCTGCACTGATTGGATGGTCTCACGAGTTTGGCCAAGTCTGCTCGTCAGCATGCCAAACAAATTCGCGGAACTGCTCCCGCTGGCGGATGCAAACTGCACGTTAGTGCGGACTGCTGATCCGGCAGTGTAAGCATCAGCCGCCGCATAGTTGACGGTGTAGCCGAGATCTTGCAGCGAGCCGATCGTCACTTTGCTCAGCGGGTTCGCTTTGCCGGAGTTGATGTAGCCGGTCATTAATTCGTTGTTGAAAGTCGAGTCTGACCAATGACTCCCTCTGGTTCCTGATCCGCCCCGCGATTCGACGGGAACATAAGCGGACGTCGTGTCGAAGATCGCGTTGTATTGTGCGACGGCGTTGGCGCCGGTGAAGCGATATTGGGTTCCGACTCGCTGCACGAGTCGCAAGTCGGTCCAGACGGTGCCGATCCCCAGAACGTGTCCCATTTCATGCAAGATGACGGTGTAGAGATCGCCTGTTGATTCCAGGCTAGCGAGATCCGAACTATCGAAAGTCATTTCGCCGCGTGCGGGGAGTTTGGTTGTCGGACGAAAAATGGTTGGCGATGCGTTTCCGAGCACCCCGCCGACACCGTCAATCCGTGAAGCGGTTGCCGCGATGACGAGCGTATTTGAGGCAACGCCATCAACTACCGGGGTTTCCGGTTCACTCAAGATGACTTGCTCCCAACGTTGAATGGCGCGATCAAAGATCGCTTGTTGGCTCGCCGTGATACCGCTGCCGTCGTAGTTGATTTCGATCTGAAAAGTCCCGGTCGTTGTTCCGCCGGTTGAGCCTCCGCCACCCGTCGTACCACTGCCTGCTCCTGTGGTGGCAGGATCCGCCAAACTATCGCTGGCAACTTGACCGACTTGCAGCCCATCAATATTGAAGGTCGCCAGTCCAAACTGGCTGGCTGTCAGTGCGAATGTGCTGTCGAACGAACCGATCGTGTCGAGTCCGAGCGTCAACGGATTGAAGCGAACGATGTCTGACTTGCCGCCAGTCAAGCCGCTGAATCGAAAGTTGCCCGCTGTGGAAAGCAGGATCGAGCCGGTTCCGTCGATTGCCAACGCATCGACGTTGTAAGACAACAGTCCAACATTATTACTGTTGAGGTAAGCGGCCCAAGTTCCGCGTGTGGCACTGCCCGTTTGAGTGGGCGTGAAGCTCATCAAGTCCGCACCTCTACCGTTGAATCCAGTGACTTGAAAGCTTCCCTTGGTTGAGAGAATCAATTGGCCATCGGACAAAACCGCGACGCCGTCGATGTTTTCCGAGGACGATGTCAGCCCAACTGCAGAACCTCGAAAAAACATGGACCAAGTTCCCGAGGTGGCTGATCCCAACTTTGTTGGCACAAACTTCAGCAAGTCGGTCCCAGAACCGATCACGCCCGGCACTGTGACCAGCCCGGTGGTCGAAACCAACAAACTCCCGTCGCTAAGCACTGTGAAAGCGTCGATGCTCTCGGAACCGCCACCGAGTCCGACATTGCTCCCTTTGAAAAACAGGCTGTAGGCATACGAGCCATCGGGATGCACAACCAAGCGAGCGATGTCATCGGTTGTGATGCTCAAAGTGCTGCCGTTGCTGCTCTTTAAGACTCCGGCTGTCGATGACGAAAAGTAGTAATATTGGTCGTCCGACGTCACCGAACTCTGAATCGCTGCCAATGGGTCGCTCGTATGGCTACCGACAGTCGCCATGCTGCCACCAACAAGAAGACCAGAAGCCGACAGCAGTGACCGGACCTCGAAAACCTCGACATGCTGAATTCGAGCTTGCGTCTGTCGCAAGGACCGTCTTGATGCGTGATTTCTGGAATGCTTCGCAGTGAACCAAGCCATCCAACCTTTGAGCGCACGCATCTCGAACTCTCCCGATTCAATTCAGCGAATCCTCAGATTCATCGGCAAAATTGTGTCTTGTGAATCATGTGATTGAGAAACGTGATTGTCATGGCATTTTCAGAATGTTTCGAGAATTTGCGGAAAACAATTCAAATAACAACGCTCATACGTCAACTCAGAGTCTGTCCGAAACGTTAAAACTTGTGGTTCATTCCACGAACTAACGCTTCGATTTTTCCCATAATTTACTGGGTATGAGACTCTCAACACGTTGGTTCGCCGAGAGAACCACGACTATTTACGAGCGTCTCGGACAGCCACTCAGCCTCGAAGTCTCCTTGCCGACTGACCGCGAACAACAAACAATCCTGATCAAACTAAAATCTGACGGTTATTCGATCACAAGGATTTCGCGTGGCTAACAGCAAAATTCTGGAAGCGGTTAAAGAGGGTCGACAGGCGCTCGCGAAGTTTCGAGCGAGCAATCCGAGCGTCTTGCTTGATTTAACCGACGCCGACCTCAAAGGGGCGGACCTGCGTGGGATGAATTTTCGACGTGCATTGCTCGTCGGTGCGAAGCTCGCGCGGGCGGATCTCAGCGGAGCGAATCTCAGCGAATCGGACCTCACACGAGCAAACTTGAAAGCCGCAGACCTGAGCAGGGCGGACTTCCGGCGAGCCAATTGCTTCAAAGCGATGCTCTCAGAAGCAGATGCAACCGAAGCGGACTTTCAACGCACGAACTTCAGCGGCGCGGACTTGGTGAAAGCGAAGCTGACGCGTGCGACGTTCGTCGAAGCGGACTTCACGAAAGCCGAACTGAGCGATGCGAACGTTATGGGAACCGACTTCAGTCGTGCTCGATTTCAAGACACTCACGGCTCGCGGCTGGCTTGCGGCTGGACACGCTGGGGCAACTGTGATCTCAAACAACTCACGGGGCTCAACACGGCAATACATCACGGCCCGAGCAGTATCGGCCTAGATACATGGATTCGTTCGCGCGGACAAATCGCCGCCGAGTTCCTACGCGGCTGCGGCTTGCCAGATGACTTCGTCGCGGCCATGCAGACAATTCCCTGTTCCTTGACAGCTTGCTTCGTCAGGTTCAGCCACGAAGACTTATCATTCGCAGAACGAATCGCCGAAAGCCTTCGAGCGGTCGGCCAGGTCTGTTGGCTCGATGAAATCCCCGACGCTGGTCGAAGTGAGTTGCCACTCGAAGCCCAGTTTGATTCACAGATGCCGAACAATGTCTTGCTGTTGGCCTCAAAGAGTTCGCTCACGTCGCCGTGGATCGAAGCCGAAGTCGGACGCTTGGTCGAACGCGAGCAGCAGCTCAAAAAAGAGACAAACCAAGAGATCAAAATCCTGTTGCCGTTGTTGCTCGACGGCTTTCTCTTCGGCGGCGACGCTAAAGGAAAGCACGACAAAATCCTCGCCACGCGAGTCGTTGCCGACTTCAACGGCTGGCGTCGCAATGACACAAAGTTCGACGAAGTCTTTCCCAAAGTCCTTAGCGCACTCGGTGCCGAAGCCCGGCAGCCCAAGCCCACCGAAGCCGAAGCCAGCCGCTCGCCATTCGGATGGTTTACTCGCAAGAAGACCGACGACGATGAGTGACGCGTTGTTGTGGCCGGTCTCCAACCGAGCGACGAGCGAGTGACCGAGGTCTCCACGTCGCAGGGGAGACCTACGGTCAAACAGAATGTCTCGGACAGAACACCGGACACTACATGGTTTCACAGGGGCAGAACTGTCATTTGACGGCATGACTCCGACCGGTCGAGTGGATCGACTTGAGGATATTTTGAATTTTCGCGTAACGGCCGCGCATCTCTACTTAGTGTGGATACATTGAGCGCTCGGTGGGCCGAACGCTCAGGGAGCGCGTCGCCCACAGGCAACACAGTACTTGGAAAATTTCATGCAACTGACCAATTGGCTTCAACGAGTTTTGGAACGAACGGGTTTGGCGGCACACGGTGGCCCGGTCGGGAGACCGGCAAGAGCAGGTCGGAGGCCAGCCACAACCCGATCGGTCGCAGGGACTTGGAGTACGACCACGGCGGCGGATGTGGAGACGTTGGAGTCGCGTGAGTTGCTGACGATCAATGTGGTGATTGATTACTCGTTGGATGCGAACAACTTCTTTGATTCGCAGGCCAAGAAAGACTTGTTGCAGTCGGCGGCGGATGCGATTGGGAGTCGGCTGACCGACACGCTCTCCGCGATCACACCGAGCGGGAGCAATACCTGGACGGCGATTTTCGAAAATCCGGCGACGGGGGCGGAGAAGCAAGTGGTGAACCGGTAGATCGCGGCTAACACGATCGTGGTTTACACAGGCGGGCGTGATCTCCCGGAGAATCAAGCGGGATTCGGCGGGTTTGGTGGGTATGAAGGAGGTGGGTCGTCGTCGTTCTTGAGTATTCTGGATGGCCGCGGACAGGCGGGCGCACTGGCGACCACGCCGACGGACTTTGGTCCGTGGGGCGGGGCGATCACGTTCGACACAGTCGGGACGACCTGGCACTTCGGGACGACGACCTCCGGGTTGGACAACTCGAAGGTCGATTTTTTGACGGTGGCTCAGCACGAGCTGGCTCACCTGTTTGGTTTCGGGACCGCTCCGTCGTGGCAGAATCAGATTTCCGGTTCCAACTTCACGGGACCGGTTTCGAAGGCCGCGAATGAGAACGTGAATGTGCCGCTGGGGGATGCTGGGCACTGGGCGCTCAGCGTCACTTCGGGTGGTGAGCTGGCGACGATGCGGGCCACTCTGACGCAGGGACAGCGGCATTTGATGACGGCGA
This sequence comes from Planctomycetia bacterium, assembly GCA_026400935.1. Lineage (GTDB taxonomy): Bacteria > Planctomycetota > Planctomycetia > Planctomycetales > Planctomycetaceae > SXKJ01. The sequence goes on along the minus strand of JAPLNX010000320.1, from coordinate 2,758 downwards.
TCGACTTCGCTGGGTTGGATGATCTCGGCTGGACGGTGACGACTCCGGTGCTGTTGGATTTTGGGGACGCGCCGGACACCACTTCCGGGACGGGGACCGGGAACTATCAGACGTTGAGCAGCAACAACGGGCCGAGGCACACGATTGTCTCCGGGTTGTTTCTGGGTGATCGAGTCGATGCGGACAACGGCTTGCAGGCGAACGCGGCGGCGGATGGGGATGACCAATTCACGTCGCCGGGTGCGGATGATGAAGATGGAGTGCTCAGCCCGGTCGATTTGCTGGGGACGGTGGGAGCCGCTCCGACGATCTCGCTGTTGGCGACGAACACGACCGGGAGCGCGGCGACGTTGTTTGGTTGGATCGACTACAACCAGAACGGGCTGTTCGACAACGCGACCGAACGGGCGCAGGTGACAGTTCCGATCGGCACGACTGACGGGCGATTCACGCTGACGTTCCCGACGATCCCGGTTGGTTCGGCGGGAGCGACATATGCTCGGTTCCGGTTGAGCACCGACGTGGCGGCGGCCAATTCGACGGGAGCGGCCAGCAACGGTGAGGTGGAGGATTATCGCTTCACGATCACGAAGCCGAGCACCGGTCTGGTCGCCAGTTCGGTGAAGCTCAGCAGCGGCCAGAACGGCGCTCCAAGTTTGACCGATGAGGACAGCTTCGGTTCGTCGGTCACGTCGATTGGTGATCTGGACGGCGACGGCGTGACCGATCTGGTGGTCGGAGCCGAACGCGATGGTGCGATCTATGTGCTGCGGATGAATGCGAACGGAACGGTGAAGAGTTCCACGAAGATCGCCAGCGGCACGAACGGCATCACAAGCGGAACCTTCTTCGGCAGTTCGGTCGCCTCGCTCGGCGATGTCGACGGAGACGGTGTGCCCGATCTCGCTGTTGGAGCATCCAACGATGCCACCGGACAACTCGGTGCCGGGGCGGTCTATGTGCTGCGACTGAACGCCGATGGGACGGTGAAGAGTTCCACAAAGATTGCGAGTGGCCTGAACGGTGGACCCACCTTGGCCAACAGCGACCAGTTCGGAACTTCGGTCGCCTCGCTCGGCGATCTGGATGGAGACGGCGTGACCGATCTCGCCGTTGGAGCAATTAACGACAGCAGCGCTGGCACTCAGCGCGGAGTGGTCTATGTGCTGCGATTGAATGCGGACGGGACGGTGAAGGGTTCCACGAAGATCGCCAGCGGCACGAACGGTGGCCCGACCTTGGCCAACTTCGATCTCTTCGGAAGTTCGGTGGCGGCGATCGGCGATCTGGATGGGGACGGCGTGACTGATCTCGCCGTCGGAGCATTCGGCGATAGCGCCGGAGCGAATCGCGGAGCGGTCTATGTACTGCGGATGAACGCGGACGGGACGGTGAAGAGTTCCACGAAGACCGCCAGCGGCACGAACGGCGGCCCCGCCTTGTCTGACGATGACAACTTCGGAAGCTCGGTGGCGGCGGTCGGTGATCTGGACGGCGACGGCGTGATTGATCTCGCCGTCGGTGCATTCGGCGATAACACCAACGGCAATTCGCGCGGAGCGATCTATGTGCTGCGGCTGAATGCGGACGGGACCGCGAAGAGTTCTACGAAGATCGCCAGTGGCACGAACGGCGGCCCGGCCTTGACCGACAACGACCTCTTCGGCAGCGCGGTCACGGCGGTCGGTGATCTGAACGGTGACGGCGTGACCGACCTCGCCGTCGGAGCACCGTTCTCCAACAATCCTCCGTTCTCCCAAGTTCCCGGCTCGGTCCATGTGCTGTTTCTGGAGCGGGTCAATCAAAACCCCGATGTGTCCAATCTGATCCCCGACCAAACCGCGATCGTCGGCGTCCCGTTCTCCTTCACCATCCCCGCCAACACCTTCACCGATCCCGACGGCGATCCGTTGACGATCCTCGCTGATGAGATTTCACCCTGGCTCAGCTTCGATTCCGAAACAAGAACCTACTCAGGGACTCCGGGACCAGATGATCTTGGCAGCGTCGAACTGTTTGTCGTCGCGATCGATCCGCAGGGCCTCAACACCGATGACGTGTTCGTCATCACCGTCTCCAACCAGAATGTCGCTCCGAGCTTCACCAAGGGAGCGAATGTTGTCCGCCCCGGTGACGGAGCGGTGCAGACCATCTCCGGATGGGCCACCAACATCAACGATGGCTCCAGCGACAACCAAGCCCTCGACTTCCTCGTCACGATCCCCTCTGCCAACGCGGGACTGTTCAACGTGGCTCCCGCCATCGCGGCCAACGGCACGCTCACGTTCACTCCCAAACCGGGAGCCACCGGAACGGTCACCGTCACCGTCCGACTCCACGACAACGGCGGCACCGCGAACGGCGGAGCGGACCTCAGCCCGGCTCAGACCTTCACCATCCAACTCACCGGCTTGAACAAGACTCCGAGCTTCACGAAAGGAACCAACCCGGCCATCAACGAAGACGTCAGCCTGCAAACCATCGTCACCTGGGCCAAGTCGATCATCGCCGGAACCGGCGAATCGGGCCAGACCGTCGCCTTCACCTTGACGAACAACAACAATGCTCTCTTCAGCCAACAACCCGACATCGCTCCGAACGGCAACTTGACGTTCACGCCCTGTTGATTGTACGTAAGTTTTCCAGCAATTCATGATCGCGGCACGCGGTTTGCGCCAGAGATATTTTCAGATGTTCATCTGCCAATATTTCTGGGAGCGACAGGATGTCCGACGCTGTGGATCACGGATCGATTTCT
>JAPLNX010000176.1 GCA_026400935.1 Planctomycetia bacterium | reverse complement strand
GTTCTGCCAACGCCTGCGAATGGAAGTCGATCTGAGCCATCGCGTGTTGGACGAACCGCAACTTCCGGACGGCTATCAATGGCACGCTTGGTCACCGGATATTTTGGAGCGACATGCGATCGTCAAATTTCATTCGTTTCAGGACGAGCAAGACGGTCGCATCTTTCGATCGCTGCGCGAACAGAGTGGCTGCCGAAATTTGATGGAATACATCAGCGGTCACGAACAGTTCATTCCTGATGTGACTTGGTTGCTCGCGTATTCCGCAGGCGGTGTTGTTGTGGATTGCGGCACGGTTCAAGGAATCGCACCGGCACCCGAATTCGGGGCGATTCAAAACGTCGGCATCCTGCCCGAACATCGCCGTCGAGGACTCGGCCACGCGCTAATGCTCAAGGCACTGCGTGGTTTTCAACAACTTGGAATCAGTCGTGTCTCGCTAGAAGTGACGTCAGCGAACAAAGGAGCCGTGCGACTTTATGAGTCGCTTGGTTTTTGTTTGGTGAAGACTCTGTTTCGTGAAGTGGATCTCTAGCCCAGCACCAGCAGGCCACTTCGATCAAACTTCTTCGAGTCGCTCACAGGCTGTGTATTTTTCGTAGAGCACGTTTTCAACTTGCTCGAAATCACGTTGATTGAGCACTTTGAACACGTGCTCCACGGAATTTCTTGATAACCTCGGAGCGCTGCCCGACATCGTTTCGCCGTTCGCAACACCAGCGAAGTTAGTCGCGGATATCGAACCTAGTCTTCGTGCGACCATGTCGTTGATCAACTTCATATTCATAGCGATACGTCTTCGGTCGCATCCCCTCGTTGTAGACGCGGAACTTCCCCTTTTGCTCGTACTCGTAGTGACCAGGACGCGACTTGATATCTTCGCGAACCTTATAAGGCGCGGACACAATCGGCCTGCTGTAAATCGGCGCTGGCACCAGTACTCGATGCGAAACGACAGCCGGTTCCAGATAAACCGGCTCCGCAAAAACGGCCACGGGCTGAGCATAGACGCGCTGCACGTAAACAGGTTGAGCCACGATCACAGAGGTCCGGGCCACAAGAGTGACAGGGGCGACGCAGATCGGCTGAGAGTAAACCGGCTGTGCGTAATGTGACTGAGTGTATTGCGGCTGCGCATAGGCTGGATGCGAATAGACAAAACCTTGACCTTCGTCAGGGACATACCAGTGGTCAGCTTGGGCCACTGAGACAGCATGGTTGAGAAGGCTGATGACAAATCCAACGACCAAAAATTGCAGCAGCTTGTTCATGAATCATTCCTTGGAGTTTGAACCACAGGCCCGTTGCAGTAGCAACTGCGCTGATTGGGGCGACTTTGACGGGCGGGATTCTAGGTCGGACGTCCGATTTTCCCAGGCATACCGGTTATTCAGGGTCGGGGAAAAACCACAAAGTCTTTGTGGTTTTTCAAAACATCCCAATTTGACTCCCTTCATCTCTGACCTAAGTTTTGGGCGACAACACTGAACGCGACTCAAACGGTGATCACCAACAACTACCGAGTTACTTCAGTTCGGCACCCGTGAATATCTCACGGACTGCTGGGGCAAAATGATGGCCGTCGCTTTGCCAGCGTCACTTTCCGAGCCTGAGAGACTCGGTTTCCAAAAAAAATAAACCATCAAAGAGATTGAAAGAGAGACAACCATGAACCTGATTAAGAAATTCCTCGCGTCAGAAGATGGCCCAACAGCTGTTGAGTACGCAGTCATGCTCGCCCTGATCGTTGTGGTTTGCATCGGCACGATCACCAACATCGGAACGAAAGTGAATGCTTCGTTCAACACTGTGACATCCAAGACGTTCTAGTCACACCAAGCAAATGTTGTGTCAGACGCACACTAGCCACCTTGTTGAGTTGACGCTCAACAAGGTGGCAGCGGCTTTCACGAGCCACCGCAGAACGTCCTACTTGGAATTTATAAGGCTACTTTATGTCGTTCTGGGCCGACCGAAACTCGATCAGACTCTGGCTCAAAGAAACCACCATGAGCCAAATCAAGAAGTTCCTCGCATCCGAAGATGGTCCGACCGCTGTTGAGTATGCGGTGATGCTCGCGCTGATCATTGTGGTCTGTGTTGGAACGATCACCAAAGTCGGCACGAAGGCCAACGCCTCGTTCAATAGCAGCACATCGAAACTGCCATAAGTTGCCAGTCGTTTCAATGGATCAATCATCCGCGTCGATCCCCTTGTCGGATTTCCTGGCTAGGCAGATCGACCGTTTCTTGCAAAGTATGAACGTCATGTTTCCTTTTTGGATGAATGTCGAAATTTCCCAATTGCACGAATTCCTGGCGACGTCCTTCGTCGCAGTGGCTTCGGTGGTCAGTTGGCTGTGCCTTGCTGGCCGGTCTTAGTGACGCAGAGGCTTTCCTAAAGTAGCTGGTGATGCGGTTACGACCTTCCCCGGTTCGCGCGTCACCACAGATTTCTCTCCTCGAATCAAAACTCACTCGAAAGGCCAATCAAAATGGACTGGCAAGAACTGTTGCTGAATCACTGGCACGTGAAATTAGTGACGATCACTTTGATCATCGCCGCGTGGATCGACGGCAAGGAACTGCGCGTTCCGAACTGGATCACATTCCCAATGGTGCTCTCCGGACTAGCGTTCAACACGCTGTGGTTCGGCACAGGCTGGGGCGAATGGGATCGCGGTTTGATTGGCGGATTCCTCGGCGCGACCGTTGGTCTGGCCACACTGTTCTGGCTCTGGATGCTGGGCGGCATGGGCGCTGGTGATGTGAAGCTGATGGCAGGCATTGGTGCGTGGCTTGGCCCTGTGGTCATTGTCGAAGTCTTCGTCGCGACGGCGATCATTGGTGCGGTCATGGCCGTCGTGATGGTCTGGATGCAAAACGACTGGAAGCGACACACGGTGAACTTCATGGCGATCATTCATGAATGGTTCGACATGAAGAAGCTGGGTGTTTCCGGAGTGGCGACGATCGCGGCTGAGCGTAAGCCGACGATGCGACTGCTGCCTTACGGGATTCCAATCTGCTTCGGTGCAATTGCCGTGTTCGTCTACGACGGCATGTTGATGTAACGATCGGCGAGAATTGCGAGTTGACAGGGGCTCTTCAGCCCCTGTCAGCCTGCGCGAAGGTTGGTCAACAGACCATTTCCCCTAATGTGAAACTCTATGTGACCGGCAGGACCGTTAAAGGCTGAAGAGTCTGCCTAGACGGTGCCGATCATACGAAGGAAGGCGTGGTGCAACATGCGACCCAAGACCATTTTGCTTCTGGCTGTTGCTGGAACTTGCGGACTTGTGGCGATGCTGGGCGTGCAACAGGTCCTGTCGAATAATTCCAGCGAAGGTAAAGGTCCCTTGAACGGGGTCCTGATCGCCACCGCGGAAATTCTGCCGGGACAGGTAATGGACGAAAAGAATGTTGAATTCAAACAGATACCGGTTGAGTTCATCCCTGACGGGGCAGTGAATAAACCGGAGCAAATCAAAGAACGGTCATTGAAGGTGCGAGTTTTTCCCGGCGATGTGATCACCGTAGCCAAACTCAACGGCAAGGGATCTCGAAACGCCTCTAGTGACGTGCCGAAAGGGATGCGTGCTGTCTCCATCCCGATTGACCCGACGATGACAGGATCGGGACTTATTCATCAGGGAGACAGAGTTGACGTGCTTGTGACACACCGATCGACGGCCAGTGGACGCGATCTTGGCATCGGGAAGGAAGTTAAGACCGTTTTGGAATTCGTCGAAGTGTTTGCGATTGATGGTCAGCGTGATCCCAGCGCATCAGCACCGGAAAAAACGCCTGCTCAAATCAAGAACGTGTCACTGCTGGTGAGTTCCGAACAAGCGAAATTGCTGAAGCTGGCCGGAGGAGTTGGAGACCTACATCTCACATTGAGGGGCGGTAGCGACGATCAGCGGATCGATGAAAAAGAATTGTTTGATCCGCGGATGGCGGGTGTAGAAGTTGTGGTGGAACGTGATCGTTCGGAAGTTCGCAATGATGAAGAGGAAGTGATCACCCACGCCGTGAGTCAATCGCTCCCGGTGGATAAGCCCGAAACGAATCCGAAATCCAAGAAGTGGAAGATTGAAATTTTTCGAGGTTCAGAACGAGAGATTGAAGAAGTTGATTTACCGGAAGCTGAAGAGATCAAATCGACTCCCACAGCCGCCGCTGATCAACAACAAAATCAACAGCGCGGCGGACAACCCTGGATGGGAACCATCCGGAAGTTGTTCGGAGGTTAATTGCGACACCTGTGCGAACACAGGGGAAGCGGAAGAGACGGTTGGCCACAATCGCCTCTTCTGCGTTGCGCCGCTGAAAATATCAGCGGCCACATGGATGTGATGCGAGGTGCAGGGATGCGTCAGCTTAACCTTTTCAATTTTCGATTGAACGCAGTGGGCTTGTTACTGGCATTGTTGACAATCGCCATTGCCAGTAGCCCACCTCTTTTTGCGCAGCAGCAGCAGCAGCAAACCGCGCAACAGCAGCCAAGCTCGAACATTAACGAGCCGCTCGTACCGATCACCGCTCACCGGACAGATCTGGAAGTGATCGAGAAGTTTGCCAAGGTTCTCGAAACCAAGAATCGCATCGTACGCGTGGATGGTTTCGACCCCGTCATCTTGAATGTCTCGGCTTTAACACCGAATCGGATTCGGATTTCCGGACTGCAACAAGGTGTGACGACATTGGTGATCTACGACGAATCCGGAGCCAATCTTTCCGTTGAGATTTTCGTCAAAGGTGACTCACGCACGCTGCAGGCGATCATCGACCGGAAGTTTCCCAACTCGTCGATTGAAGCATTCAAAGTTCAAGATGCGGTCGCCCTACGCGGCTGGGTCTCACATCCAGAACACATCACTCAGATCGTCGAAATCGCCGAGCAGTTTTACCCCAAAGTGCTCAACCAGATGAAAGTCGGGGGCGTTCAACAGGTTCTGCTTAAAGTGAAAGTGATGGAGGCACAGCGTTCAACCATCCGCGAGCTGGGGATGAATTTCACCTATTTGAACCGCAACGGGTTCGTTAACAGCTCTCCCGGCGGGATCACAAATCTTGATAGCGTCTCATTGCCGTTCAAGCCAGGCGTCCCTTCAGCGGAGATACTGCCGAGCAGTATTAGAAACGCGACGGGCTCATTCGCTGTGATCGGTGACAACAACATCTTCAGCTCTTACATCACCGCACTCCGAACAGAGAACCTGCTCAAGATTCTCGCAGAACCGGAAGTGCTCGCATTGAATGGCCGCCCAGCATTGCTGTTGTCTGGTGGCGAGTTTCCAATCCTGGTGCCACAGAGTTTGGGCACGGTCAGCATTCAATACAAACCGTTCGGAGTGCAATTGGAGGCGGTCCCCGTTGTACTCGGTGGCGGAAGTTTGCGTTTGGAATTGCAGCCAGAAGTCAGCGATCGCGATTTCAGCAACGCCGTGACCGTGAATGGCATCACGGTTCCCGCATTGACGGTTCGGCGAGTCAACACGCAAGTCGAAATGAAGTTCGGACAGACTTTGATGTTGGCCGGATTGATCTCCACCAAACAGGCCACAACCATCCAAAAGATTCCGTTCCTGGGCGAATTGCCTTACATCGGAGCCGCATTTAGCCGGAAGAGATCTGAAGATTCGGAAACGGAAGTGGTCATCACTGTGACCCCCGAATTGGTCGCTCCGCTGGATGAAGGACAGGTTCCACAAGGAGGTCCAGGACGATTCACAGACACTCCGAATGATCGTGAGCTAATGACCTATGGATTGGTTGAAGTCCCGAAAGTTGGCGAACGCTGTGAGACCTGCGGGCCAAGCCAATCGGGGCCGTACATCGTTCCGGGGCTAAAGAGCAGCAGTTCCACAGCAACTCCAAGCACGATTGTCCCGCCGGTTCCGAATGCCGATCAACTCGCCCCACCAGTTGCTCCCGATAGCGATCAAAGTGCGCGTTCCAACCGCGTCATAGCGCCAATCGCCGCTCGACGTCCCGGCAGTCCGGCAGTCCGGCAGGTTGGATTTGACGATTCACCACCAAAGAAATCGCCAACTGCGGAAACGGATCCGCGGCGTTCCCATGCCTCCTCCAAGACCGCTCCGAGACAGCCAGCTTCTGCGAATAACAAGCCTTCTAATAACAATCCGAATCCACGTTCGCCCGCCGATTCCAACGCGACTCCGACCACACAGGCTGGAAGCAAATCGACCTCTAAGAATCGCAAACCTGGGCTGATCGAGCCGACCGCTCGATAGGTTCTGAACTCTGTTTCCCGAATGGTTCTTTGCCATGAAAACTGTCGTTCGTCTTGCGCTGGTTGATCCAAGAGATTCCAGCCGAGCGTCTTTGAAAAATCTGCTACTGGGTTTGGATGCCGTCTGGCTGGAGGCCGAGTGCTCCAGCTACGACTACTTCCTAGATGTTGTCACACAGACGATGCCAGACATTGCCCTGATCGCGATCGACTCTGATCCGAATACGGGGCTTGATCTCGTCGCTCAGATATCAAGTAACCTTCCGACGTGCACATCATTGGTCATCAGCACGTCGCAAGAAGGAAGCCTGATTTTGCGTGCGATGCGTAACGGCGCGCGCGAATATCTTTCACAGCCATTACGATTGGACGATTTCTTGGCCGCGCTGGATCGCATCCGGCAAACTCACAACAGGGGCAACGAAGATGGTCGCACAAAAAATTCGCAAGTCATCACTGTTGCCGGCGTGAGTGGCGGATTGGGATGCACAGCAGTCGCCGTCAATCTAGCTTGCTTGCTCGCCCAAAACCCACGCAACAACGTTGCTGTGATGGACCTCGACCTGTCACTGGGGGACGCTGACGTCTGGCTCGACATCATTCCCGACTACACAATCCAAGATGTGGCTGACAACATCACGCGTCTCGACTATTCATTGCTGAAACGTTCGCTGACTCAACATTCGTGCGGTGCATTCTTGCTGCCGCGTCCCGTCCAGATGGATGACCGATCGGTGATCACTCCGGATGAATTAAAACGAGTTATCGCGTTGCTCAAAGCGACATTTACGCATTTGATCATCGACATCAGCAAGGGATACAGCCCGCTCGATCTCGCAGCGATGGAGTCCTCTGATACCGTGTTGATGATCACTCAGTTGGATCTCCCGTGCCTGCGTAACGTCGTGCGCGTGATGCAGTTCTTTGATCAGAAAACGTCTCTCACAGAAAAAGTCAAAATCGTCGTCAACCGCATGGGCTTGCAAGACGCGAACATCAGCCTCAACAAGGCACTCGAAACCATCGGACATGACATCTATTTTCAATTGCCCAACGACTATATCTCGATGGTCGAATCGCGCAACAACGGCGTGCCGCTGCTAACTCACGCACCAAAATCACGCATCACGAAAGCTCTGGAGCAACTGGCCCAGAACCTCGACTTGAATTCCGACCAAGCGGTCGAAACCAAACGAGTCGCCGAACAGCCCAAAACTAAGAAGGGCCTTTTCAGCTTCTTGTCGAGCGGCTCACGCTAACCCTCAAACAAGCGATATCCACTAACCCCGCCGAACTTGCCTTGGTGGATTCGAGCGTTTGTTTGAGGGCTAACCAGCTCGCTTGATGGTTTATTTCAATTCGCGAATAAAGATACTTGCGAACTGAATTGGATCGCCGTGATGCTGCAATGCAATTCGGCCGCGTGCGGGAACGCCAGGTAGCTGAGCCTGACTGACAACCGCTTGCCCATTGAGCATCACCGTCAAGCGATCTCCCTTCATCGTAATGATGAAGCGATTCCACTGACCGATCGGCTTGTCAGCGCGAATCTTCGGTGTCACCGCTTCTCGCACCGCCGCAGGCAGCGATTTATCGACGCGGTATCCGCGCACTTCTCCCGAGCCAATCGCTCGGCTCCAAATGTTGATCTGTGACTTGTCATTTCCGCGCAGATAGATGCCACTATCTCCGGCGTCATCAAACTCCTCCTCCTCTGGACCTTCATCTCCGTTGGGATGAATGAGCGGACGCTTGGACTTCCTTAGCTTCGCAGGCAGTCGCCAGTCGCAAATCATCACGAAGTCACCGTATTCCTTGTCGGTCCATAAGTGGCCGGCATCTGCGGCGTCTTTCCCTTTCGCCTCGCTCTTGCCGTCGTAGTTGAGTACCCAATCTTCAGGTTTCCAGTGGCCGCGGTGCCCCGGATCGTCGAGCCAGTTTGTCAGATCGATTCCCGTGTAAAGGTTTTGAAAACCTTCCGCGAGCGGTGCGACTTCATCGGCTGGCGGATTTGATGTTGGCAATTCTTTGATCCGCACGTTGCGAAAGTGACACTCCGAACCTTCTGATTCGAGACACAAATAACCTTTGCGCGGTTTGCACTCGCTGCCGCCAGAAACCACTTTGCCATTTACGGCTAACTTCAAAACTCCGTCGCGGCATTCCACGCGATAATGATTCCACTCAGGCGAAGGCTTCGCACGCTTCTCGCTCGGCAGACATCGCTCCCAGCCGTTCGGATGCGGATGATCTGGTTTCATCCGCGCACCGTGAATCGCAAACACATCACCGTGACTCGTGTAGTTCGGCGTCTCGTGTCCATCGAGCACTTGCACTTCAATCCCTTTCGCGAACGGTGTCCCTTGCGCAGTGAGTGAGTCACCCCACGCAAAAACTCCAGCGTTCCCTTTCGGTTTCATGTGCCGCCATTCGAGCTCCAAAATGAAGTTTTCGTATTGCTTCTCCGTCCGAATCACGCCGGTCGGCACTCCTGTGCTGACCACGATTTCGTCCTTCACGGTGAACGTATTCGGCGCAACATTGACGATCACCCAGCCCGACAAATCGTGCCCATTAAACATGGGCACGAAGCCCACCTCTGCGGCTCGAACGTCAGACATACCTCCGACTATCAAAACAAGTGAAGTTACGAAAGCGTGAAATCGGTAGACCATTCTGGTACTCCTCAAAAGAGTTGTGTCCTACTTCATCAAATGCGATATCTCATCGCGAGTAAATCGTCGCTGTAGTCGTGCACCGAGTTGTGAAACAATTCTCGCGGCTGCGTGAGAGGCCAAGTGGCCCGCTTGCGGCCAACCGAAGCCGTTCGTAATGCCGTAGAGAATCGCGGCTGCGTACATGTCCCCGGCGCCAGTCGTGTCAATCGCTTGAACGGGGACACCTTCGATCGGAATGACCTCATTGCGATGCATCAACAGCGAACCGGATTTCCCCAATGTCAGCGCGACATTCTCGGCGTGCTTGTGGATGATCTGAGCACACTCAATCGGATCTTCTTTACCGGTCATTGCGCGAGCTTCATCGACATTGCAGAACAACAGATCAACATCCTCTTCGATGAGTTGCCAAAAACGATCGCGGAACAATCCGATCAAGAACGGGTCCGAGACTGTGAACGCCACTTTCACATGATTCTTCTTGGCAATTTCCATGGCCTTCAACGCCGCAGCGCGCGGACCCTCTCCCGTGAAAAGATATCCCTCCACGTAAACGTACTTGGCCTGTCGGATGTCTTCCTCATTGATGTCATCAGGACTGAGCGTCGCTGAAACACCGAGGTTCGTCAGCATCGTCCGTTGTGCGTCTTCGGTGATGAGCACAACGCATGTTCCTGACTGGCCGTCGGCCGGTGGAACTTCGATGCGAACTCCTTGTTGTCGCATGTCGCTCAGGAAAAACTCACCGATTTCGTCTCGCCCGGTCTTACCCGCGTATGCCGCTTTGCCACCGAAATCAACAACCCCCATCACCGTATTCGCCGCCGAGCCACCCGCGCAACGATTTGTCGGTCGCCCATCTAACTGATCGAGAACCCGTCGCTGAGCCGCTTCATCCACCAGAGTCATGATTCCTTTTTGAAAACCAACCAACTCCAGGAACTGATCATCAACTCGAGCTTGAATATCAACCAACGAATTGCCGACGCCGTAGACGTCATAAGACATGCTGCTCCCCTTTGTTTCTCAACGGTTTTAAGCATCCGAGCCAACATCGAAATTCTGGCCGACGATTGCGGGCGGGAGCCTAATGGGAAGCGCTCCGATCTTCATCCCTTGCTGCAAGAATCGCGCGTCATGCGAGCGAGTCGGATTCACGATTTGAACTCGCCACGATATGAGTTCACGCCGTAGTCTGCGTCTGCTGATTCATCGTGAGAATTCCTCTTGGTTTGAAAAGCACCATGCATACTCAACCGATCGCTGCCAGCCACTCTGAACCGACTCGCGTCGATCGTTGTTGGCTTGTGGCAATCTTGACCATCGCAGGATTACTGCGGCTCGGAATTGTTTGCTGGAAACCGGACTCGTTGCTCGAAGATCGCGATTTGTATTGGGGCATCGCGAACCGGATTGTGGCTGGGGACGGATTCATTCACCCGGAACTGGGCCATGTGACCGCCTATCGACCACCACTTTATCCTCTGTTACTCGCTCTGATTGTCGGAAGCGGCGGCGGCCTGAAGTTGCTTGCTACAGTTCAGATCACACTGAGCACAGCAACTGTTTGGCTGACATGGATGCTGGGCTGCCGTTTGAACTTGGGACGCCGAGCGTTGATTGCCGCCGCATTTGTGGCAATCAATCCGCTGTTAGTTCAAGCAACAGCACTCGCTATGACTGAAACATTATTCACGTTTCTCGTGACAGCCTGCTTGTTAACAGCGATCAAGAACCGCTGGCTCGCAGTCGGTCTCTTGAGTGGACTGGCCGCAATGTGCCGACCCACGATGTTTGCGTTTGTCGGCTTAGCAGCCATTGTTTTCCCGCTCCGACATCTTTGGCTCCAGCAGCCCGTCCGCCAGAATTTGAAGCAAATTTGCCTCGCGATGTTTGTATTTGCTGTCGTCGTCGCACCTTGGGGAATTCGGAATTGGTGGCATTTCGGAAAGCCAATCGTGACGACAACGCACGGGGGCTACACACTCTTACTGGGGAACAATGACGAGGCGTATCAGGCGGAAGCAACGAAACCATTAGGCGCGCACTGGGATTCGCAGCCGTGGCAGAAGTCAATGGAAGAAGAGTTGCAGCAAGCGGACATCTCTTCGTCCAATGAGGTCGCACGGGACCGCTGGATGTCAGAGCGCGCGTGGGCGTGGATCACGTCGCATCCTCGCGAATTCACCGCCACCTGCTGGTTGCGTATCAGACGTTTTTGGAACATCAGCCCCGCAGGACCCGACGCCGTATCCCTGCCGAAAGTGATCCTGTGGGGAATCTCAATCTTCTACGCCGTTGAATTGATCGCAGCGTCTTTGGGGCTTCTGCGGCTAGACTCCGATGAACTTAAGGAGTGGTCGTTATTGGCCTTATTGGTCATCAGTCTCTTCGCCGTCCACATCGTCTATTGGAGCAACATGCGGATGCGTGCTCCACTAGAAACAACCCTGGCACTTCTGGCAGCTAGAAGTACTCAGCAAATTCGGCGGTCGCAAAAACGCTGAAGATCAAAAATCACTAATCACTTCGTTTCCAGATCGCGTGCTGAGTCCGCGCCAGATGGCCAAGTTGATGTTGTTACTCACCGTCCGAGTGGCTCCATCCATCATCACGGCATTCACGATTCCCGCATGATAGCTGCGTGCGGTATTCGCAACATAAGTGACTTGAGTCGTGGATCCTCCCTCGCGGCGAGAGACAAAATCAACGTCGTAAGTAGTCCCGCCAGACACGTAATTCACCACCGTGTTTGGTGTGAATACCGTTGTAAAACCGGTGTGATTTGCGCGGCCGCAAACCCATTCTGTATGCCCCGTGGCCACGAGGCTACCGCCATATCCAACCACAGTTGCTACCGAACCTGGAATCGGAACTCCGGCAGCCGGTGGGTTTCCCCCATCGCGCAAATAGGGTGTGAATGTCTTCACTTCGGCAAAAGCGATGGTGGTGCTCGTTCCGTCTCGAAAATGAGCCGTGCTGATACTGCTATTGGGATAAAATGCGCCTCCACCTCCTTGCTTCGTATTTGGATCCCACACCATCCACGTCCCCATGTTGGCTGCGTAATTCAATGGGTAGTGAGTGAAATTAGGGTCCACAGGTTGAGGGTCAGGTCGCTCGCGGTCGTTAATCTCGCTGGGGCACAAGAAGGTCGGGACGCGAGTTCTCGCCACATTTCCTTGAACCCCATACGGCTGATTCCAGTTAATTAACTTCTGCAAACTGGACTGTTCAAGGTAAGGCAGCAGGTACGCTTGGGCCGACCAAAAAACGCTCGTCGTCGTGCTCGTATCGAGGCAGGCCGATGGTGGGATAAATCGTCTTGCATCCATGTAGTTATGCAGCGCCAAACCAATCTGCTTGAGATTGTTCTTGCACTGGCTACGGCGTGCTGCCTCACGAGCCTGTTGCACAGCCGGCAACAGCAACGAAATCAGAATGCTGATGATGGCGATTACAACCAGTAGTTCAATCAAAGTAAAACCACGGCGAACGCGAATAATACGTGAACACAAAATCATAACCATGCTCCTAAAAACCGGATTCGCAAAAGCGAAGCCCAACGGTTGGAGTTTGGCTGGCTGGCAACAAGCCACGGCTGGCTAACTCAGCAGAAACGAATAGTGTAGTGATACACAGGAAATCGACCGTTTGCGGTTCAATCCTGGACCACATCAAGATCACTTATTGAGGCATCGGAAACTTCAAGTCTGTTGGAAACAGGTCGATGGAATGCAGACTTCTGGATAGAGGACGCTCATTCGTAATAGGGCGGATTCAATAACCTGAGGACCTCTTTGCCTCTGCTCAACTACGCTCAAAAATTGGAAATGGGTTCTCGACCATTACGTGTTCCTAACGCTCGCCAAGTTATTAAGTTGATGTTGTTGTTGATTCCTTTCACGGAACCGTCCGCGAGCAAGCTATGAACAATTCCGTTGTGATAGCTACGTGATGTGATTGCGGCGTACGTTGGGGTGGCACTTTCCCCCTCTTCAGCAGCGGTATAGTCGAGGTCGTATGTTGTGCCGCCAGTCGTAAAGGGCACCTTGGTGTTGGGAGTGAATGTTGTCGTGAAGCCAGTCTGGTGAACACGCCCTTCGACCCATTCCGTATGCCCGTTTTCGGGGTCGAAATCCGCTCCACTTGAGCCCCCTAATGCGCCCACAACAGTCGGGTTTGTCGGTGGAGCAACACTCGGAACCGGCGCTTCTTTGACGATTGCTTGAAACGCCTTCACTTCAGACATCAGCAATGTCGAACTCGAGCCATCGGAAAATCCAGCCAATGAAATACGCGAGTTCGGACCAAAAGCACCATCATTGGAGACGAATGGAGCACCCGGGTTATAGACGAGCCATGTACCTTCATTCATTCCATAATTGATCGGATATTGGGCCAACCCATCTTCGATGCTCTGGCGATCGTTTACCTCAGAAGGGCAGATGTAAGTGGCAATTCGAGTACGAATCACATTGGGTTGGCTGGAATAGTGCCGCCTGTAATCAATTTGCTTATAGAGGGTCCCTTGCTCAAGGTAGGCAAGCAATCGCGTCTGGGCTGACCACGCCCCATCATCACTTGGAAGGCAAATCGCCGGAGGCATCGTATTGTTGGCTTCCAGGTAATTGTGAAACGCCAACCCAATTTGCTTCAGATTGTTCTTGCATTGGCTTCGACGTGCTGCCTCGCGAGCTTGTTGCACAGCCGGCAACAGAAGCGAAATCAGAATCGCAATAATCGCGATCACGACCAACAGTTCAATGAGCGTGAATCCACGACGATTGGGGGCTAGCGACAGATGCTTGGTCACAGAATCTCTCCTTACAGGTGGGGGGAATCGTGCAGATGGATTCCAAGCGGAAGGAGTTTGGCTGGCGGGAATCGGCAAAAGCTGGCTAACTCAGAGACTCGTGCTGCACTGAATTGACACTGAGTCTCAATTGCACCAGGATAGCCGCCGTCGTTTGGGTTGCAAGTCCAAAAATGGGGGGGCTCAACATGCCGCTAGAAAAACATGAGCCATCATTGGTTCCGAATACCGAATTGCCAGCAGTCAATCCTGGAATGCCGAATTCAGAGCTGCCGCAACACCAAAGCGAATGCCTGTTTCAGGGTCGTCGAGAACTCATAATTCTTCACAACAACGAGACTTATCGCTTGCGAATCACAAAGACCGACAAGCTAATCCTCACCAAGTGAAGCGAGATACTGCGACTGCGGAATTAGATCGTCATGTTGTTCATCATCATGATCGCAGCCGGGCCGACCAGAACCACGAAGATGCCAGGAAAAATGAACAATACCAACGGAAAGAGCATCTGCACGGCCGTCTTTTGAGCGCGCTCTTCCGCATACTGACGACGTTTGAGCCGCATCGTATCTGATTGGACTCGCAACGCTGGTCCAATCGATGAGCCAAAACGCTCGGCGTTAATTAATGTCGCAACTAGTGCCCGTAAATCATCGACACCCGCTCGAAGCCCCATTTCACGTAGGCACTCGCGACGAACCTTACCCATCTGCATCTGCATGTTGCAGCGGTCGAACTCCTCACAGATTTCTGGGCCTGCTTCTTGTAGTTCTTCCGACACTCGGCGCATTCCAGCATCCAGGCCAAGTCCCGCTTCAACGCAAACAACAAGCAGATCGAGTGCATCAGGTAACTGCATAAATATCTTTTCCTGCCGCCCTCTGCGAATGAAGCTAAGGACAATTTCGGGCAAATAGAAACTGATTCCTGCACCCGCAAGCATTGCCGTGAAACCATTGAGCTTGAGGCCATACATCGCTAAGCCGACGCTACTTCCGGTTATCAATCCAAGACCCAAGCAGATCATTTTGATGGTTAAGAATAGAGATGCGGCATTGGGATTGTTGAATCCCGCGTTGGCCAGTTTGAGCTTGAGATCATTGCGTTCGATGTCCGTCTTCGGCGCGATTGCTTGTGACAAAGCCGGTGCCGCTTTTTCCAAAGCGGCCGCGACACCCGATCGTTCCTTCATCAGCTTCTTATCTTCGCGCAGCGTTGGGTCACGAAGCTCATCAAGCCGCTCCATCGCTCGCGACTGGCGTGAACTCACAACGTTCATTAGTCCGAGAACGATGCAAGTGATGAGTCCAAAGATTGCCCATGGAAGAATCTGTACAACGTCCATGATTTGCTCACTAAGTTGTATAACCAAGAGTAAATAAGAATTGGTTCAATAGCACTCAAATATGATCGAGTTTGCGGTAGTCGCATTGTTAAAGACGTAGTAAACAATCACACCTTGATGTCAACAATCTTCTTGATGATGACCGCGCCAATCATCTGCATAACGAGTGCTCCGGCAACCATCTTTCGACCAAACGGGTCCGTAAAGAGCAACGACACGTACTCGGCATTCATGGCATAGACCGCCATAAAGAGTCCGACGGGTAAAGCCATCAAAACGATACCGCTCAAGCGACCTTCGGCAGTCAGTGCTGCAACAGTACCCAGGATCTTGAATCGCTCACGAATCACATAAGCAATCTTGTCCAAGATTTCGGCGAGGTCGCCACCCGCTTGTTTTTGAATTGCGACCGCTGTCACAAAGAACCGGAGATCGAAATTCGGCATTCGTTTCAGCATGCCACGTAGGGCACGTTCGATCGGAATTCCGAGATTTTGTTCTTCATAGGCCATTCCGAATTCAACGGATATTGGTGCCGGCATTTCATCGACGATCACGCTCATCGCCGAGGCCAAGCTATGTCCGGACCTCAACGCGCGAGCGATCAAAGACATAGCATCTGGTAATTGCGCTGCGAATGATTTCATCCGACCGCGTCGTTTCCACCAAACGACAATCGCGGGGAGACTACCGACCAGCAAACCACAAACTGGATACAGCGGCGCAGGCAAACGCGCGGCCCAACCGATGACGGCACCCAGAAGCATCCCTCCGAGAACCATGGTGAGAAACTTGTCAGGGGAAATATTGCAATTGGCTTGCTGAAGGTATTCCGCGAGCCCAGTGAATTTCGCTGAAAGGCTGCTGACGAGGCTCGAAGCGCCATTAGCCGTTTCCTTCAGCAGATCGCCCCCCTTCATGAGCGACTGCAACGATTCCGAATCCTGTTCTTCGCGACGACGACTAGTCAAAACATCCAAGCGTTCTTCTTCAGATGTTTTTCCGAAATCTCGCGTGAGCATGTAGATGCCGCCAACCAGGCTGACGACAAACAGGAATACCACGAGATAAATGAATCCAACGGACATAGTCATTGTTCCTCAATAATTACTTGCCACCCAATCTCCGTGCGGCAAACAGATTCGCGGGGAGACGGATGCCAGAGGACTCCAGTCGTTGCATAAACGTCGGACGGACGCCGGTCGCTTCAAAGTGACCGAAGGACTTTCCTTCTTCTGTGATTCCGTCCTGAGTGAACTTGAAGATCTCCTGCATGACGATTGCATCTTGTTCCATGCCGCAGACTTCGGTGATCGACGTGATCTTGCGGGGACCACCTTGAAGCCGATTGACTTGAATGATCATGTTGACGGCCGATGCGAACTGATATCGCAAGGCTCGGATCGGCAGTTCAACACCGCCCATGGCGATCATGGTTTCCAAACGCGAAACGGCATCACGTGGCGTATTTGCGTGAATCGTCGTCATTGAGCCTTCGTGGCCGGTGTTCATGGCTTGCAACATGTCGAGCGCTTCGGCACCACGGCATTCGCCGATGATGATGCGGTCAGGACGCATACGCAGAGCGTTTTTAACAAGGTCGGTCGCCGTGACTTGTCCGCGTCCTTCAACGTTCGCCGGGCGCGTTTCCAGTCGTAAAACGTGGTCCTGTTGAAGCTGCAATTCAGCCGCATCTTCGATGGTGATGATGCGTTGGTCGGCTCCAATGAAGCTCGACAACGTGTTAAGCAACGTTGTTTTTCCGGAACCAGTACCGCCGCTG
Source organism: Planctomycetia bacterium (assembly GCA_026400935.1). Taxonomy (GTDB): domain Bacteria; phylum Planctomycetota; class Planctomycetia; order Planctomycetales; family Planctomycetaceae; genus SXKJ01. The sequence goes on along the minus strand of JAPLNX010000176.1, from coordinate 14,312 downwards.
ATGACCACGTTGAGCCGAGCCTTAATCGCCCCTTCGAGCAGCATGACCATCTCTGGCGTGAATGCGCCGAATCGCATCAAGTCTTCCAGCGTCAGCGGTTTTGAACCGAATCGACGAATCGTCAGCGACGGCCCATCGATCGCCAGCGGCGGAATGATCGCATTCAATCGCGAACCGTCCGGCAAGCGGGCATCAACCATCGGCGAAGTTTCGTCGATGCGGCGTCCGACCTTTGAAACGATTCGGTCAATGATTTGCAGCAAGTGCTCGTTGTTGCGAAACGTCACCTTATGGCGCTGAATGCGCCCTTCTTTTTCCACGAAAACGTTCTTCGGCCCGTTGATCATGATGTCAGCGATACCGGGTTCTTTGAGAAGAATTTCAAGCGGCCCGAAGCCGAACGTTTCATCAAGAACTTCTTCGATCAAGCGCTCTCGTTCTGAGCGATTGAGCAGTGCGTTTTCGGTATCGCAAAGATGTTCAACAACTAAACGGATTTCGCGGCGCAGAGTATCTCCCTGCAAATCGCCGAGCCGAGTGAGGTCCAGTTTTTCGACGAGCTTGCCGTGGATGCAGCGTTTGAGCTCTTCAAAATCCTGAGCTGGAGATTCCAGTCCGCGTGTCGTTCTTCCAGCGAATGTGGCAGGTGGCATGAGTGATTCCCAAAGCAAATCAAACGAGGGACATTAAGGGGCCGCTCGCTGCGGAGCCGCCTGTACGTAACCGCCAGCGCTCCGCGTGACGAACCGATTGCTCGCCAACGCGTTGTGAAGCGACCGGATCATCACGCGAAGCGCTGACGGCTACGTAGAAAGTCAACACAATCAACGTCTTGAGAAAACATAGGTCAGGTTTTCCTAAGTGGCGGACTGGCAACACGGATTTGTTGAGAAAACGCGACAACCCCCGTCCACGTTCGCAACAGCGTTTCGCAATCGGCAGCACGTTTCGTCGATGGCACACCGTTCGCCCGAAGAGGAGGCAGATAGATTTGTCATTTGGGTTCACACACCCTGTCTTCCGCATTCCCAAATGACCAACGGCAAATGCCCCTCTGTCTCAACCCCGCACGAAGCAGAGTCTCCTTAATGACCGATCTCATCACACTCGATCAACTGACGGTTCGCTTTGGCCGCTTCGTCGCAGTAGACGGGTTGAGCCTGTCGGTACGGAAGGGAGAGTTGTTCGGATTTTTGGGGCCGAACGGTGCGGGGAAGACGACGACGATTCGCGTTCTGATCGGTGGACGCAAGCCATCAAGCGGGCAGGTAGACGTCGCTGGGTTCCGCATGCCCCAGCAGTTCGATCAAGTCAAACCGCTGTTTGGTTATGTCCCCGACACGGAAAATCACATCGAAGAATTCACGGGACGAGAGAACCTCGAACTTTTCGCTCGGTTGTATGAGACGCCGCTGTCCGAAGTCGGACGAGTGCTCTCAAAATTGGAACTCTCCGAAGCGGCTGATCTTCCCGTGCGCGCATATTCAAAAGGGATGCGTCGCAAGTTACTGATCGCGAGAGAGATTCTACATCGACCACGAATTCTTTATCTCGATGAGCCGACCGCAAATCTCGACGCTCACTCGACCGACTTGGTTCGCCGCATGTTGCGCGAGCTAGTGGCGGACGGAACGACCGTCTTTCTGACGACGCACGACATGGAAGAGGTCGAAGAGATCTGCGATCGCGTGGCAATCCTGTGTCGAGGCCGGCTCGTGGAATGCGACACGCCGTCCAACTTTGTCACACGTCATGCCGAACACAAAGTGGCCGTTCAATACGAGGCCAACAACGCGACTCAGCGAGAATTGTTGAACATGGACCATGAAACCGAGCGAGCGCGACTCGCTCACATCGTGCAGCACATAACCGGCGTCCGATTGCACTCACAAGAATTTCGCTTCGAGGATGTTTTTCTCAAGCTGACCGGGCAGGCTTACACATGATTGTCCGACCGCGATTTCTGAAAATCTTGTTCAACCGCGAGATGCTACGACTGCGCAAGAATCCGTCGGCGTTGTTGCTCATTGGACTACTGACAGCGATCTCGCTGCTGCTCTCGCTGAGCCGACCGGCCCCGAAGCCCGTGATGAATTGTTGGATCGTTTACGCAAACGAATCGCCGTGGATCGAACAACTGCGACGAACCGCTCAGCGCAACAAACAGATCCATGTTGTCGCGATGTCCGATGTGAAGTCTGTCAGCGACTGGCGTGTTTACCCGCAGACCGACTGTGCGATCGAGATACTGTCGGAACCTCCCTCAAAACCAGTCATCCGATTCTTGTATCCGGGCAACGATCCGAATGTGCTGACCCCCTTCCTGCAGTGGTTTTGGCCCGCGACAGCCGAGCACTTCGGCTCAACACCACCGTTTATGCAACAGACTTTGCCCGTGACTGGATCATCGCGCGGCGCCGTAATGGAACGGTTGAAACAAAGCTCGCTGACCGATCTGATGAATGAAGAATTCGTCGCGACGATCTTGTTGATCATTGTCTTGTTCGTGACATGCTGCCATTTGCAGGTCTCATTCACGAGCCAAGATCGCGAGCGTGGCACATTAATGGCGCTCGCTCTGTCGCCAGCAACACCGACTGAGTTGCTCGTGTCGCGATACCTGTTTCATCTCAGCCTTGCGTTGTCGGCCAGTGTTGTGATCATCGGCATCTTGAGACCGACAGCGTTCAGTCATCTCTCGCTTTGGCTAACAATCATCTTCGCCAGCAGCGGGATGGTCAGCGTCGGTACGGTGATCGCCTCGCTGAGTCGCACGCAAAGTGCCGCCGGTGTGTTGTCACTCTGCTACATGCTGACAGGCGGTGTCGTGTTTTATCTCTCGACCAAGTTTTCAGCGTTCGCCACTTTGAAAGAAGCGTCGTTCGAGAGCCACAGTTTTCCGTTGTTATTCCTAAGCCTGAAACAGAACCTGCCGCTCGAAAGAGCACCCGGCTTGATGAAGTTGGCCGGGATCGTCGGCTGTTGGACAGTCCTCTCTGCGTGGCTATTTCAGCATCGGGGCTGGCGAACGTAGCACGCGAACTACGTAGCCGCTTGCAGCGCTCGCAATTCTTTCGGCAGCGGAAAATGCACATGCTCTTCGCGAACGACCGCGTGTTCGACCTCGGCACCGAAGCGGCTGATAAGCGCATCAACGCACTCTTCAACGACCACTTCTGGAGCACTCGCACCCGCTGTGATCAGCACTGTCTCTGAGCCATTGAACTCATCGAGCGGCAATTCGTGAACGCCATCAATTAGATACGCTCGACCGCTGATGGACTGACCGATTTCCCGCAATCGCTGACTGTTCGAGCTGTTCTGGCTGCCAAGCACAACAACGACATCAGCGGACTTGGCCAAAGTGGCAACCGCCTCTTGGCGATTGGTCGTCGCATAACAAATATCTTCTTTCGGCGGACTCGCGATCCCCGGATAACGTTGTCGCAAACGATTGATGACCGCACTCGCTTCAGAAACGCTTAACGTCGTTTGCGTCAGGTAGGCGATCTTCGCATCCACCGCAAATGAAAGCCGATCGACTTCGTCTGGAGTCTCAACCAATGTGATACTTTCCGGGGCTTCTCCCATCGTGCCGATTACCTCGTCATGACCTTCGTGGCCAACGAGCACGATGTGATAGCCGTCTTGTGCAAAGCGGATCGCCTCCAAATGGACCTTCGTCACGAGCGGACAAGTAGCATCGATCGTCTGCAAGTTTCGCTCACGTGACTGGCGTCGAATCTCCGGCGAAATGCCATGTGCCGAATACAACAAGATCGACCCCGTCGGCACGTCTTCGATCGCATTCACGAATTTCACGCCCTGCTTCGTGAAGCGTTCAACGACGTATTTGTTATGAACGATCTCGTGATAAACATAGATCTTCGATCCAAACATCTTGATTGCTTGATCGAGGCATTCGATCGCCATATTCACTCCGGCACAAAAGCCACGCGGGTTAGCCAGCAAGATTTTCATGAGTCAAGCTCGGTCGGGTCACGGGAATAAGTTTGGCAAGATCGTTTAACCGCACGCCGCAGGCACACACGTTTCAAAACGCGCGTGCCTGCGGCGTGGGGTTAAACCACTGAATTCAGGACTGCGTGGAATATAGCAGCCCGGTTGATAACGCGAGATGCTCTCTCATTTTCAGCCAGCAACCTTCACCATCAAAAGGTTGCGAACAAGTTTCGCGACCGACAACATGCAATAGTGAAATCCCAAATTTGAAATCTCCACCTTTCCTCTTCCACCATAGGTCATCCCAGTGCCCGAACTTCCTGAAGTCGAAACAATGGTCCGTGGCATTCGTGAGACGATGGTTGGTCGGCGCGTACGCGAACTGTGTGCGTGCCCGTGCTCATGTCGTCCACTGACAATGTCGCCATTATTTGATGAAATGGCTCAACGCTGTCGTGGCCGCGAAGTCATCGCTGTGCGTCGAATCGCTAAACGAGTGGTCATCGACCTCAAAGGAGATGAGTCGTTCGTTATCGAGCCACGCATGACCGGACTGATGTTGCTGACCGATCCGCCGGACCGAGAGCACTTGCGGCTCGAATGGCGCATGTCGGGAAACGGAGCGTCAGCATCCGTTTGGTTTTGGGACCGCCGTGGCCTCGGTGTTGTCCGACTCTGCGATGCCGCAGAATTGGCTCGACGCTTGGGGGGTGACTCGCTCGGCAAAGACGCTTTGCTGATGACCGAACTCGACTGGCGCGAAGTCTGTCAGAGAACGGCTCGCCCGATCAAAGTTGCTCTGCTCGATCAGAAGCTCGTCGCTGGCATCGGGAATTTGTACGCCAGCGAGATCTTGCACGAATCCCGCATCTCACCGCTGCGACCGACGAACAAATTGACGAAGCCACAAATGGCGCGACTTCAGGTTGCAACCCAACACGTGTTGAACGAGGCGATCAAATACGAAGGCTCAACGCTCGGCGACGGCACCTACCGCAACGCGCTCAACGAAAGCGGCGGCTATCAAAACTCGCATCGAGTCTACGATCGCGAAGAGTTGACCTGCCTGACATGCCAACAATCGACAATCATCCGCATCGTGCAGGCGCAACGATCGACATTTTACTGCAGACGCTGTCAGCCGAAGTAATTCGATACGCCCACGGAACACACTGAAGAACGCGGAAAAGAGAAGCAAGCCTTGACGCCATTAACCAACGTTGGCGAATCAGCCAGAACGCGCGATCGTTCCTTCCATAGCTTTCCGTGTGTTCCGTGGGCCGATTCGGTCCTCCAATGAAACCGCACACTCGCCAACAATTGAGCGGCTGATACACTCCCGGCCATGTCGTACCGCACATTAAAACGTTGGATTGGCGAGACCAACTTTGAGCTGAAGTGCCTGCTGCTGTTTGGCTCAGGGTTGAGTTTATTGGCGGTTGGGACGTTCTTCTTGTATCGCTGGCAGACTTCGAGCTTGATCGACCGCGATACGCGAGCAACAGCACGATCGCTTGTCTCAACCGTCTTGCTGGAGACCCATTGGAAGTGGGCTATCAAGAACTTCAAACTCGAAGCGTCGCTCGGAGGAGAGCCACTGACTCGGCCACAAGAGCCTCAGCAACCAGTGTTTTCTGTTTGGCTGGCAGGCGAAGCGGCCAACGACAAACTTCAAGAGATGATTGATGAACTGGGAGCTAACTTGCAATTTGAAGACCTGCAAGGAATCAACCGCTCGCTCCTGCATCCCGACTCATCTGCTCCAGGTGCTGATGCTCGATTCCGTCCCACGGATGATCGGGGTCACGAAGCTCTCCGAAAATTGAAAGCGGGAGCGAAGAACGATGAGGTCGTCGAACTCGTTGGTGGTGACGAGAACGAGTACCAGTACTATCGCGCGCTCCGAGCCACCGAATCGTGCATTCGTTGTCACAAGCGATTGGATGCAGAGGGCAACGAGACAACGAGAGAAATTGGTGAGTTATTGGGAGCCGCCAAGATCACGCTCCCGTTGAATCGCGTACAAGCCTCGCTGCATAGCACGAACGCGTTCGTGATTTCCGCTGAGATGTTAAAGGTCGTGCTGGCGATCGTTTCGATCTACTTGGTATTGCGATATGTCGTGACAAAGCCGGTCATGCACTTGAAGAAAGTGAGCGACGCGATCGCTCACGGCAAACTCGATATGCGTGCCGACATTCGATCGGGTGACGAATTCGAGGAACTCAGCCACGCCTTCAATCGGATGTTGCGGCACCTGGTCACCGTGCAAGAAGAGCTGCGCAGCGTCAACGCGGACCTCGACGGCAAAGTGGATGAATTGGCTCGCGTGAACTTGCGGCTGTACGAACTCAACAATCTCAAGAACGAGTTCCTCGCCACGATGAGCCACGAACTCCGCACGCCGCTCAACAGCATCTTGGGGTTCAGCGATGTGCTGCAAACAGCAGACAACCTGTCCGACAAACAGCGGCGTTACGTCACCAACATTCAATCATCGGGCCGCAACCTGATGACGTTGATCAACGATGTGCTCGATCTCGCCAAGATCGAAAGCGGCAAGATGGAACTGCATCTCGTCGAGTTCTCGCTGGCCGACATGATTGAACGGCAGGCGGGAGCAATGGCTCCACTCGCAGAAAAGAAAAACATCGACCTCTCGTGGAATATCGATGCTGACGTCCCGGTACTGTTTCAAGACGTCGGCAAGCTGCAACAGATCGTCAACAACCTGCTCTCCAACGCCGTGAAATTCACTCCCGAAGGAGGCCGAGTCCGCGTGCGAGCCGGCCTGCGCGACGACCAGCATTTCTTCATCGAGATCGAAGACACCGGCGTCGGCATTCCGCTCGAAGAGCAAGAACGAATCTTTGAAAAGTTCCGCCAAGGCCGTCAGCAGCCTGGCCAAGAACACACCCTCACCCGCGAATTCGAAGGAACCGGCCTCGGCCTCTCGATCGTGAAAGAACTGTGCAAACTTCTCGAAGGCGAAGTGACACTCATCAGCGAGTTCGGCAAAGGGAGCACGTTTACGATCGTCATGCCAGTGCGCTGCGAACCGAAGCTGCCGTCGCTTGAAGCGTGATATCCGAAACCGGAAGTCGGTAGCGGAAGTCGTGAGACTTCCGTGGCCCAGAACTCTCACGAGTTCAGCGACTGGTACTTCATGTGTAACTCGGTGCCTTACGGCGCGCGTCAGACTTCTCGCTCATCACCAATTTTCTTCAGATCGCGCCCTCGCGTTTCTATAAATGCGTCCATAAGTAGTTCTATTGATGACTTTTTACACCAATTGCACTGTTTCTTTTTCGCTATACCGTTTCACCCACACGTCATCACCGCAGTCCCTGCGGTGGCTTTTCGATGCTCAATTCTTTTACGGAGGGGCCATCATGATCTTGTGGAATTGGTTAGCGACGCTGGCAAACCGCACGACGAGTCACTCGTCAAAACGACGTAACTCTGGGGGGGGGGGGGCAGTTTAAGAATGGTCGCCGATCTCGACGCCGCAGCTTGATGTTACCGATCAGCAGTGTGGAGGTGGCCGAAGCTCGCGTCATGCTGACGTCTCCGGAAGACGTGCAGGGGACGATTGACAGTTCCAATCAAGTCGTCAATCAATACTCGCAATCGGTGCAGCAACAGTCGGTGGCACCCACTCAGAGTCAGTTGGAAGCGGGACTGAATTCGTTTCTGGCGACCACGTCGGCGATCAGCAGTTCGGCGAACTCGGCGAGTGGGCAGGTGCCGACGCCAGTCGATGGTTACATCGCGACGTTTGGGTTGAACTCTTACGACCCCGGTGCTCTTTCGCAGCCTGCGATGAACAATGCTTTGGCCTCGTCAGGACAATCGGTGAGTTCCGCGACGAACTCCGCGACGGGTGGTGCTGGTTCTTCAACGTCTGATTCTTCTTCGGGTTCGGGTTCGCTCTTTGACCAAGGGACGAATCTACAAGGCTACGCGCAGAACATCGTGCAATCTGCGTTTGGTTCGTCAGGCAACAGCGGCTCGCCGGGAAGTAGCAACTCATCTGGCGGCAGCAGTGGCGATTCGACAGGAAGTAGCAGCAACTCGTCATCGGGTAGCGATGGCTCATCAGGCAGCGGCGGCAATTCAAACAGCAGCGGTGATAGCTCGTCGGGAAGCAGCGGTGATAGCTCGTCTGATAACGGCGGCAACTCATCGAATGGCGACAGCGGCTCATCAGGCAGCGGCAGCTCATCAGGTAGCAGTGGCTCATCAGGAACTAACAACGGCGGCTCAACCGGTGGGACGATTACAACGCCCGCTTCGTGGCATCCGTTTGTGTTGCCAGAGGGAATCAGTTTCGAGGACGTGCATCTCCTGGCGGAGTCTGCGATTGGGAATCTGTTGGCGTTGCAGCCGGTCGGGACCGACTCGTTCACGCTGACGACGCTCACCGAAACAGCGACCACGCGGCTGACCGTCACACTCGCGCAGACGTATGTCGATGCCGATCATTGGCTGGTGACGCAATCGTGGAGCAAGGCGTATGAGGTGACTCAATCGTCGGGCAATGTCCCGACCTCCATTGATTGGGACACACTGGGCAATTCGAGTTCACCCAGCGGCGCGTCGAGCAATTCCTCCAACTCATCGGCATCAACTTCACCAGCCGCGCTTGGTCCGTGGAGCACGACCACTCGCAGCGGCCTGACGACGTTCAGTATCACCGTCAGCAACGGCTACGGAATCCCCAGCACTCCCGCGTTCGCCCGTCGTACCAGTTCTTCGTCGTCCTCGTCATCTTCATCTTCAGCAGCCTCAAGCGCCGTCGCCGCCAGCAGTGCAACAGCGCCCGTCATCGTAGTCAGCCCTGTTGCCACGGTCTCGTTCTCCAACATCGACAAGCTGTTCGTCAGCCAAGGAGATTCGACCGACGATTCCGACATCACGACCGGCAAAGTGGACAAGTCCAATTTCGCGGGCAAAGCGCTCTTCACCGCGAAGAAGAATGTCGCACTGACAGACTTCAATGTCCTACGACCGGACGGCACGCTGGGGCATACGACGCAGCTAGCATTTGGGTCAGCGACCGATCGTTCGATGCAGTTCAATGCGAGCTACGACTTGTTTGAAGCTACGGGAACCACTCTCGACGCCACCGGAAGTCCGACAACGGCCATGACAAATCCGTTCGGGAGTACGTACCAATCACGAGGCACACTTCCCGCCACCGATGCCGCGACGGTTCTCGACGGCACTGCCGCCCCAATTCCAACCGGCGGCAACGGCACTCGCCTCACGTCGGGAGGTAGCATCAAACAAAGCGCCACGGAATCCGAAGGCTGTACCGTCTCCGCCGAAGCGACCACGGACATCGGTGAAGAAATCGCAGAGTCCGACATCCACGGCGAAGTCGATATCACCGCCGGTGCCACCGGCAATATTTTGGTCAAAGATTCGTTGACCTACGAAGACCAAGAGTCCGACGCCGCCACCGGCGACATCGATTACTTGTCGCTGGGGATCGACGAAAATGATTCAGCCGGCATCAACGCTGACTTCGAGATGGACATCTCACTCGACGATGCCGACTTGCCGGATAACACCCCAACCAATTCGTCGGGCGATTCATCCGGTGGCTCTTCCGCGAGTTCCTTTGGCACGACCTCCAGCGGCGGCGGCCCTGGCGGTGGATCAGGCAGCGGTACTCCGTCACTAGGTGCTCCGGTCATCAAGCTGGATAACACCTTCTCCATGGGCGGCGGCGAAACGACGTTTTTGCAGTTCAATACCAAGAAAACCACCGTCACTCCAGGTGGCGGCACTAACCCCAACGCCACTCCGATGACAGAAACGATGACTGGTGCCATCAGCCTCCGGATGGGAGGCGGAATCAGTGGCTCGGTGAAGATGGGAATCAACGGCTGGACTCCGACGTTGACGATCACTGCGTCTGGAAATGTCTCGGCATCTTACACAAACGTCAGCTTCGATCACTACTCGTTCGGTTTCGATAGCCAACCTCCCGAAGGCTACAACATGGTGATCTGTGACAAAGAAAAGTACTTCAAGGATTCGGACGTCACGACCGCCTCGCTCGCGTTCAGCGTTGGACTGACGCTCGGCGGTTCCTCGCCCGTTGCTCCGACCGCGTCAGTGACGCTGAATCTTGAGCGGCATGTGCTCGACATTACCGGCTGCAGCAGCCACGTTCGGATCGAGCGCATCGTAGACCCCACCGACTTCTACGAAAACTTCAGCAAAGGAGAGAACGGCTATGTCGGCTCGGTCATTGTCACTGGCACGAACAGCCTGACGACCACCGTTAAAGAAAACCCCAGCTACTATTGGTCAACCTCATCCTCATCCGGAACGCCGCCGACGCCCGATGAAGGCCCCGCTCGAACCTTCACGACCGTGCTCGACGCAGTCCAACTCGGCTTGGACTTGGCGGGCATGGTCCCCGTCGCAGGCGAAGTCTGCGACCTCACCAACGCCATCATCAGCGCCGGTCGAGGCAACACCGGCGACGCCATATTGTCACTGGCAGCCACATTCCCCTTCGGTGGCCAAGCCGCCACCGCCGGAAAGCTCGGCAACAAAGCCGCAAAAGCCCTCGCCAAAAACGCCGACAAGTTCGATGAAGTGGCGGACGGTATTGCCGCAGTGCAGCGAAGAGTTTGTGATACCCCTGGCAGTTGCTTTGTTGCTGGTACACAAGTTGTCATCGAGATTGAAGAACGCGGGGAGTCGGCAATTGAACCAAATGACCTGCGATTGCGGGATGATGACATCAGCCCCAACACTCAACAGATCGCCGGAGTCGGGACAACGAAGTCAACGATGGAAGTCATGGCCTCGGACATCGCGTCCGATCATCGAGTGTTGAGCTTGGTATTGATAGCGACCGGGACTGCACTGGTTGTTGTTCGCGAGGTGTCGAAGGGTGATTGGAAATTGATACCAAGTCGTTTGAGACGGCGACGCGTGCCAGCGATTGATGTTGATGTTTCCTGAACTCGGTTTCCAACAGTCGTCTGAAACCGTTTCCAAACACACGATCGAATTCATCAACAACCATTATCATCTCTCAAGGAATTCCAATGATGAAAACAACATTCTCCACTCACCGAATCGTGGATCGAGTTCTGACTGCAGCCATCTTGACCTGCTTCAGCCTGGGTGCGTGGTTCTGGACCAACTCACCAAATACCAACGCTGCCGTTTCTAAGAATCACGGAGTCACTCAAGGCACTCACCTGACCCAGCAGGATTTGAACTCACCGGCAAGCACCGAGCACCGTGATACCAACTCTGCTACAAAGCCAGCCACTCGCTACATCACGAAGAACATCGAAGACATCCGCGAAGGAGATTTCGTTCTCGCCCGCGATGAGTACGGCAGCGCACTCGGCTATCGCAAAGTTGTCGAGGTCTATCGCCGCACCACATACCACCTCCGCCACCTGACGTTCGAGTCGGAAGATGGCACGCAACAAACCGTCGAAACGACCGACGAACACCCTTTCTGGCTCGCCACCCAAGAACGCTGGCGCAATGCCGGAGACCTCACCGTCGGCGACCACGTCATCTCCCCTGACGGCCATTTCCAAATCCTCACCATCACCCACCGCACCGAACACCCACTCGGCATCCCGGTCTTCAATTTCCAGGTCGAGAAATCTCATACGTATTTTGTCGCAACCAAATCCGGTGACAAACCAATTTTTGTGCATAACGCGTGCATGTCTCCAGACCAGATCGCACTCAAGGAACTTACCCATGAAGCATCGAATGGCGGCCGAAAAGCCCTAGACGCAAAGACCGCAAATACGCTTTTGGATTGGGCTGATGAATTTAGTTACCCGGGATGGCGTGCAAGTGCAAATGACCTTGCAACGCAGGGCAATCACTGGGTTACCGGCCTTCCACACATCCATATTCCCGGAATCGGTAGTCATGGAATCCCAGTTCTCCCAGGAGTTATTCCAAGATGAGTTCTTTCCATTCAGAGATTGTCCAGAGATTACTTTTTCATGCTGGAATCCCAAGACAAACGCAAGGTTGTGATGACCTGTCTGAATTCCTATTTGATTTAAGTCGGTCTGAATTTTCTGAATTCAACATAAGCCGTCTTAAAATCCATTTGGTTGACATTGTGAATCTAATTCAGTCTCTTGCGGCCCTTGCATCGACTGAAAGGTGCGCTTTATCTCCGGACAACCGAATGATTGCAGAAACAACGGTGTATGCAGTTAATGAAATCACAAGGACACTACTAGCCCACTCAGTTGAATCTCGAATCAAAGTATCGAACAAAGAAATCGAATCTGCTCTCGTAGAATCGGCGTTTGCTATTACAGTCGCATGGTCTGAATTTCTTGTTGCTGACGTAGAAAATCTTCATGATCAAATACGCATTGAGTTCTTAACTCGCGGAATTTCTGATCAATTCGACTGGAACGGGTAGTATGCCTTGGACAAGAAAAAGTGGGGGGGAAGAGAAAAGCGGGTAGCACGCCTTGCCGATGAGGCAAGGCGTGTGCGTAGCACAAGAAAAGTGAGTGGGATAGTGATATCAATGGCGAGCTTCTGCTTTGGCTCGACGTCAACTCCGAGTTTCTTGTGGCTGGGGGACACACGGTAAACAAGGTCGCGGTTGAGGGGGCTGAGCTAGGGGGCATCCCAACGATCGCCTGATGAATTCCGTTTTTTGTTCGATCGACAACCTCAACTTGGATATTGGATGAGATGACAACAAGACTTCGCGTTTCAGTGCTGCTGCTCATGGGCTTTGTTTTCGGGTGCTCCGAAAGCGGCTCAAAACCGGGAGTCAACCAGGAGCTTGAAGCTCAAATGGCGGAGATGAAAAAGGCTCGGGCCGAGGGGAGAATGTCACCGCCAGCAGAGCCGTTCGTTGACCGCAACACCAATCCGAAGGCGTATACGGTCGGCGGGGGACGCCGCGATGATGACCCTGTGCCACCGGTGTTGCCACCGGAGGCGTATGCTCGCGATGCCATCGTGTCTGTGACTGTTGAGGTTACTGGCATCAATCATGTTGATAACGCTGAATATTGTGCGCAGCGATTGATGGAGATCGCACCTCCACGGGGAAACCAAGCGACGAATTCTCACCTCACGACGACTCGCGTCATGATTGGTGGTGTCTCTGACCTCAACGCCTTCGCCAAACTCATTGACTTCGGTGAGGTGACCAAGATCGACGACTATCTGCGGATCATTTACGTCAAAGCACGCGATGATCGAATGCCGCAGATACTCCCAAAGGTCTCAACCAAGCCCGATGATCCTCATTTTTATCGGGACAATTTGGCCAGCCTCACTCACTGGCATCCCACCCTGCGATTGAATGCGATTAAGGAACTCAAGAAACATCTCCCGGAGGATGCACAACTTCGTGAGAAGATACTTCAGGCAATCGCGATTCGAGCAACTGATGTGGATCGCAATGTGGTGATGGCGGCAACATCCGATGGCGAGACGGTGTCATCAAGTAACGTAGCCTCGAAGTCCGGCTTCAGCTTTTCATTCGGGAATTCAGTGGCTCAGCCAGAGAAACTTCCGGCACGCAAGCAGCCGGAAATTCCGCTGGTGGAAACGACGGTCGCGGGTGTTGTGCTCGAACCGAAAGAGATTCTCGATGGCAAAGTGAAGCTGCTGATCCCGAAAGAGTTCTCGGTGATGAGTGCCGACATGTTGGAGGTGAAATACCCAGACGCGCAACGACCGACGCTCGTTTTCACAAACGAAAAAGGGACGGTCAACTTGGCCTTCAATCACACCAAGAACAAAGCGACCGCCGCTGCGATTCCAGTGTTTCATCGGCAAACAGAAGCGATGATGCGCCGACAGATCGCTGCCGAAAACTGGTTGGCCAGCGAAATGATCACGCTCGATGAACTCAACTGGTTCCGACTCGACTTCCGAACTCCAGCCGTTGATACGACGATCCGAAACATCACATTAGGAACCAGTCTCGAAAATCGAATACTGCTCGTGTCGTTCAATACGACAACCGCTGAAGAAGAAGCTTGGCTGCCAATCGGCCAACAGATGATTCAATCACTGCGGATATCGAGATGAAAGGAAGCTGACAGCCAATGGCACGGCTTGCCATTGAGTCACGCCGTGTGCGCGGCACAAGAAACTTGGGCAAATCAAAGGGACAGGTCCAATACTGTTCGGCACGGCTGATGCTGTTGTATGTTCCGTTCACATCGACATAGTGAACTGAGTTTTGTTCGCGATGTCCTGGGGCGATCCGCTACGTTTCTTCCGCCGTGTGCGGACGGCGTGGCGGATATTTCGGCGCAGCACAAAGTGACGCGGACGCCGAGATCACAGTGTCCCCGCCC
>JAPLNX010000312.1 GCA_026400935.1 Planctomycetia bacterium | reverse complement strand
CGCCGCTTCGCCATCACGCGACTCAAACACCATCCGCTCAAAGAAAGCCTACGAGGCAAAATGCAAATAGCCGGCTGGAACGACGACTTCCTTGCGGAAGTCCTAACAGGTCAACAACTTTGATACGCGCTGACCGTGACCAGCGCTGCCTTTGTCGAATCATTTGCCTCGGTCGTTTTTTCGCTCTGCACACCGGGGTTAAGGATTACCAGCAGCGGCTTCTTGGTCCGTTGGGCTTCCTGATAAGCCGGGGCATAATCAGTGAAGTGAGTGGGAGCGGCATTCGACGCCGCTTGTGCGGCAACTCCGGCAGACGGATCAACGAACGCCAACAGGGTCAAAGCAAAGAGAGAAACCATGAAATCCATTTTCCTTCGTCAGGCGGTTGCCGCTCAGGCTGAGTTCCCAGCCAGCCTGCGAGCCCAAAGGCTCTCTCCTGTGCGACCACCGGCGAAATAAATCCATTAGCTCGCATCGACGTCCTCACCAGCCTGACCCAAGGCTCACGTGAGGTACGTTGTGTGAGGCGGAACTGTTGCGGCTGATCACTCGACCGTCAAGCAAGTGCGGCAGGATTGAATCTTCACCGGACCCTCGAAGCATTGAGATTTGCTGATATCATTCGCCACTCAGCCGATTACTCATTCGGTCGTCACCAATCATGCCGGGAGATCACGATGTCACGAGTTGCTGTCGCTTGTCGGATGAGCGTTGTCCTCGCACTAACCATCGCCACTCTCTGCGTTCATGCTTCTGGTCATGAACTGTTTGCTGCGGATGATCCGAACCCGGAAGCGACTCGACAATATGCGGTGGCTTACGGATTCCAAACCAAGAAGCTTTATCCGCAAGCGATTCCGCGTTGGGCGGCGTTCATCCAAACTTTTCCGCAAGACCTAAGAATTGCCAACGCTAACTATCAACTGGGCGTCTGTCAGTTGAACGATAAAAAACTTCCTGAAGCGGCCGCGACGTTTCGCAACGTGCTCGCCAAGTTTCCTCAGTTCAAATCTCTCGACGCTGCGCAGTTCAATTTGGGTCTGTCGCTCTTTCAAACAGCTCAAGCGACGAAGCAACCGAACGATTTCAAAACGGCGGCTGCGGAGTTCGCAAATCTTCCTGCGAAATTTCCGCAGAGCACGCTGCTCGCCGACGCGACTTACTATCAAGCCGAATGCTTATATCTCGCTGCCGACAAGCCGACTGCGATTGCAACTTATCAAAAGGTGATCGCCACATATCCTGCCGCAGCAATTGTGGCCGATGCATATTACGGGCTCGGCACAGCTCAACAAGATCTCGAACAACATGTTGAGGCTGCGACGACTTTCTCGACGCTGTTGCAAAAATTCCCACAGAGCTCACTTGTTGCTGAGAGCAAGCTGCGACTGGGTGTGTCGCTGGTTGCACAAAAGAAATTTGCCGACGCCGAACCATTGTTTATGCAGGCGGCTGCCGTTGTTGATTTCGTTCTTGCGGACATTGCATTGTTGCGGCAAGGCCAAGCGATGTTCGATCTGGGGAAATTCCCCGAAGCGGCCGCCGTATTGGAAACATTGCCGCAAAAATTTCCGAAGAGTTTGCAGATTGGAGCCGCGCTCACCTCTGCTGGCAAATCGCGTTATAGAGCGGCTCAATATCCGCAGGCCCAGGCGTTACTGACCGGAGTCGTCAACCAGAAATTGCCGACCGCAGCTGAGGCTGCTTATTGGCTTGGGCGAACTTTGATCGCACTCAAGCAGCCGGCTCAAGTTGTCCCGACTGTAGATCCGGTCATTGCGGCGAATCCACAAAGCGAGTTCATTCCGGCACTGCAGTTGGTTCGCATCGACTCGATCTTTGAAATTCCCGAACGACGCAAGGAGACGATCCCGTTATATGCAACCTTTGCCGCACAGTTTGCAATGCACGAACTCGCACCCGAATCAAAGTACCGCGCGGCTCTCGCGGCATTGCAAACCAGCGATTTGCCGAACGCTCAAGCTCACGCGGAACAGTTCCTTGCCAACGTCGCATGGGCGAAGCATCCGCTTGTTCCAGAAGTGATCTTTGTTGGTGCAGAAGCGTTTCTACTCAACATGCCCGAAGCAAATCTCGCGAAGGCTGAACCGCTTTATCGACGTCTTGTCAATGAGTTCGCAACGACCCCGCATGTTCCTCAAGCCCATGTTCGTATCGGGCATTGCCTGTACTCAGCCGGTGTCGTAGCGAACCAACCGGCGAAGTTTGAAGAGAGCCTCGCTTACCTCAACCAGACGATTGCCACGATGAAAGAGCCGGCGCAGCTTGCTGAGGCCCGCTTCCTCATCGGTCGGGCTCACGGCGAGCAGAAGAGGCATGCCGAAGCGCTCGCTGCGTTTCGAGCGGCCCAACTGGCAAAGCCCGATTGGGATCGTGTCGACGAAGTTCTACTTGCGCTCGGCGTCAGTTTGCGAGCAACGAACGATGCACCGAACGCGGCGCTTGAACTCACAAAGCTCAATCAAATCGCCGCCAGTAAGCTGCGCGATCGAGCGTTGTTCCACCTCGGAGAAATTGACCGCAACCTCAAGAAGTACGACACAGCAGTCGCGTTCTATCAACAACTCGTCACCGGCTTCCCGATGAGCGACCTCGTCCCCGCCGCGATGTACGGTACAGGAGCCGCGCTGTTTGAGAAGCCTGACTTGCCCAACGCGTTGACGCATCTTTCAAAACTCATTGCCGAGAAGCCGCAATCCGAGCTGATTCCGACGGCGCTGTTCCTACGAGGTCTCTGTTATCAACGGCTCAAACAATTCGATCCCGGCTTGAAAGACCTCACGCAATTCATCGCGTCCGGCAAGGCCACCGAGAAGGACGCTGTTGATGCGAAGTTCGCGACTGCTCTCTGCCAAGCTGGGCTTAAGCAACACGAGCCATCCGTCGCGACACTGACCGCGCTTCTGGCTGCGAAGGCTGATTATGCGGATGCCGACAAGTGCTACTACGAGATTGCATTCGCCAATCTTGAACTCAAGAAAGACAAAGAGGCCACGGACGCCTTCCGAACTCTCGCGACGAAGCTCCCGAATAGCCCGTTGGCCGCCGAGGCATGGTTCCGAGTTGGTGAGTTTCACGAAACTCAGAAACAACTCCCCGAGGCGACTCAAGCTTTCACGACCGGTCTGCAAACTGCGAAAGCTCCGGATTTGCGAGAACGAACGCAATACAAGCTCGGCTGGATGCAGTACGAGCAGAAGCAATACCCAGTCTCGCTCGCAACGTTTCAGAACCAACTCAAAGAACTCCCGCAAGGGCCACTCGCTGGAGATGCAAACTTCCTTGCTGGTGAATGCCAATTCCGCCAAGACAAGTTCGCCGAAGCACTGCCGTTCTACGCGATTGTCATCGCAACGAAGGTCGAACGCTTTCACGCGAAAGCTCTATACCGCAGCGGCGTTTGTACGACGAGCCTCAAACAATGGCCACAAGCACAACAGCACTTCACGGCGTTAACCCAAGCATTCCCCCAGTTTGAACAAATTCACGAAGTCCGCTTTGGCCTCGGCTTTGCATTGCAAAGCCAAAGCCAGTTTGAGCCCGCACGGCAAACGTATCTCCAGGTCACGAAGGAGAGCCGCACAGAAACAGCCGCCAAAGCCCGCTTCATGATGGGGCAATGCTCACTTGCAGAAAAGAAGCTCGCAGAGGCCGCCGAACACTTCTTAGAAGCGGCCTTTGGCTATCCCTACGAAGAATGGCAGTGCCAGGCACATTTCGAAGCCGCCAAATGCTTTATCGAAATGAAAGATGTCGAAAAAGCTCGCGACTCGTTGGAAACTGTCGCTAAGCGTTTTCCGAATCACGCTCGTGCGAAAGAAGCCACGACGCTGCTGGCGACACTGAAGTAATTGTTTCGCATTTCGTAGAACGGATTTCCAAACCGTTCTACGATGCGTGAGAAACATCCATGAACCGCAACGGTACGCACGACAATCCCAACCGTTGAGCCGCGTCGAACAGAGAGACGATGAATCCGTTCTGCGGATGAAAATACAACTCATGCAATGCACGCTGGGTTCGATTGCCGGTCTTCATCGAGTATTGGTCTGCCGGAAGCTGAAAGTACGTGTGCAATTGAAAGCTCGTTGCGCCACGCAAGGCATACTCGACCGCCATTCGTCCGGTTGTGATATTGCCGGTCGCCGAGAACGCGATTGGTGGTTCGACCCCGTTGCCGCGATTTCGAGCCTCTCTGAAGCGATCGAGCACACGCAAGTTGCGATCGCTCAAATCAGGTCCACCGAACGCGACTCCTTGTTGTCCGTCAAACTCGCGGTTCGGATCAAACAACCGGTTTGCATAGACGAAGAAGTCTGGACGATCGGCTCCCGCAGCATGAATCGTCCTAAGCATCGTTAGTTGAAATTCGTCGTCAAACAATGCGTTAAACATCTTTAAGCCGATTCGAATATCTCCGCTCTCGCAACGTCGAATCGCATCACGAACAAGCTTCGGCACGACTCGCAACCATTCAAGTATTTTGGCTTGAGTCGCGGCAAGATCACTTCCGGCTAACGTAGGGCTGAAGTCCTTCTCCAGCGGCATCGGAGCCGATCTGGCAACAGATGATGGAACGCCAGCTTGCCACGCCTCCACGATCCGTCGCGTCGTATATTCGTACTCTTCTGTCCGCCATTCCAACTCATCTGGCGAGGGTAAGTGATACTTGCACGACGGAACAATCATCGTCCTGCTTTCGGATGCCAACCGGCGAGCGTCGCGAATCAACTGCAGGTAGTCGTTGAACGATTGCCACCAACCTCTGCCTTTCCATGTCACGGTCCAACCGGTTTCACCCGATTGACCAATAATTCGCTCAGTCTCCATGCGAGCTTCTTGAATCGCCCACGCTCCCATCGATTGCTTGCCGTTCGAGTCCTCTGCGATGACTGATTTCAATACGACGAAGCCCAAACCCGCTTCGACATCATCCTCAACTTGACGGGCCGTCATCGACAACTGCCCCGAAGCCTTGCCCCACGGATTCAACAGGGGGAGTCCGGCATACTCGGCCGAAACATCGAGTCCATATTCTTCAAGCAAATAATCTTCGAGCGAGGCCGGCCCGCCTTGCTCGGCAAAACGTTCGTAGTCACGCCGCGCGGCCTGCTGGGTTTTGCCTGGTGCAGCGAATGACTTTGGCGATGACATCTACACCAAATCCAGTTTGCGATGTCGGCGTTGAGGCGGCGCGTTGCACTTCGCACAGACTCCATAAACTTCTAAACGGTGACTGCTTTTGATGAAGGCATGTTCGGCGCAAATTTTCTCGACGATAGCTGAGATCACTTCATTGGTGAACTCGATCAGTTCACCGCATTTCGAGCAAATCAGGTGATCGTGTTGTGGGTAGCCATAGTCGTGTTCGTAAACTTCGCTCCCGTTGGGACGAGCCACTTTCCGTAACAGACCGGCTTCTTCGAGCAATTTCAACGCCCGATAGACCGTCGCGCGGCTGACACGTCGACCGCTCTTATTGGAACTCACTCGCGACACCAGCGTGTCCGCGTCAAAGTGCTCGTGCTCAGCAAACACTTCTTCAATGATGATCGACCTCTCGCGAGTCAATCGCTCCCCCTTGGTTTGGAGGAACTCACGGAATTTGTCGATCGGCGACAACTCACCCACAACTCACCTCTTCAAAAAGTTGCACAGTCAGCGCAGTCCTGAATTCGATGTCACGAAATTGCAAAAACGAGCCAACCGTATCAAGTCACTTAATTCACTTGGCGCAAAAGATAACGGGCTGCCGAACGGGACAACATCGAACGACGTTGAATTCCCGCTCCGCAGCCCGCAGTAGACGTCAAAAGTAGACGAGTCACACCGTGAATCGTCTACTTTGCCAATGACTTAACCTTCCAGATCGATCCCGTGTTTGTCGAACATCTTCATCAACGCGGCTTCGAGTTTCGCTTCGGTGTCATACGCCCCCGAATCGATTTCTGCCTTAATGCGAGCCAATTTCTCGGCACGCTG
Source organism: Planctomycetia bacterium (assembly GCA_026400935.1). GTDB lineage: Bacteria > Planctomycetota > Planctomycetia > Planctomycetales > Planctomycetaceae > SXKJ01. The sequence continues at coordinate 10,180 of JAPLNX010000312.1, read as the reverse complement.
TGATGCTTCAGTTGCATCCGTCAACTTGCCCATCAATTGGCCTGCTGCCGAAATATCGACTTCATCTTGTGGGACTTCAAGCGGCGATTTTGCCGCAACTTCGGACGGACCTTGTGTCCGTTGCACTCCATGAATTGGCGCAGCACCTGAAACAAACCCAGGGCCTCGGACTTCCATGTCGTCTCTCCTTAACGAGTCGGCACGCTCGGACGTTCTTCGTCCACCGGCGGGCGAAGATGTTTTTTCAATTCCGTTTCCAGTCAAACTGTGGGCGGGATGATACCGGAGAGTTTGAAAACGATTCAACTGGGCTCCATCAGACTCCGTTTCGAACGACATGGTGAACCTCGATGTGTGACGTGATGAGGCTGGAGCCAACCCAAAAATTTCGGTCGCAACAATCCCTGCGAAGTACCAAGCGACCTTGCTTGTTTGGCTGGCGATCAGCCCAACAAGTAAAAGTATCGACTCCGGCAATTTCCACCGATGAGCCTGACAGCTCGATTCACTCTAGACTTTGACGCCTCCGGACCCAACACGCAGTTTCTGCCGATTGTGCCACAACCGCCCACGCAGCCGCCGGTTAGCCCAGCGAAGAGCTCAGGCAGGCTCAAGAACATTTTACGCAAGAACAATCCGCAGGATGCGAACCATTGTCAGGCCACCCTGTTCGTTCCGCAGCATCTGGAAGAAGTGATTTGCCTGTTTCGAGAAAGCACAGCGCGTCTTTGGCCTCTTCATTCACCGGCCACATCAAGGGGCACATTGCCTTGTCGTATTTGGCCATGTGCCGAAGTTTTGGAATTGCGACTTTGGCTTTCAAACTCCAAAGAGCAAAGATCGACCAGAACCTTACCTCTGCCGACGGATCATCAAGGCATTTCATCGCAACCGATACGGTCCGCCGAAACGCGATCGTTCGACGGTCGTCAGGGGCATGTAACGCAATCACATCTCCAGCATCACCGCGTAGCCGATCTGGCAAATCACGGCGTTCAAGCACTGAAGTCAGGACTGCAAAATGTGCCGGAGTGGAATCACTTGGTCGTGCAAACCGAAGTCCGCTGACGGCATCAGCCAGCCGTTCAATGTTTGGTCGTTCTGACTGAAGTTCTCGTTGCGCTGATTCAAGAAAGCAGAATTGGGCTCGTCGGCCGCCAATCATTCCCAAGACCCAAGCAAAACTACCGAGGTTCTTTCCAGACAAGTCGGGCCGTTGCCACATTTGAATCCAAATGGGAACAACAGCTTTCACATCGAGCATTCCGAGCAACCACGCAGCCTTACTCCATAATCGTGGTGAGATCGACGAAAAATTCTCGACGAGATCACTAACTGAGTGAATTCCTCGATTGGACCATCGCCGAAAACGTCGTGCATCTGCACGCCAACTTGCCAAAGTCAGCGGCATCCTCTTCCGCTCGACTGCTTGAGCGGCTTCGTAAAGTTGGGCGATACGGCGTGTGTCATCGCTAACATGGTCCGCGATCCATTGCTCGAATGCTTCGACGAGCGGGGAATCAAGCAGCACTTTTCGCGAACGACTTCGCATTTCGACGATCCTTCACGCTCGCGCGTACGGCCCGGTTGTCGACCCCTTGTATTGGCTGAAGCCGGCTTTGAAGGTCTGACGCAGCACGTCTGCTGTTTTCAGCATGTCTTCGCGAGTCACGTCTAAATGTGTGCAAGCTCGCAGGCGTTGCGGTCCGGATGGGCCGATCTTCAATCCTCGATCCAGCAGTGCGGCGGACAATTGACCGGCATTGCCAAGCTGAGGATCGACTTCAAAGAAGACAAGATTCGTTTCGACATCGGCCACGTTGATGGACAAGCCGTCGATCTGTGCGATTTCTTGAGCCAGTAACTTCGCGTTGTCGTGATCGACAGCCAGTCGCTCGACGTTGTGCTCCATCGCGTACACAGCCGCAGCGGCGACGATCCCCGCTTGTCGCAAAGCACCACCGAACAGCTTCCGGGCACGGCGAGCTTTGCGAATATCGTCTTTCCCTCCAACCAGGATCGAGCCCATTGGGCAACCCAGTCCCTTCGAGAAACAGATCGAAATTGTATCGAAATGTTTTCCGACATCTGCCGCCGAGTAACCCTTGGCAATGCACGCGTTGAATAGCCTCGCGCCATCGAGATGAGTTTTCAAACTATTTTCATGAGCCCAGCTACAGACTCGCGCGAGTTGATCGAGCGGCCATGCACGACCACCACCGACGTTCGTTGTGTTTTCGAGGCAGAGCAACCGAGTGATACAAAGATGTTGATTGTCCGCTTTGATCTTTCCTTCGAGGTCGACGATATCGAGCATTCCATTCGTGCCGGGAATCTGGCGACACATCGTGCCGCTGAGCACTGCCGGGCCGCCTCCTTCAAAACAGGCGATGTGACCACTCGATTCGATCAGCAACTCATCGCCCGAGACACAGTGTGCCCTTACTCCCATCTGATTGGACTGCGTTCCAGAGCAAGCGAAAACCGCCGCCTCTTTCCCCAACATTTCGGCCATCAATGCTTCCAATCGATTGACCGTCGGGTCTTCACCAGACATGTCGTCCCCCACGTCTGCGCGTGCAATTGCCTCACGCATTCCGGGCGTCGGCTTAGTGACGGTATCGCTGTAAAGATTGATCAGCACGTTGGGCATGAAGGTCTCTCCTGATGAATTAGAAATGGCGCAAACGTAACCCGACACGTCAGCGCGGGCGGGTGTTTCAAACAGTGTCTGAGTCTTAACGATCGAGTCGCCTCTGAACGAAGTAGTTCTCAAGCGTGTGTCGCACGTTGATTTGAAGGTCCGAACGCCATCGCGGTAGTATCGTCGAGCGTGTGTCACGGGGGGCGAGTAACAACGAGTGTCGGGCCATCAATTCGGCCTGCTCGTTCTGAGTCAATTCGACATCAAGGCCAGACTCCGCAACCGACTGCTGCAACATCGCCAACATTTGGCGAGCCGCATTTTCCTTGAGCAACCATAACCACGCTCGCCAACGATCGGTCTGCTGACGACGCTGAAGTTCAGCAACGCAAAACTGCAACTCAGAAATCTTCTGTCTGAGTTCAATTTGGGGTGCAGAGGTCATCATCAGAGTGATTCCATGACAGACGCGATCGAACGCATGATGGCTCGGACCACAAACACGATGCTAGAGCCGACCTTCGCAAGGTATCGGCGACAAGCAGATCGCATCAAGGTGGGTCACGGATCGACGGGCTTCACTTCTTCCACGATCCCAGCGGCCAGCGACTCTTTCGCCAATCGCGGGATGCTTACCGATGAGCCGACTGATGTGGTGGTTGCCTCCCCGCGAAGCTCACGTAGTTCAACATTAGTTCGCGGCACGCCAATTTGTGGCAGCCATTTTGTGGGAACGCTATCTGTCATAAACGCCAATGTTGGTAGCGGTCCGACTGCTTGAAACTTGGCCATCGCAGACAAGATTGACGGAGGTAAAAGTTCGGCTAACTGAGTCGCCGACGTGAGCAGTAACGCTGGGCCATTATTGTTCGTTTTGATGACCTCTGCATCAACGTTGGCCACGAGAGATTCCTTTTGCGGAAGCTCACGGGGAACGAGCAGTTCGATCTTGGAGGTTCTGACCTCTGCCAAGTTCGGTAAAACAACTGTGTCCACTGAAGCATCATTTCGTCGAGTCAACACAGTGCGATTTGCGGTGGTCTCAAGTGTAGCCGTTGACGCCAATGTCACCGACATGGGTCCGTTCGTATCTGTACGACTCAACTGAGGCAACTTGGCTGCCACGAGTATCTCGGCGTTCGTTGGATTTGGAGTCTGCGAAACTGGCTCTTCGACGATTGGGACGAACTTCGGTTCTGCCGTTTGTCTGGCGATCGGTGACAAGCTTGTGCTCTTGTTGAAACCAACCTCAGCGGTATCACGGGACGCATCGATCACTACGATTGGCCGCGCGACGACGGTCGAGGTTGGCGAGGTTTGCCTCACGGAGACAACGACAGGAACCGAGCCAACTTCGGTGACCGAACTTCGATTCAATGCCAATGATTGCGGCACAAGCGATGGCTCGCTCACTGCAACAACATTCAGCGGTAACGATGATTCAGCCTGAGCAAGCCCGGTCGCCATGTTCGCCCGTGAGGCCGCTCCGTTGCGAGGCATTGCCTCTACCTGAGTCGTCGTGAGTTCTTTGGAAATGGCCGCTGCGGCAACTTGGACCGCTCGCGATTGAGGCAACCGCAGCATCGAGTTTGTTGCGACTGCCTCCGGCAAAAGAGCCCGTTGTTGCGGTGAAAGATCGACGAGTTGTTTCACAAAGATCGTGCTCGTCGTGCCGATCACTTTTTCTGGAACGACGCTACTGCCAACAAGGACCGCCACCTCTGCAGGCGAATCACGAGTTGACAACATTGAACTCGAGATCGACTGCCGAGCGATCGCCAATTGCTTCACCATCCGAACCAACTCAGGAAGTTCATTGGCAACCGGATCAACCACGGTCTTCGAGCGAACAACGAATAACGTATTAGGCCAAAGTGCGGCTTGTCGGAGCGAAGTCAGTTCACTCGGTTCGCTAGCTGCTGTTGGCGCAGTCGTTCGAGCAGTTGTAGTCCGAGCTATTGGCTTGTGCTCGGCTTGACGTGTCGCCGTGATGTCACGGAATTGAACGAAATTGGTCAAAGAATCGTGATCGAGCGAAGCTGGCTCGACCGGCATCCACCAATTCGGTTTGAACGCGATGAGCCACGCCGCTGTCAGGGCAATTGCGACAACAACTTCGAGACTGCGACGACGATTCTTTGATCTTGTTATCGGTGCCGACGTCGTCGTGACGGAGTCCGACATCCTCGTCGAATCACTTTTCGGCGGCTCTTTTGCTTTTGATGAATTCGACGCTGGCGAAATACTCGACGATTCGATCGTCCAATTTGCCAGTGGATTTTTCGGCGCAGAACTTCGCTGCTTCGGTTGATCAATCGTCTCAACTCGTCGTTCCGGTGAAGTGGTCGGCTCTATTGTTCGCTTCAGTGGCAGCGGCTTATCTGCTTTTACATTTTTCGGCGGCTCAGCGACTTTTGGTTTTTCAGCAATTGTCGCAGAAGCAACAACAGATCGCCGAGCACGCCGAATGACCCACAGGAAGAAGAGGCTGCTCAATACTGGCACACCCCATTTCGCTCGACCGAATCGAGCGAGGTGTTCGGTATCCCAACCAAGTCGAGTTTCCACAACGTCGGCTTGCGACAAGTAAAGTTGCTTCGGCCCTTCTCGCTTGCTTGCAAAAATAAGCGTTCGTCCGTCCGCAGAAAATGCGGCATCGACATCGTCCGCAGCGGTAGCAATCCCGTCTTGAACTCGAACTGGCGATCCAACAATTCCGTTTTGCAACGGCGCTCGAAAGAGATCGAATTGCGACTCGTCACCACTTCGACGCGTTCGGTTTGATGCGAAATAGACGAACTTACCGTCCGGTGAAATCGCGGGACTGCGCTCATGGCTCGACGGCGAGTTGATGGCCGCAATTGCTTGCGGTGCGGACCACTCAGTCGTGAGTGTTGTGCGATGCGATTCAAAAATGTCCGTCGTTTCGCCGGGTAATTTTCGAACGAAATACAAAGTCAATCCGTCGGTGCTGAGCGTCGGATCGAACTCATCATCAGTCGTGTTGAGCGATTCTCCGACGTTCTTCGGCTTGATCCAATGATCCCGGACTCGGGATGATTCATAAAGATCGAACCCACCGCGAGTCCCCGAACGATTAGACGCGAGCACCAACGTCTGCTCGTTCGCGGCGATTGTCACTCGGCGATCGTCGTCAACGCTGTTGAGTTCGCGGACCGGTTCTGCACGCGACCATCGCTGCTCCCCTTCGCGGCGAGCCAGCATGATATCCGCTCGCTGTCCCGGGCGCGAGCGAGCGAAATAAAGCGACTGCCCGCCATCTGTGAGACACGGCCCCGACAATTCTGTCTCGTCTGCCAACGGCCCCTTAGCTGCCAATTCGCTCAAACGGCGAGCCGTCCGAAACGCCAATCGCCCTTTCGTCTCGTTCGATGAATCCGACGACGAATTATCGCTCAGATGCCCAACAACGACATCATGCAGTAATGGTCGTGGCAACGACCATGCCAACGCCGCAACCGAAATGAGCACCAATGACCATCGCCCGCGAGAAGGCGGACTTTTCACAGCAGGCTGATCGAGCTTCGTTGAAGGCATCGTGCTACACCACAAGCGTTAGAACAAATCGAACGGTTGTGGCCATTGAAGAGCCTCGGCGAATCATCCGCAAGTCGGATCAATGGATGCGGCATATTTGCTGATTCGTGAAATTAGCGTCAATTCAACTGGAAAAGCTTTCTCTTAAAAAAGAAAGGCAACAAAGATAATGAAGCCGTCAAGATTCGGCAGTTCATTTTCCAGGAGTCCGTTGTGTTCTTGGCGACTTTCATTACCGCCGGAGTAACACTGCTTCGACTTCGGCCAACTGGTCGGGCGTGTTGACTCCCATCGCTTCGTCGATGGTGAGTTTCGAGGCGGCTACGACGTTGTGTCCTTCCGCTTTCAAGATCGCGGGGCAGTCGGTGAGGTAGTACTCAGATTGACTGTTGTTCGGCCGAATCTTTGTGAGAGTCTGAAACAGCAAACGGCTCTCGAAGGCATAGCAACCGGTGTTGATCTCTTGGATTGCAGCCTCTTCAGGTGTCGCATCCTTCTGTTCGACGATGCGCATGAATTCGCCTGAAGAGCGGCGCACAATGCGACCGAGTCCGAAATTGTTCTCTGTGATCGCTGTGCCGATGACGCTTGCAGCGTGTCGCTCACGTAATTCGGTCAGAAGTGCGGCGAGTGATTCGCCACGCAGCAGTGGCGTGTCACCCGCCAACACGAGCACCGGCCCATCGTGATTTGCTAACTGATCCGCACACATCATGACTGCGTGGCCGGTCCCTTTTTGCTCGGCTTGCAAAGCGAATTCAACGTCTGAGAATCGCGAGAGCGCAGCTTTCACGAGATCAGCTTGATAACCGACGGCCACGACGATCCGCTTCACTCCTGCTGTACGAGTTGCATCCAGCACATGTTCAACCATTGGTCGTCCGCAAACCGCGTGCATGACCTTTGGTAGTTCAGACTTCATCCGCGTCCCTTTACCGGCGGCCAGAATGATCGCAACAGGATCGCTCATGAGATGATTTCCTTCTCAAGACTTGTACAAGAGAATGCTCTCGTAAGACTGGTACGTTTGCCTGTCTGGCCACGTAGCGCGACGGGCAAGAGTGTCTGTCCTGCAAAAATCGCGTGGTGATACTTGTCGCGAGTTTTAGAACTTCACGCCTATACGGCCGATGAATCCCGAGGAGACGGAAAAGTCTTCAGCCTGCCGTAGTTCGACTTTGCGACCAAAGACCCAGCCACCTTCGATAAAGCCGGACGCCCAACGGCTACTTTTGCGCATGCCGAGCACCGCTCGATAATCGGCCAATTCGACTTGGTCTTTGAGGGCTAACGCCGACATCGTGCCAACTTGATACGACTCCACGTGGTATTCGGCAGACGCATAGAACCAGACGTCTTCACCCATGACATTTCCAGCGTACCACTGAATCCGCGATTGCGGCCACATCAAGCGGAGTTCCCAACGATCATCGGGGAGCCAAACAATGCCCGCATACGGCACCACGCGGTCATGCACTCGATCCCAAAATCCCGCACCTAAGGCGACGAGCAATCGCGGATCCGCTTGCCAAAAGAGAATGCCGCGTCCATCAAAGTTGATTGCCTCGCGACCAAGCTGTTGAGTGAAGTCACTGTTGATTGACGGATTGAACGCCAAGGAAATCGCGAACGGGCGATACTCGCTGTTAAGCGGTGTTTCAAACTTGATGTCCCAGCCGAGTCGATACACTCCGCCGGGCAGGTCAACTTGCGTGGGGCCGTTCCAACTGCGGTATCCAAATTGATGTTCTAGCGAAAAGAGCCACGGACTCCACCACGTTGGGATTGTGTGTAACAAGCCTAGGTTGGCTTCAAACACCTCAAACTTGCTTGAGTCTCCTGCGATATTCGTGGGTCGTCCCGGTAACCATCCCTTGTCGCCCCACAGCGTGTATCCGAGGCGATATGGCTGCGGTCCTTGCGTCCCCCAAGTCCCAGCTTCAGGCATCGCAGTTGGAGGTGGTGCCATCAAATAGGGAGTCACTGCGGGAGCCTGTTCCACGAATGGAGCCGACTGGTCCGGCTCATAAGGAGTCGCAGGAGCCGACTGAATGTATGGTGCCACCGGTGCTGAAGGTGACGGAGAGGCATACGTTCTTGGCACTGAGGGTGATTGGCTCTCGACATCCGCGACTCGCATTTCGGCGTTTTGCGCACGAATCACGTAGTCACGCTGAGTTCGTATCAGACTTGGAGCAGGCTGCTGTGATTGTGGAACAGATTGTGTCCCAAAACTCTTGGCACGCTTCGCTGACGAATCGACACCAGAACTCGGCATCGACGGCAAACCATCCAAGACCTCATCGAACAGCCCATACGGTTCTGCCCTCGCGAAGATATCAGGCGTTGGCCCGAAACGATCCGGCTGATTGGCGGAAGGTGTGGACCACGAACTCGACAACGCGAGCACAAGGCAAAGCAGCGAAGTGTTCACGGCAAGACCTGTGGGAAGGGGATGAAAGAAGTTTGACGCGAGGTGGCAGAAAGACGGGGCCACTCCGGTTCAATGTGAGGTTTAACTTGTTTCGCGGTTTTGGCACAGATTTCAAAACGGGTCAACACCAATCGGCAAGAAGTGCCCGTGGAAGTACGTGGCGTGGTGAGCGTTTCGGGCACGATCTGTGATGGAGCCGAAAGTCGAAGCGAAGTCAGTGGTGGTGTTTGCGGAAAGACATCGATGTAGCTCCGCAGAGAGGACGTGAAGATTTCGTGGAGCCCGTTTTCAACGGGCTCGAATGGCTCGTTGGAAACGAGCCCCACGGCATTTCTTCACAAGCGACCAGCGTCGTGCCATATTGCGGCTTCTCCACGCTATCATTTGCCGCTTCCTAATCGCTCGTAGTATCGGCGGGTCTTTTCGGAGTACTTCGGAGGTACGGGATCGTGATCGAGCGGGACGAGGGTCTGTTTGGAGTTGCGGCGGAGCAGTTCTTCGGCGATTCGGTTGGTGAGCTCGGCGAGTGGCTCGGACACGTTGACTCGGACGAGACTCCAGTTGGGGTCTTTCGAGTGTCGTTTCATCTCGGCTCGGATGGCTCGTGCCTGATCGCGGATGCGAGCAGCTTCGGCCCGGAGTTCGGGATCATCGACCATTTCTTCGACATCGCGCAGGCGGTCGGACCATTCGCGAAAATCATTACCGGCGATCGGTGCGGCCTCGCGGTTCGTGCCCCCTTGAGACTGTTGTGAACCGCCGGGTTGGCTAGAGTCGGTCAAACGCTGCGGCCCATGTTCACCCCGCTGACCAGATCGTGGCTTGCCGTTGGGTGATTGCCCCGTTTTCTGTTGTCCGGATTGAGTGGAATCGCTCGATGGATTCGGCTGGCCGCGCTGTGGTTGCGGTCCGGTCTGAGGCTGATCTTCCTGTGCTTGATTGCTCTGTCCTTGGCCGGGTTCTTTCTTGCCTGGTTCTTGGCCCTCCGGTTGTTTTCCACCTGAAGGCTGACTTGGTTGCTGCTCTTGGGGTTTCTCTTTAGATGTCTGCTTGCCTGAAGGCTGTTTACGATCCGGTTGTTGTCCGGCTTGCTGGTTGCCCTTTTGCGACTCATTTGCCACCAATTTTGATGCTGAACTTATCGATTCTCCATTCTTCTCTTTTCCTCCTCTCCGCTCCTCCTGCCCTTGCGCCTCCTGCTGCAATTGGGATGCCTCGCCCGGCGCATTACGAGCGATCTCACGGTTCAGTTCTTTCGACAAGTCATTCAGTTGCTCGCGAGCGCGCCGCAGGGCTTCAGTCTCGTCGCCAAGGACTGCTTCGGCGGCCTTTTCAACACCTTCACGAAGCTGGGAGATACCGCGACCCGCGATCTGTTCAACTTGTCTCGCATCTTCCATTAGACCTGAAACCAGCGAACTTTTTCTGGAAAGGGTTCTGGTTCGAGTCACAAAAAAGAAATCCCTCGGTGATTTGTGGTGTTTGAGGATGGTCAACAAATCATCGCATACCAGTCACGGAGGGATTTCGAGTGAACAGCAATG
>JAPLNX010000012.1 GCA_026400935.1 Planctomycetia bacterium | reverse complement strand
GTTGGTAGTCAGACTGCCGTCGTTCGCAGTCGGAGCGTCGTTCAGTGCGTTGACGGTGATCGTCACGGTGCCGATGTTCGAAACCAGTGTGCCGTCGTTGGCGAGGAAGGTGAAGCTGGCCGAGCCATTGAAATCCGCATCGGGCGTGTAGCTGAAGGCACCCGTCGCATTATTGGTGATTGTGACGCTGCCGTGAGCGTTCGTCGTGCTGACGAGGCTGAAGGCCAGAGTCGCACTGTCGATGTCGGCGGCCGAGAGCGTGCCGGTCGTCGCCGCGTCTTCGTTGGTCGTCAAGCTGTCGTCGATCGCGACCGGAGCATCGTTCATGGCGTTGACCGCGATCATCACGGTGCTGATGTTGGAAACCAGCGAACCATCGCTGGCCGAGAATGTGAAGCTGGCTGAGCCGTTGAAGTTCGCATCCGGGGTGTAGCTGAAGGCTCCCGTCGCAGCGTCGGTGATCGTGACGGCGCCGTGAGCGTTCGTCGTATCGACGAGGCTGACCGTCAGAGCGGCGCTGTCGATGTCGGCAGCCGAGAGCGTGCCGGTTGTCGCCGTGTCTTCGTCGGTGATCGAACTGCCGTCACTGGCGGTCGGTGCGTCGTTGACCGCAGTGACGGTGATCGTGAAGGTCTGCGAGGCACTCGTATCGGTGCCGCCGCTGGCAATGCCGCCGTTGTCGTGCAGGCTGACGGTGATCGTGGCGGAACCATTCGCGTTCGCGGCGGGCGTGTAGGTCAACGTGCCGTCGGCGGCGATCGCCGGGGCGACGCTGAAGAGACTGGTGCTGTCGTTGCTCACCACGAAATCGACGGTCTGCGCCGATTCGCTGGCTGGCCCGGCGCTGATGCTGGTCGCCCAGGTCGTGACGGTCTGAGCCCCCGCGTCTTCAAGCACGATCACATTTCCTCCGGAGAGGAAGCTGGGAGCCACGTTCGTGGGCAGGCCCGACAGCGAGCGGCTGCCGAAATTCGAGGCGAGTTCGATTTCGCCTTCGAGAAGGTCGTCAAACTCGTAGCCGCTGCCGGGGATTGGCGTGCCGAGCACGACTGGGATTGAACCGAGCACGACGTTCGTCCCTTCGCGGATGAACTGCAAATCGAAGCGGTGCGGACGGCCGTCGCCAGTGAATTCCACATCGAACGACGCCTGCTGACCGGCTCCGATGCCGGCCAAGGTGCCGGTGAAGTTCGTGATGAGAACGCGCGGGTCGGAGGCCTTGACCGTCATGTTGACCGCGACGTTCGTGACCGCGTTTTGAATCGCGCTCACGACGCCATTGGCGACGCTCGCCCCGAAGCCGGACGAAATCTGGAAGTAGAACGGATCGCCGGGAGCGATCGGAGTCGCGGTGCCGTTTGCAATCGTGCTGGTCGAATTGTTGGTCGCGCCGGTCAGTCTCGCGATCGCCGACAAGTCAGCTCGGGGGTCTGTCCCCAGATCGGCGTTCGTTCCCAAGCCGATGACCAGCGCTCCGAGTGCGTTGAGGCCGGTGATCGTTTCTTGAATGCCGGCTCCGTAGTTGAACGGTGTCGTCGTGCGCGTCGTGTGCGCGATGTCCGCCACGGCGATCGTCACGCCGTTGAGTCCGACGATTGATGTTTCACCCTTCGGCTGATACGCGAAGCCGATGTCTGTCGCGACGAGAATGATGGGGAGCGCGCCGGCTCGGAAGCCAGCGCCTCCTAACGAACCGGCTGCGGGCAAGCCCGATCCGCTTGCATCCACTGTGTACGAGGCAAACGACGGCACATCGCCGCTGTTGCCGGGTGTCAATTGCGTCGAGACCAAGCCAGCCGCGCCGCTGTCCGAGAAAGTCCCGTTGTTGTTACCGTCGAAGCCGAGGCCCGTGACGGTTTGAAATAATGCCTCGATATCCGTTTCAGGGCCGTCGCCGCCGTAGCCGGGAGTTGTTCGATCGAGAGCCGCTTGAATCGCGGTCGAGAAGCCTGGAGTGCTCGATGCCACGATCGGAGAGTTCAAGATAAACGGACGACCGGTGGCGCTCTCGGAGGCGAAGCTGCCGTATTCCTCGAAGCGCGCGACGCCGAAACCGAAGTCGATCCCCGGCAGAGTGGTCGTCAACGTCGAAATGATTTGCGGAAACGCGGCCCGCACGATCGGGCTGTTGGAGGTGAAGCTGCCAGTGTCGTCGAACAGCAAGAAGACGTCGGCAAGGTTCGTGACACCACCGGAGGTCGGCAGCGTCAGGCTGACGGTCTGGCGAAGCTTCTCGCCCGCCGCCAACGATGCGGTGATGCTGGTCGGCGTGACGATGCCCGATGCCAGATGGCTCGTGCCGGTTGGCCAGAGCGTGCCATCGGTCGTCGTCGGGAAGGTCTGCTCGAAACCCGCTGATTCCAGTTCGCGAACAACGTAGGCATCCGTCGTCAGGTTCGTGAACGAGTACGATCCGTCGGTGGCCGTGACCGTGCTCAGTTCGCCCGCGTCGAGGACGTTGTCGCGATCCAGGTCGATGTAGACCGTGGTGCCACCGATACCGGCTTCGCCCACATCGCGCACATGGTTGCCGTTTGCGTCATCGAACTTCACACCGTGAATCTCATTCGGGCGGAAGACGTTGCCGGCATCCACAGTCTTGGCTTCCGCTCCGCCGATGGTCACGAGGTGCTCGGCTTCCGAAACCGGCGTGCCGGACAGTTCGACCGGTACGATCTCGCGCAGCTTGTAGGTTCCTCCGGCAAGATGCGCGAAGGTGTAAGTTCCCGCCTCATCGGTACCCGGCGTGTAATAGAGATCGACCGACGTCACGAGGCTCGGCTCACCTGCGTCGATCACTCCGTCGTCGTCGAGATCCAGAAACACGGTCACTCCGGACAAGCCCCGCTCGCCGGCATCACGGACGCCGTCGTGGTCCGCATCGGCATAGACCGTGCCGCGAATCGTCGCATCCGAACGCTCTTGATTGCCGAAGTCGTAGCCGCTGATCGTCACGCCGTTGAGCACGTTGATCGTGTACTGACCGCTCGCCGGTGCCGTCTTGATGAAGTTGGGATTCGCCACTTCGACGATCTTCCGCGTCCCATGCGGCACGCCAGTCAGCGAGTAATTGCCATCGACGTCCGAAGTCGCCGCCGGCTCGCCGGCCGTCAACGATCCGTCGTTGTTGATGTCCACAAAGACTTGCCAGCCGGACAAACCCGGCTCGGTGAAAGCACCGGTCGTAGGATTCGTCGCGCGATGGCCGTCGGCGTTCATGTCGTTGTAGATCGCCCCGTTGATCGTGCTGGAGATCGGCTGCAGGTTCGCGAAATCGACGGTCGTCGTCAGGCCGGTGGCGATCGAAGCGTTCACGCTCGCGCTGAATCCGGGAGCAACTTCCCAACCGCTCGGCACAACCTCAGCGACCGTGACCGCTCCTTCCGGCAAACCGACGAACGTGTATTGGCCGTTGATGTCCGTCGTCCTTGACGGCTCCGTCGGATCGGCCATTCCGTTGTGGTTCTCATCGAGGAACACCGTCCAACCGGACAACGCCACGTCGGTGAATGCTCCGCCGAGACCAGTCGTTCGGATTCCATCGCCGTTGAAATCGTTCCACAACGTGCCGCCGAGATTGCCGATCCGCTCTTCATTGGCGAAGTCGTATCCCGTCAGCACCACGCCATTGAGCACGTCAATTGTAAAAGCGCCCCCGGCAGGCGAGTTCGTCCGATAGTGCGCGTCGGGAACTTGTGTGATCATCTGCCTTCCGCGCGGCACACCGATGAGCGTGTAACTGCCATTCACATCCGAGACTGTGTTTGGCTCAAGCGCCGTCAACAATCCGTCTTCGTTCAGATCGACAAAGACGTGCCAGCCGCTCAAACCCGGCTCGGCCGGCAATCCCGTGAAAGGATCAATCGCGCGCACACCGTCGCCGTCGACGTCATTGAAGACCGTGCCGCTGACGTCACTCGCTTCCGGCGTGAGGTTGGCGAAGTCAACAACCGTCACATTGCCAGTCGTGACGGTCACATGGACTTGCGAATCGAATCCGAGAGACGCCTCGAAGGGCGTTTGCAACACCTCGCCGACGTATTGGCTGCCCGATGCGACGCTCAGGAACGAGTAGTTGCCATTCGCGTCCGTGAGCTGCGACGTCTCGCCGAGATCGAACGTCCGGCTGTTGTTGGTGTCGAGATAGATCGTCCAACCGACCAAGGCCGTGTCACCAGCGGCTCGCACGCCGTCGCCATTGAAGTCCCGCCACACCGTACCCGTGATGTCACCCACTTCGGCGATCACGTTGAAGAAGTCGGCTTTGAATTCGTTGCCGTTGAAGACCGTTGCCGTTTGAACCGCCGAGGTTCCAGGCGACGGAGCCCAGCCTGACGGAAGCACTTCACGAACCGAGTAGTCACCATCCGCGAGGTCGACGAACAGATAATCGCCCCCCGCGTTAGTCTGCTGAGCAGGCTCGTCCACATCCAAGCCGGCGTTGTTATTGAGGTCCAAGAAGACCGTCCAACCCACCAGGCCCTCTTCGCCGTGATCTTTCATGGCGTTGCCATTCGTGTCGTGTAACAGCGTGCCGGCGATATCTCCCACGAGCAGTTGTTTGGCTTCGAGTGTCTCTGCCGAGAAGGACCGTCGGCCATTTAAGGACGACGAACGACGCAGCGAAGATTGACGGTTCTTGTTCAACAGATTCTTCAACCATTGCGACTTCAGGTTCATGACAGGTTCCTTTGTGTTCGACATGTCTCAGCGGTTCAGCGCCGAACTGTCGTCAATCATCATTCCGTGCCCGACGCGGAGCATTTGCGTCACAGCACCAAGTTGAACTTCACCAAACGTACTCGGCAGATCGCGACTTCTTGCAGACGGTCTTGCTGTATCTAATCGCAAACTCATCAAGGCTTGAGCCGATGAGGAATAAGCCCAGGCCATGACGATGATTTGCTTCCGCTCGCCCTGACGGATCGTCAGGAATTCGCCTATGAATGTGGGTCTAAGCAATGAGCAGTCATCGTTAATTTCAGTGGGGTTGCCTCTAAAGCATGTGAACGCTGCCAAAGCGCTCAAGGCACTCTGCGAGCATGCGGCGTTCGACTTGCTCGCGTGCGGATACAGCTAACAAACCATCACCGATTGCCTAAAGGCATTCTGCATACCAACCGACTCATTAACGCCGAGCCTGCGGCCAACACGTCCAATCGAGCAATGCGTGATGCTCGTTTTTGTCGGAACATCGCCACACGAAACCGCTGGAACACGTCGGGGTAGTTTGATCGAACGGTTCGATGCTGCCCCATGTGCCTCACTTTCGCACGGTGGCCGACCTTTTTGTTCAACAGCTTTTTCAACCATTGGGATTTCAGGTTCATGGCGGCACTCCTTGTTGATTTCGCGGTCCCGTTCGCTTGGTGTTGAAGTGACATCAAGCGACATCAACGGAACAGTACGAACGCGATCAACAACGGGATGCCGGGGCTTATCGGGAAACTGGAACGGCCTTGCCGGGGAATTCCGCGCAACATTTTTTTCGGTCGTCGAACGTGACGACTGGCAAGCGGCTCACCAAGATGCAGGCATGAAGGCCACTTCCAGCCCTACGCCTTTCGCTGGTGGAACATTCACCACGCCTTCGCAAACCGGAGTTTGAATTTGAGTCGGCCTGACATTGTTTCCGTGACGCTCTTTTCGCTGTCGCGGTTGTTCATCACGTTGCTCGTCATCAGCTTCCTTGCCGAAACGGGCGTGATGTTACTCCTGCCCGTCGTTTTGCCGAGAACATCTCGCACCTTTGAAGCGTTCGCTGATGCCGTGCTGCTCACTTTGATTATCGCTCCGGTGATTTGGTGGCTGGTCATTCGCCCCTTGCAAGGTGCCGCGTTGCGAGAAAAGGCGCATGCCGCGGCGGTCATCGCGCATGCGTTGGATGGAATTCTCACGCTTGACCGACGTGGCATTGTCGCGTCGTGCAATCCCGCCGCCGAAGCGATGTTTGGCTACTCGTCCGCGGAGTTGATGGGTAAGTCCATCGAGTCCGTCATTTCAAGAACTGACGGAGAGGGAACAAGTCCGCTGAGCTTGATCGAACAGTTGATTCGCAATTTTCATGGGCCACGGATGGGACTTGAGTTCAATGGGCGGCGCAAGGACGGCACTGAGCTGCCCATCGAATTATCCGGCAGTGTGGTTCGGCTCGACGGCCAAGAGACGCTGATTGCCATTGCCCGCGACGTGACGGAGCGAAAGCGAGCCGAAGTTCAACTCGCATCGCTCAATGCCCGCATGAAACGCGATTTGGATGCCGCGGCCCAGGTTCAGCGGGAGCTGCTCCCGCACGAACTGCCCCAGTCAATGTTCGCGCGATTCGCCTGGGTGTATCGCCCGTGCGACGAACTCGGTGGTGATTCGCTCAATTTGTTTCAGCTCGATCCGCAACATATCGGCATGTTCGTGCTCGACGTCAGCGGCCACGGAGTCCGCTCCGCGCTGTTGTCTGTGTCACTCACCCTACGACGAGCTGCAACAAGCGCTGGCTGAACAACCGCAAGTCTTCATGGACGAAACACCCACCAAGCAAGCCAACCAGAAGGCTTGGTTGTGGACGGCGGTGGCTCGACTGTTTGCCGTCTTTGCGATTTTCTCCAGCCACAAGGGTGACGCCTTGCCCAAGCTGCTCGGCGACAATTACGGCGGCATCATCCACTGCGACCGAGCCAAGATGTATTGGCAGGCCGAGCGATTGCAGTGGTGCTGGGCTCATCTGAAGCGCGATATCCAAGCCTTGATCGATCATCCGGACCACCAAGTCCAACGACTGGAACACGATCTGATGCGGCCCGTCAAACTGATGTTCCAACACTGGCGGAACTACAAGTCCGGCGAAATCGACTGGCGGAAGTTCGGCGTTTCGATGAGCCCCATTCGCGAGAAGATCAACGGCTTACTGCAGCGCGGCGCGTTCAGCGGCAACGACCGTCTCGTCGGCATGTGCAAAGAACTCCACAACCACCGCGAGTGGCTGTGGACCTTCGTGGACAACGAGGACATCGAACCGACCAACGACACAGCCGAACGCGCGCTACGCCCCGCCGTGATCTACCGCAAGCTGTCCTTCGGCACTCAAAGCGAAAGCGGCAGCCGCTTCCTCGAACGCATTCTCACCGTCTCCGAAACCTGTCGCCTCCGAAACCGTTCGATCTACGATTACCTCGTGACCCAATTCCGCCGCCAAGCCGCCGCCCTGATCGCCGAACCTCCCCGCCGCATGAGCTTCAAACGAACCTGGACGACGTTCAACATCTTCCTCTGGTCGTCGTCGGCGCACGACGCCCCCCAGTGGCGAGCACAATTCCGCAAAGCACTGACCATCGCCTCTCACGACAAACTCCCCAACCGCCCCGGCCGCTCCTTTGGCCGCGAAACCTACCCCCGACGCCCCAAGTCCAACCAATTCAAAAAACGAAAACCCAAACTCGCTGCTGATAAACCAGATTCCTAAAGTAAGTGCCATTGGGCGCTAGCCCCGGTTCGTGAATGACGAAACCGGCCGCTAGTAGCGCGGTCCGGCTGATTGCGAGCAGGCGGCGGCTTGTCTTGGACAGGCAGAGACGGCCAAATGCTCGTCGCCGGAAGAATCCGACTCGATGGCCCGGATGCAATCGAGCAGCCGGCCCATCAGGAATGGTTTACGGAGGTAACGAAAGACGCACGGCTCTTCGCGGAGTTCGGCGACGTACTCATCCGCCGTGGAACCGGTCAGGATCACCGACGGTCCTGAACGCTGGTCCGATTCCTCACGCAAACAATCCAGTAAGCCGTCCGTCCCGCCCCACGGCAAGTTCACCGTGACCACGATCACGGCGGGAGGGTCGTTGCGAATGATCGACAAGCACTCCACACCGCCCGGTGCGGTGAGCACTCGATAACCACAGCGAGTGAGATACTGCTGATACAGTTCGAGCAATTCAGAATCATCATCGGCAACCAGGATCGTCGGTTTCATCACAATGGTCCTTTCGAGTTGCAGTATTCGACATCGGCGGTCAACAGTTGTCGTTCCATCGGTCAGCTCTCTGAACACCGAGGTCGTCGTTGACGGGCGTGATTGTGCCATTGATTTCAAAAATGCAAATCCGTCATCGCCTGAATTTCGTGTAGGTGATTCCATTACCCCCGAAGATGGTCAAGAGCCAGGGCCAGTGCGCACTCTAGGTAGTTTTGGTGATCTGTAACGCCCTGCGCTAGATGTGCTGATTTGCTATTAGTTCTGTGTGTTGATTTGCAACTTAGAGGCTATCCGAAAAGGTCTAGGCTGTTTTTCAAGGATTTCATACGGCGAGCTTCGCCTCACGATAGCGGAACTTCGGTACGTCGGCTTTAGGAACCAGCCGTCGGAGCATCAAATGGCAGGCGCTGATTTGCAACATCGCTTCACTCGACGAGACAAGGCGTTCGTAATCTTTGCTGTTGCGGCGAGAACGTCCTTCCCACGCATTGGTGCGTTCCACGACCCAACGTTTGCGAACGGGCGCAAAGCCTGTGGCCGACTCGGGGCGGGACTGGATCTCGATGTGCCAGGTCGGACGTTCCTTCGCCAACCAAGCCTCCAAGGAATGGTTGTGATACTTGTTGTCACCGAAGATGGTCGTCAGTCGCGGAAAGTCTTTCGTCGTGCCCCGCATCAGCAATTGTGGAGCGGCG